>NZ_JBVJIJ010000024.1:0-218787 GCF_055586325.1 Dactylosporangium sp. NPDC051087 | reverse complement strand
GTCCCATTCCGAACCCGGAAGCTAAGCCCTCCAGCGCCGATGGTACTGCACCCGAGAGAGTGTGGGAGAGTAGGACGCCGCCGGACAAAATTTCGCAGTAGCCCCCGACCTCACGGTCGGGGGCTACTGCCCTTTCAGCGGAAGAATGCGGAAGAATGCGGTTCGGCAAGAAGAACCGCGACAAGCTCAGCGCTGCTCGACCGCGGCGCGCAGCTCCAGGAATGCCTTCTCCGCGTCGGTGACCTGCCGGCCCGGGAAGAGCGCCACTCCGAGCGAGCCGTTGTCGGCCCACCCGCACACAGCCATAGCGCCGTCCTTGTCCTCGATCTCGCCGCACCGGGCCACCCCGCCCAGGTCGCCGGCGTCGATGTCGTGGACGTTGCCGATCCCGGCGGCGTCCCCGCCCGCGACCGCCTTGAACGCGCCCTCCAGGGAGCGCTCCGGCTTCCAGATCTTGCCGGTGCCGGCGACGAGGATGACCGTGCGGACCTCCGACGGGCCGTTCTGGTCCCGGTAGATCGCGCCGACGCTCTTGTCGAGGCTCACCTCGGTGACGACGGCGTCCCGCACGTACTCGGCGGTGTTCTGCGCGTCGTCGGTGGAGAACAGCGTGAAGGAGCCGATCTGCGGGGGCGTCGAGACCTTCGTGTCGCTCTGCTGGGTCACGCGCAGGACCGTCGGGCCGTAGACGACCGCGGACCCGAGCAGCGCGACGCCCGCCAGGGCACCGCAGACGATCGCGACCTTCTTCACGTTGACGGAGGAGCGGGGCTCCTCATCGAAATCGTCCTCGTCGGGTGAGGCGGAGGAGGAGATCCCCGGAAGATCGACCATCGGCGCAGCCTAGCAAGCCCCACTACGCGCGGCGGGGCCGGACCAGAACGGCCCGGCCCCACCGGTACACCTGCGGAAACGAGCGGCGATCAGCGGTGCTCGACCTCGTCGCGGATCTGCAGGAACAGGTCCGAGGACTCCTGGAGCTCCCGCTCGATGAAGATCGCGATGCCGACGCTGCCGTGGTCGGCCCAGACGCACAGGGTCATCGACAGTTCGTCCTCGGTGCCGTTCGCGCACTTCACCGTGCCGCCCAGGTCGCCGGCCGGGTAGCTGGTCTGCCCGGCGACCCCGCCGCCGGCGCCGGTCGCGTTGAAGCCGCTGAACGCGTTGTCGACCTCGTCGTCGGGGAAGACCACCGTCGACGTGGCCGCGACGAGCACGACCAGCTTGCTGTCGTCGCCGTCGCTGTAGATGCCGGCCGCGACCTGCTTGACGTCGCCGACGTCGGCGCGCAGGTCACGCTCCATCTCGTCGACGATCTTCTGCATGGTGTCGTCGGTCTTCTTCTTCAGCCCGCCGGGCAGCGTCGCCGGCGCGGTCACCGTGGTGCCGCTCGCCGAGAGGATCGGATACAGGAAGACGCCGCAGCCCACCCCGCAGACCAGCAGCACCGCGGCCAGGATGCCCAGGGTGATCTTCAACCCCTTGCCGCGGCGCGGCGGCGGAGGCGGTGGCGGGGTGAAGGCGGGCCCGGGCGCCGGGAACGGCTGCTGCGGCTGATACGGCGGCGCCGAGGCCTGGTACGGGTCCTGGTAGGCCGGCTGCTGGTACTGCGGCTGCTGGTACGCCGGCTGCTGGTAGGACTGCGGCGGGCCGTACGGTCCGGGCTGCTGCTGATAGGACCCGTCACTCGGAGCCTGTTGCGTGCCGAACTCCGGCGCCAGGTCATACGACTGCGGCTGGAACGGCTGCGAGCGAGGCTCGTCGTCGTCGGACGGGCGGGGCGGGTAAGTCACCGTCGATCAGTCTCCTGAGTGAGGGGGCAATGGCGAGCGTAGACCCCGCACGCGAAGTTCTAGACTCGCTATGTGACGGAGACTCAACGCACGCCCGGCCCCGGTGACACGCCGGCCGAGCCGACCGCCCCCACTGCCTCGATGCTCTCGGCCCAGTATGCGCCCGGCGAGGTAGAACAGCGGCGGTATGAGCAATGGGTCGCCGACGGTCTGTTCAAGGCGGACGCGGCCAGCGACAAGCCCGGGTTCGCCATCGTGCTGCCGCCACCGAACGTGACCGGATCGCTGCACATCGGTCACGCCCTCGACCACACCGTCCAGGACGCCATCACCCGCCGCAAGCGGATGCAGGGCTTCGAGGCGCTGTGGCTGCCCGGCATGGACCACGCCGGCATCGCCACCCAGAACGTCGTGGAGCGGCAGCTCGCCGCGTCCGGGCAGTCCCGGCACGACCTGGGCCGCGAGGCGTTCGTGGAGAAGGTCTGGGAGTGGAAGGCCGAGTCCGGCGGCAAGATCCTCGGGCAGATGACCCGCCTCGGCGACTCCGTCGACTGGAGCCGCGAGCGCTTCACCATGGACGAGGGCCTGTCCCGCGCAGTCCTCACCATCTTCAAGCGGCTCTTCGACGACGGCCTCATCTACCGCGCCGAGCGCATCATCAACTGGTGCCCGCGCTGCCTGACCGCGCTGAGCGACATCGAGGTCGAGCACTCCGACGACGACGGTGAGCTCGTCTCCATCCGCTACGGCGACGGCGCCGACGCGATCGTCGTCGCGACCACCCGGGCCGAGACCATGCTCGGTGACACCGCGGTGGCCGTGCACCCGGACGACGAGCGCTACAAGCACCTGGTGGGGACCGAGGTCGAGCTGCCGCTCACCGGCCGGCGGATTCCGATCGTCGCCGACGCGCACGTCGACCCGGCGTTCGGCACCGGCGCGGTCAAGGTGACCCCCGCGCACGACCCCAACGACTTCGAGATCGGCCAGCGGCACGACCTGCCGAGCCTCACGATCATGGACGAGCACGGCGTCATCACGGTCCACGGCCCGTTCCTCGGCCTGGACCGCTTCGAGGCGCGTCCCGCCGTCGTCGCCGCGCTGCGCGCCGAGGGGCGCATCGTCGCGGAGAAGCGGCCCTATGTGCACGCCGTCGGGCACTGCCAGCGGTGCGGCACCACGGTCGAGCCGCGGCTGTCGCTGCAGTGGTTCGTGAAGACCGAGCCCCTGGCCAAGGCCGCCGGCGACGCCGTCCGCGACGGCCGGGTCCGGGTCGAGCCGCCGGAGCTCACCAAGCGCTACTTCGGCTGGGTCGACAACATGCACGACTGGTGCATCTCCCGGCAGCTGTGGTGGGGGCACCGCATCCCCGTCTGGTACGGGCCGGGTGGCGAGGTCGTGTGCGTCGGCCCCGACGAGCAGCCGCCCGCCGGCGACGGCTGGACGCAGGACCAGGACGTGCTCGACACCTGGTTCTCCTCGGCGCTGTGGCCGTTCTCCACGCTCGGCTGGCCCGACGAGACCCCCGACCTGGCGAAGTTCTACCCGACCAGCGTCCTGGTCACCGGCTACGACATCCTGTTCTTCTGGGTCGCCCGGATGATGATGTTCGGGCTGTATGCGATGGACGGCCGCCAGCCGTTCGACGTCGTCATGCTCCACGGCATGGTCCGTGACCAGCACGGCAAGAAGATGTCGAAGTCGTTCGGCAACGTCGTCGACCCGCTCGACTGGATCGACCGGTTCGGCGCCGACGCGACCCGCTTCACCCTCGCCCGCGGCGCCAACCCCGGCGCGGACGTGCCCGTCAGCGAGGAGTGGGTGCAGGGCGCCCGCAACTTCTGCAACAAGCTGTGGAATGCGACCAGGTTCGGCCTGTCCAACGGCGCGACCGTCGAGGGTGACCTGCCCACCGAGGACCTGTCGACCGTCGACCGGTGGATCCTGTCCCGGCTGCAGCACGTCGTCGCCGAGGTCGACGAGCAGTTCGAGGCGTTCGAGCTGGCGAAGGTCTGCGACACGCTCTATCACTTCGCGTGGGACGACGTGTGCGACTGGTATCTGGAGCTGTCGAAGGGGGCCATGACCCCGCAGCGGCAGCGGGTCCTCGGCCACGTGCTCGACCAGCTGCTGCGGCTGCTGCACCCGATCACGCCGTTCGTGACCGAGGAGCTGTGGACGACGCTGACCGGGGCGCCGACCCTGGTGCGGGCCGCCTGGCCGGCCGCCGACCAGCGGCTGGTGGACGACGCGGCCGAGCGGGAGGTCGCCGACCTGCAGCGGGTCGTCACCGAGGTCCGCCGGTTCCGCGCCGACCAGGGCGTCAAGCCCGCCCAGAAGGTCGTCGCCCGCCTGGAAGGCCTCGACGCGGCCGGCCTGTCCGCGCACGAGGGGCTCATCCGGTCCCTCGCCCGGCTCGACGCGCCCGGCGCGGAGTTCGCCGCGACCGCGAAGCTCAGCGTCGGCGTCGGGGTCACCGTCGAGCTCGACACCCGCGGCACGATCGACGTCGCCGCGGAGCGGGCCCGGCTCGGCAAGGACAAGGCCGCCGCGGAGAAGGAAGCCGCGCAGTGCCGGGCGAAGCTCGACAACCCGGCGTTCACCGACAAGGCACCCGAGCCGGTCGTGGAGAAGATCCGCCAGCGCCTCGCCGCCGCCGAGGCCGACCTGGCCCGGATCACGGGACAACTGGACGCGTTGGCATGAGCGGTCCCGGGCGGTTCAACGAGGTCGAGCAGGAGCTCAACGGCCGGGGCTTCACCCGCATGGTGTTCGACCTCGGCCGCATCGAGGGGCTGCTCGACCTCATGGGCAGCCCCCAGCGGGCGTATCCGGCGATCCACATCACCGGCACCAACGGCAAGACGTCGACGGCCCGGATGATCGACTCGTTGCTGCGCGCGCACGGGCTGCGGACCGGGCGGTACACCAGCCCGCACCTGCAGACGATCCGGGAGCGGATCAGCATCGAGGACGAGCCGATCAGCGAGGACCGGTTCGTCGAGATCTACGACGAGGTCCAGCCGCTCGCCGAATACCTCGACACGCGCGCCGACGCGCCGCTGACGTACTTCGACATGACGACGGCGATGGCGTTCGCCGCGTTCGCCGACGCGCCCGTCGACGTCGCCGTGGTCGAGGTCGGCCTCGGCGGCGCCGACGACTCCACCAACGTGCTCCAGGCGCAGACGACCGTCATCACGCCGATCGGCCTCGACCACACCGAATGGCTCGGCGACACCATCGAGGACATCGCCCTCGCCAAGGCCGGGATCGTGCACAAGGGATCCACGCTGATCTGCGCGGCGCAGCCCGACGAGGCGATGGGCCCGATCCTGGAGCGCTGCGCCGAGGTTGGCGCGACGATCGCCAGGGAGGGCCGCGAGTTCGCCGTCGTGCGGCGCGACCTCGCCGTCGGCGGGCAGGTCCTCACCCTGCAGGGCCTCTCCGGCACGTATGAGGGCATCTTCCTGCCGCTGCACGGCGAGCACCAGGCGCAGAACGCGGCGATCGCCCTGGCCGCGGTCGAGGCCTTCCTCGGCGCGGGCAACGAACGCGCCCTCAACGCCGAGTCCGTCCGCGACGGGTTCGCCGGCGCCACGTCGCCCGGCCGGCTCGAACGGGTCCGCAAGTCACCGCCGATCCTCGTCGACGCCGCCCACAACGCGGCCGGCATGCAGGCGACCGTCCGGGCGCTCAACGAGGAGTTCGCGTTCAGCGGGCTCGTCGCCGTCGTCGCCGCCCTCGCCGACAAGGACGTCGAAGGCATGCTGGAGCTCCTCGAGCCGATAACCGAGAGCATCGTCTGCACCCGCAACAGCTCCCCGCGGGCCATGTCCGCCGCGCAGCTCGGTGCCATCGCCGAGGAGCTGTACGGGCCCGAACGGGTCCACGTGGTGCCGGACTTCCCCGACGCGATCGACACCGCGGTGACCCTCGCCGAGTCCGACAACGCGATCCCCGGCTCCATCGGCATCCTCGTCACCGGCTCGGTCGTCACCGTCGCCGACGCGCGCGGGCTGCTGAAGCGATGAGGAAGGTGGCGGCGTGAGCACTACCGGACTGAAGAACCCCGGCGGCGCCGTCCGCGGCGTCGGCGCGTCCGCGCTCGTCGTGTTCGGGATCGTCCTGCTGATGGCGCTGCTGCCCCTGGCGAAGCTCGGCCAGTCGACGGCGGCCATCTGGCTCTGTGTCGGCCTGGCCGTGCTCAGCTTCGTCCTCTGCGGGATGTTGAAGTACGACTGGGCGTGGTTCGCGGGGCTGGTCGTGCCCGTCGGGTTGCTGGCCGGCGGGTTCCTGCACTGGTCGCTGCTGGCGCTCGGCATCGTCTTCGGCCTGACCTGGGGATACGTCCTGTACGTGCGACGATCCGTCTACGCGAACAAACCCTGAGCCGTGCGGGCGAGCCGGCTGCTGTCCACGCTCCTGCTGCTGCAGACCCGCGGCCGGCTCACCGCGCAGCAGATCGCCGACGAGCTCGAGGTGTCGGTCCGCACCGTCTACCGCGACATCGAGGCCCTCTCCGCCTCAGGGGTCCCCGTGTACGCCGACCGCGGCCCCGCCGGCGGCTACCAGCTCGTCGACGGGTACCGCACGACGCTCACCGGGCTCACCACGGACGAGGCGGCCGCCCTGTTCCTCGCCGGCAGCGGCGCCACCGCCGGGCACCTCGGGCTCGGGCCGACCCTCGACGCGGCGCAGCTGAAGCTCCTCGCCGCGATGCCCCTCGAGCAGCGCACCCAGGCCGCCCGCATCCAGGAACGCGTCCACGTCGACGCGCCCGGATGGTTCCGCGACCCGGAGGCCCCGCCGCACCTGGACACCGTCGCCGGCGCCGTGTGGGAGCAGCGCCGGTTGCTGCTGCTGTACCGCAAATGGGACGGCACCCAGGTCGAGCGCACCGTCGACCCGCTCGGCCTGGTCCTCAAGGGCACCGCCTGGTATGTCGTCGCCCGCGGCAGGGAACGCGTCAACGCCTACCGGATCTCCCGCATCGACACCGCCACCGTCCTGGACGGGCGCTTCGACCGGCCCGAGGGCTTCGACCTGCGCGACTACTGGACCGAGTGGTCCGATCGTCTGCAGCGCACGCTGTACCGCGGCGGCGACGCCACCGTCCTCGTCGGCCCCAGAGCGGCGAGCATGTGGTGGATGCTCGGCCCCGTCGCCGAGCGGGCGCTGCGCGACACCGCCGGCCCGCCCGACGCCGACGGCTGGGTCCGGGTCGTCCTGCCGATCGAGTCGCTCGAACACGCCCGCGTCGACCTGGGCCGCTTCGGCCCGGACGTCGAGGTGCTCGCCCCGGCGGAACTGCGCGACCTGATGCGCCGCTCCGCCGAGGAGACCCTCCGCCGCTACGGGCTCTAACGCCGCAGCTCCCACTTGGTCAGGGCGATGGCGTGGCCGTCCGGGTCGCGGAACGTCGCCGAGCACAACTCCAGCTGCTCGCCCTGCGGGACGACCCGCGGCCGGTGGACGAAGTCGACGCCCTGCTCACGGAGGCGTTCGTACGCCTCGTACACGTCGGGGACCTCGAGATTCAGGTGCACCACCCGGCGGTCGACCGGCGGCATGTCGGCGACCCGGCGCAGGACGACCCTGGCGTCGCCGGTGGCGAGGACCGCCGAGGAGTCGCCGCTGTCGAGCTCGGTGAGGCCGAGGGTGTCGCGGTAGAAACGCCGGGACCGCTCCAGGTCCGACACGATCAGCGTGATGCTCACGCCGTTGACGCCGTCGAGCGGCAGCGACTGCTGGCGCTGCTCGGTCGCCAGGAACTGCCCGACCGCCCCCTCGGACGGCGGCTGCTCCTCCAGCTGGTCCTCGGGCGACTCACCGACGTAGTGCTCGGTGGCGTACGGATTCGGGGCGGCGTGCTCCTCGTCCTCGTCGTCGCCGGCGTCGGTCGTGGCGGCGCCGCCCGGCTTCGGCCAGCCGGACGTCGTCCCGTTGGGCGCGGCGTCCCGGGAGTGCCCGTTGCTCGACCACGCCGACGTCGTGCGCCCACCGGCGTCCACCGACCCCCACGGCCGGACCGTGGACGTGCCGTCGCCGGCCGCCGCCTCGGTGGCGGACCGCAGCGGCGGCACCGCGGCGCTGTCCGCCACCGTGGTGTCCTGACCGCGGCTGTCGGCCGGCTCGGCGACCGGCTCGGCCTCGCTGACGGGTGCGGGTCCAACGTCCGGCCCGGCGTCGGTGATGCCGGCGTGCTCCGCGCGTCTGGTCGGCAGCTGCTCGGTCTCGCGGTCGGGCCACCAGGTGATGCCCGAGGGCAGGACGGCGGTGCCTGCCGGCTCCCCGCCGGGACGGTCGACACCGCCCTCTACCGCCGTCTCGGGCTCGGGCCCTGACGGTGCCCCGGCCTTGGTCAGCGGCACGACCGCGGGAGGTCCGACCGGCTCCGGGCCGGGGAGGTCCGAGCCGTGCAGGTCTGAGCCGTGCAGGTCTGAGCCGTGCAGGTCTGAGCCGTGCAGGTCCGAGGCGGGCAGGTCGGGCGGCGGGGAGAGTGGCGATCCGGCTTCCGGGATCGTGTACGCCGGGTTCGCGTGCGTCCCGATCTCCGTCTCCGCCCCGGGCGTTTCCGTCGTCGCAGCGTGCGCGGGCGTCGCGGCGTCGGCGGACGGTGCAGTGGGTGCGGGCGGTGCGGCGGATTCCGTCACGACCGCTGGTTCCGTCGCCGCGGCCGATCCTGTCGCCGCAGCTGGTCCTGCCGCCGAGGCCGGATTCGTCGCCGCCGTCGGTTTCGTCATGACGATCGGTCTCGTGACGGCGGCCGGTGCCTTCGCCGCGGGCGGGGTTTCCTCCGGGGTGGGGCCAACGGGCGTGTCGGTGGTCCGGGCGGGGGCGCGGTCGTGCGTCCCGGGGCGGGGGCGCGGGCTCGGCCGGCGACGGCCGGCGCCGCCACGGACCGGGGTGGACGGCAGGCGGACCACCATCGGGGTGTCGTCGGTGGCGACACCCGCGTGGGCGCCCCTGACGTCGGCGGTCCCGGCGAGCGCCGTCCCACCGGCGGCGCCCGCGGTCATCGCGTGCCCACCGGTCGCCACGCGGTCGCCGGTGGTCGTGCGGTCGCCGGTCAAGGCGTGGTCACCGGTTGCCGCGCGCTCGCCCGTCGTCGTGGAAGCACCCGTCGTGGAAGCGCCCGTCGTGGAAGCGCCCGTCGTGGAAGCGCCCGTCGTCCCGGACGGCGTCTTGGACGGGCCGGTCGTCGAGGGCGTGCCGGGGTCGGCGAAGACGGCGGGCGCCGGGCCGGGTGTGCCCGGGGCCAGACCCGGTGCCGGGGCGGGATAGGTCGGGCGTGGGGCGGGCCTGGTCTGGCCGGGGTGGTCGCCGCCGGACAGCCGGACCGGCTCGATGACCGGGGCCGAGATTGGGGGCAGGTCGGTGAGCGTCGGCCGGTTGTCCGGCGGCAGGTCCTCGCCCGGCCGTTCGTACGGCGAACCGCCGCCGAATCCGCCAGCGAGACCGTCGCCGGGACCGCCGCCAAATCCGCCGCTGGGACCGCTGCCGAAACCGACACCGGGACCACCGCCGAGACCGGGGCCGCCGCCGAGGCCAGGGCCGCCGCCGAGACCGGTGCTGCCCGGGCCGGCGCCGGTCGCCGCGGTGGCGCGCTGGGCGCGTTCGCGTTCGCGCTCGTAGTCGTCGGTGGGGGAGTCGACGACGTCGAGCTCGTCGCCGTCCAAGGAGTAGCGCGGGGTGCCGGCGGCCGAGCGGCGCTCCGACGCCTGGGCGTCCTGGTGCGACTGGACCTTGTCCCACACGACGGCGAGCTTGCGCGGGTTGCCCTTGAGGACCTGGACGGGCAGGGTCGCGCCGGCGTCGGGCCACTTGTCGAGCGGGATCGCCGGGTCGACGGTCGAGACCGTGACACCGTTGACGCCGGTCGCTCTCACGACGAGCTTGAGGCGCCCGCGCGCGGTCCGGCCGTCGGTCGTCGGGCGGGGCGAGATATCGGCGACTCTCGCTGTGCCGTAGACGTATTGCCGCACCTTGTTGCGCGAGTTCAGGACAAGGATCAGCACCGGACCGGCCGCGGCCAGGATGATGCCCAACGCGACCACCAAGGCGTTGGTCATACCCAATCCGCAGAATGCCAGGAAACCGCCGACCACGATGAGCAGTGCGATCACGAGTTTCCTGCTGCCGGTGTCCTGTGCACGATTGCTGGACGGCAAGTCGACCTCCCCAGACGACTGACATCAGGCTATGCCTGATCATCGCCGGAAAGGAAGTCTTCGGCACCCGGGCGGGTCGGGGGCGGTGACGCTCGGTAGGCTCGGTGGCAGTACAGGACCCATCTTGGAGGCATGTCGTGGCCGAGCGTTCGCTCGTTTTGATCAAGCCTGATGCCGTGCGTCGTGGACTCGTCGGCGAGATCGTCGGCCGCCTGGAGCGCAAGGGCCTCGCGATCGACGCGATGCGGCTGCGCACCATGGATCGGGCCCTCGCCGACCAGCACTACGCCGAGCACGTGGAGCGCGACTTCTACCCGCCGCTGCGCGACTTCATGACCAGCGGAAACCTGGTCGCGCTGGTCGTGTCGGGCGACGAGGCGATCGGCGTCATCCGCACGCTCATCGGCTCCACCGACGGCCGCAAGGCCGTGCCGGGCAGCATCCGCGGCGATTTCTCGCTGTCCAACCGGGAGAATCTCGTGCACGCCTCCGACTCCGTCGACAGCGCGAAGCGTGAGATCGCGTTGTGGTTCCCGGAGCTGGCGGAATAGAAAAACCACCCTGAACGGGCGAGGAGGGCGGGTGCTGGGACACCCGCCCTCCTCACTGTGTTGGGGAAGAAAGCGTTAGGGCAGCGTCGCCAGGTGCGGCTTGACCGTCTTGGCGAAGTTGTTGCCGTTGGTGACGTCCCAGTTGATCGACCAGGTCATCGCGCCGCGGATACCGGGGTAGGTGTGCGGCGGCTTGAACGTGCCGCAGCTGGTGCCGAAGGCGAGGCAGGACAGCGCCTGGTTGACCAGGGCCGGGGCCACCACGCCGCCGCCGGCCGCGCCGGGACCGGCGGGCAGGCCCAGGGCGACCTGGTCGGGTCGCAGCCCGTTCTCCAGCTGGATGCAGGCCAGGGCGGTCATGAAGTTGACGGTGCCCTGCGAGTACGCCGCCATCTGGTCGCACCCGAGCATGCTGCCGGAGTTGTAGAACTGGGTGTAGACGACCGTCAGGATGTCCTTGATGGACAGTGCCAGGGCGAAGTAGCTGCCGCCGGTGGACTGCATGTCGATCGTCTGCGGCGCCATCGTGATGATGAGGTTGGCGCCGGCCTTGGCCCGCAGCGAGCGCAGCGCCTGCGCCATGTAGGTCGGGTTGAGGCCGTTCTCCAGGTCGATGTCGATGCCGTCGAAGCCGTACTGCTGCATCAGCGACCACGCGCTGTTGGCGAAGTTGGTCGCGGCGGTCGAGTCGCCGACGCTGACCCGGCCGGCCTCGCCGCCGACGGACAGGATGACCTTCTTGCCGCGGCTGTGCAGGGTGGCGATGTCGGACTTGAACTCCGCGTCGGTGTAGCCGCCGAGCGCCGAGGCGAGCCCCGGGTCGACCGCGAAGGTCAGCTGGCCCGGCTGCGAACCGGTCTCGGCGAACGCGACGTCGATCAGGTCGTACTCGCTGGGCACGTCACGCAGCTTCAGCTTCGCCGCGCCGTTGACGAAGTCCTGCCAGTAGCCGGTCAGGAAGTGCTTCGGCAGCGGGCTCGGCGGGGTCGAGGTGGACGGCGACGGTGAGGTCGACGGCGACTTCGAGGGCGACACGGACGGCGACGGTGACGTCGAGCGCGACGGCGACGCCGAGGGCGTGGTCGGCTCGAGCGTCGTCGGCGGGGTGCCGCCGGGGCCGTTGAGGGAGAAGTCGTCCGCGGTGTACGCCGGCTGCCCGTACCAGCCGTGGACGTAGACGACCGCGGTGCGCTGCGCGGCGCCGGTCGTGAACGTCACCGACAGCTGCTGGTAGCCGCTGGTGCCGGGGGTCCAGGTGCTGGCGTCGACGCCGCCGGTGGCGCCGATGAAGACGTAGGAGCCGTTGACCCAGCCGGAGAAGGTGTACTTCGTGTTCGGCTGGACCGACACCGTCTGCTGGCACCGGGCGGTGGCGCCGCCGGGGGTACCGGTGAGCTTGTAGCTGCCGGTCCGGGCGCCGCCGGAGGTGACGGCCGCGCCGGCCTCGCAGCTCCAGCTGTTGGCGTTGCCGGTCTCGAAGCCTGGGTTGGTGAGCAGCTCGGCGGCGGATGCGGGCATCGCGATGACGACCCCGGCGAGGGTCAGCGCGGCCGCTCCGGTGCCCGAGAGCAGGGCGATAGTGCGTGGACGCATCTTGGCTCCAGGTGGGGGTGACGTCGATGGGCGTCGACGTTTGGTGTCACCAAACCCCAGCGGAAAATTAATGTCAAGGTTTCTTTACTATTCTTTATGGGAGCCGGGGAAACCCGGGTGCGCGGCACGGTACCCTGGAGTCACAGGCGTCGACCCGGCCATCACCGGCGAGCCTCCGGAAGAAAGGACCGTCAGGTCCGAGTAGAACCGGACGGGCACCGGCCCGTGACAGCCGGCCAACGAGCGGCCACCGCCAGGTGGCAAGCGGGGTGGTACCGCGGACCTGGTTCCCAGGGTTCGTCCCCGCGTGGAGTGCAGGAAACTGACCACGCGAGGAGTGCGACCACCGATGGCCTACCCGATGCACAACGCGGGCAGAGGCGTGCCCGCCAGCCCGGACCTGCCCGCGGTCGAGCGGGGCGTCCTGGACTACTGGGCCGCCGACAAGACCTTCGAGGCCTCCGTCGACCAGCGTGACGCCGGCGTCGACGGGGACAACGAGTTCGTCTTCTACGACGGCCCGCCGTTCGCCAACGGCCTGCCGCACTACGGCCACCTGCTGACCGGCTACGCGAAGGACGTCGTCCCGCGGTACAAGACGATGCGCGGCCATCGCGTCGAGCGGCGCTTCGGGTGGGACTGTCACGGGCTGCCCGCCGAGGTCGAGGCGGAGAAGCAGCTGGGCATCACCACCAAGGCGGAGATCCTCCAGCTCGGCGTCGACAAGTTCAACGCGGCCACCAAGGAGTCGGTGCTGCGGTACACCGCGGAATGGGAGCGGTACGTCACGCGCCAGGCACGTTGGGTCGACTTCACCAACGACTACAAGACGCTCGACCTGGACTACATGGAAAGTGTCATGTGGGCCTTCAAGACCCTGCACGAGAAGGGCCTGGTCTACGAGGGTTTCCGGGTGCTGGCGTACTGCTGGCGCTGCGAGACGCCGCTGTCCAACACCGAGCTGCGGATGGACGACGACGTCTACCGCGACCGGCAGGACCCGGCGCTGACCGTGGCCTTCCAGCTGGAGACCGGCGAGAAGATCCTCGCCTGGACGACCACGCCGTGGACGCTGCCCTCGAACCTGGCCCTGGCCGTCGGCCCGGACATCGACTACTCGGTGTTCGAGGAGGACGGACAGGAGTTCGTCCTGGCCACGTCCCGCGTCGCCGCCTACGAGAAGGAGCTGGCGGGAGCGGCGTTCAAGCGCGAGGTCAAGGGATCGACGCTGGTCGGGCGCCGGTACACGCCGCTGTTCGACTTCCTCGCCGACACCCCGAACGCGTTCCAGGTGATCGGCGCGGACTTCGTCACCACCGAGGACGGCACCGGCGTCGTGCACATGGCGCCCGCCTTCGGCGAGGACGACCAGACCGCCTGCGCGTCGGTGGGCATCCCCACCGTCGTCACCGTCGACGAGCACACCCGCTTCACCTCGATCGTCCCCACGTACCAGGGGATGCAGGTCTTCGAGGCCAACAAGCCGGTGATCCGCGACCTCAAGGCCGCGGGTGTCGTCGTGCGCCACGACTCCTACACGCACTCCTACCCGCACTGCTGGCGGTGCGACTCGCCGCTGGTCTACAAGGCGGTCTCGTCGTGGTTCGTGGCGGTGTCCACGTTCCGTGACCGGATGGTGGAGCTCAACCAGCAGATCACCTGGACGCCGGAGCACATCAAGGAGGGCTCGTTCGGCAAGTGGCTGGCCAACGCCCGCGACTGGTCGATCAGCCGCAACCGGTTCTGGGGCTCGCCGATCCCCGTGTGGAAGTCCGACGACCCGCAGTATCCGCGCGTCGACGTGTACGGCTCGCTCGACGAGCTCGAGCGGGACTTCGGCGTGCGCGTCGGCGACCTGCACCGCCCCGAGATCGACAGCCTGACCCGGCCCAACCCGGACGACCCGACCGGGCAGTCCGTCATGCGCCGGGTCCCGGAGGTCCTGGACTGCTGGTTCGAGTCCGGGTCGATGCCGTTCGCCCAGGTGCACTACCCGTTCGAGAACCGGGACTGGTTCGAGCACCACTACCCGGGCGACTTCATCGTCGAGTACATCGGCCAGACCCGCGGCTGGTTCTACACCATGCACGTGCTGGCCACCGCGCTCTTCGACCGGCCGGCGTTCAACAACTGCGTCAGCCACGGCATCCTGCTCGGCGAGGACGGCCGCAAGATGTCCAAGAGCCTGCGCAACTACCCGGACGTCTACCGGGTGTTCGACGAGTACGGGTCCGACGCGATGCGCTGGTTCCTGGTGTCGTCGCCGGTACTGCGCGGCGGCGACATGCCCGTCACCGAGGTCGGCATCCGCGACGCCGTCCGGCAGGTGCTGCTGCCGCTGTGGAACGTCTACTACTTCTTCGGCCTGTACGCCAACGCCGCCGGGTACACCGCCCGCCGCGACACCGGCAGCACGCACCTGCTCGACCGGTACGTGCTGGCCAAGACCGGCGAGCTGGTCGCGACCGTGCAGCAGCAGCTGGACGCCTACGACCTGTCCGGCGCCTGCGGGACCGTCCGGTCGTACCTCGACGCGCTGACCAACTGGTACGTGCGCCGCTCCCGCGACCGTTTCTGGTCCGGGGACCAGGACGCGTTCGACACGCTGTACACGGTGCTGACGACGCTCACGCAGGTCGTCGCGCCGCTCGCGCCGCTGACCGCGGAGGAGATCTTCCGCGGCCTGACCGGCGACCGGTCGGTGCACCTGACGGACTGGCCGTCGGCGGCGGACTTCCCGGCGGACCACGCGCTGGTCGCGGACATGGACGCGGTCCGTGACGTGTGCTCGGCGGCGCTGTCCCTGCGCAAGGCGCGCGGCCTGCGGGTACGGCTGCCGCTGCGGACCCTGACCGTGGCGACCCCGCGGGCGGAGGCGCTGCGACCGTTCGCCGCGCTCGTCGCCGACGAGGTCAACGTCAAGGAGGTCGTCTTCACCGGCGACGTCGCCGCGCACTGCACGCCGGTGCTGACGCTGGTGCCGCGGGCGCTCGGCCCCCGCCTCGGCAAGGACGTCCAGCAGGTGATCAAGGCGGTCAAGGCCGGTGACTGGCAGCACGCCGCCGACGGCACGGTCGTGGCCGGCGGGGTGACGCTGCAGGACGGCGAATACGACCTGAAGCTCGTCGCGGCCGACCCGACCCAGTCGGCGCCGCTGCCGGGCGGCGAGGGCGTGGTCGTGCTCGACAGCACGGTCACCCCGGACCTGGCGGCCGAGGGTGTGGCGCGGGACCTGGTGCGGGTCGTGCAGCAGGCCCGCCGCGACGCGGACCTCGACGTGTCCGACCGGATCACCGTCGTGGTCTCCGGGGCCGGGCTGGACGAGGTGCTCGCCGTGCACGGCGCGTTCGTGGCCGGCGAGGTCCTGGCGGACGACGTCCGGCTGGGCGGCGATGTCGAAGGCGGCTTCGCGGGCGAGGTCGGCGACGGTCAGGCGGTCTCGGTCACCGTGACGAAGGTCTAGGGGCGCGCCGGTCGAACTCGCCCTCGGGCATCACGACCACCATCGTGAGGACCGCCTCCACGTCCGCCGCGTTGCGGTAGGCGTGGGGGCGGTCGGCCCGGAAGTCGATCGTCGCGCCGGGCCCGACGGTGTGCTCGACGCCGTCGACGGTCACCGTCAGGGTGCCCTCGCGGAGGTGGAGCAGCTCGCGCGTGCCGGACGAGTGGTCGGCGGAATCGTGCGACTCGCCCGGCGGCATCCGCCACTCCCAGAGCTCGACGAACGCGGGGTCGTTGACGCCGCGCAGCAGCCGCCCGGTCCCGCCGGCGTCGCCGCGCCACAGCACCGGCGGCTCGTCCGCGCCGACGATCCTCACGACCGGCTCCGGCTCCGACTCCAGCAGCCGCCCGATGCTCACCCCGAAGGACTCCGCGATCCGGCACAGCGTGCCGATGCTCGGGTTGGTCTTCGCGCCCTCGATCTGCACGAGCATGCCCTTGCTGACCCCCGACCGGCTCGCCAGCTCGTCGAGGGACCAGCGCCGGCCCTGCCGCAGGACCTTCACGTGCCTGGCGATCGCCGCCTGGGCGATCTGGGCCACATCCTCGGTCAAAATATTTTCCTCCGCAGTCAATATTGTGATACGACTGGGGCATGTTCGCCATCGCCGATGCAACGCTCGACCTGTGCCGGTCCGTGGGCCATGAGGCTACCGTCCGGGCCGTCCGCGCGGCCGCGGTGACGGCATGATCGGGCTGCTGCTCGCCGCGGTGTCCGGACTGGTCTGGGGTGTCGGCGACTTCGCGGGCGGCAAGGCCAGCCAGCGCGCCGACTCGAAGATCGTCGTCGTGGTGTCGAAGGCCGCCAGCATCCCGCTGCTGCTGCTCTTCCTCGTGCTCCTGCCCGCCGCCCCGCACGCCGGTGCCCTGGGGTGGGGCGCCGCCGCCGGTGCGCTCGGCATGGTCGGGATGATGGTGTTCTACCGGGCGATGGCCGGCGGCGCCATGACGATCGTCGCGCCGGTCAGCGCCGTCACCTCCGCGCTGCTGCCGCTCGTCGCCGGGCTGCTCTCCGGCGAGCGGCCCGGCGGGCTCGCCCTCACCGGCGCCGCCTGCGCGATCGTCGCCATCGGCCTGGTCAGCCTGGCGCCCGGGACCGGCGGCGGTTCCAAGATCTCCGCCGGGATGCTCGGCATGGCACTCGGCGCCGGCGTCGCGTTCGGGCTGTTCTTCATCTGCCTGTCCGCCGCCGGCGACGCGGCCGGCGGTGACGCCGGCATGTGGCCGGTCCTCGGCGCGCAGGTCACCGCCGTCGCCCTCGGCGCGCCGGTGCTGCTGCGCCGCGCCGGTCAGGGGCGGCTCGTCCCGGGCGGGGCGACGCTGCGCTGGCTGCTCGCCGCCGGCATGCTCGACATGAGCGCCAACGCCCTCTACATCCTGGCCGTCCAGCGCGGGGACCTGAGCATCATCGCGCCGGTCGCCTCGCTGTATCCGGTGAGCACCGTGCTGCTCGCGATGCTCGTCGACCGGGAGCGGCTGCGCCCGGTGCAGCTGGCCGGGCTCGGGCTCGCCGCGACCGCGCTGGTGCTCGTCGCGTCGTAGGGCGCGGGTGGTGTTGCCCACGGTTGTGCGGTCTGCGGCTGACCTGACGGGCTGCGCCGTCTACAGTGGGCGGCATCGTCTGTTGAGCCTGGTGGAGGGCATTTGTCCGCGCTGTACGCGGTCGGCAAGTTCGCGATCTCACCAGTGTCCCGGCTGCTCTGGCGGCCCAAGATCAGCGGACTGGACAACGTGCCGGCCACCGGCCCGGCGATTCTCGCCAGCAACCACCAGTCGGTCATCGACTCGGTGCTGATGGGCGCGTTCATGCCGCGCAACGTCTACTTCCTGGCCAAGGACGAGTATTTCGTCGGTCCCGGCGTCAGGGGCGCCGTCATGCGCAACGTCATGTACGGGCTGAACCAGATCCCCGTCGACCGCTCGGGCGGCCGGGCCAGCCTCATGGCCCTCGACGCCGCGCTGCCGGTCCTGCGCGCCGGGCACGTCCTGGGGATCTTCCCCGAGGGCACCCGCTCGCCCGACGGCCGGCTGTATCGCGGCCGCCCCGGCGTGGCGAAGCTCGCCCTCGACGCGCCCGCCCCGATCATCCCGATCGGCATCCTCAACACCGAGAAGATCCAGCCGATCGGCACCTCCGTGCCGCGGCTCGGCCCGACGGTCGAGGTCCGCGTCGGCGAGCCCCTCGACCTCAGCCAGTGGCAGGGCGGCGAGGTCGACAGCCGCGGGATGCGCGAGCTCACCCTCAAGCTGATGAACGCGATCCAGCAGCTCACCGGCCAGGAGTATGTCACCCGGTACGCGCCGAAGCGCCCCGACCAGATCGCCGCCGCCGAGAAGGACTGAGGTCAGTCGCGGCGGACGATCGAGCCGCGGATGTTGTGGGTGAGGGTGCCGGCCTGCTCCACGGACCTGCCGGGGAAGACGGCCAGGGCGATGACGCCGTGGTCCGCCCAGCCGCAGACCGTCGCCGATCGGCTGTCGTAACGGGCCGCCGCGCAGCGCTGCTCGCCGCCGAAGGGACCGGGGTCGATGTCGCGCACCGTGCCGACCTGCATCGCCGCGGGCAGCTTGCGGATGCTCGCCTCCAGGTCGCGGCCGGGGTCGGTGATGAAGCGGGTGGCGCCCGCGACGAGGACCCGAAGCGACTTGTTCGAGGCGTCGGTGTAGGTCACGGTGAAGCCGGACTCGTCGAGGTGGTCCGACGTGAGCGCCTTCTGGATGTCGGTGGCCGCCTTTTTCGCGCCCGCGTCGCCGGAACGGGTGAGGCCCGGCACCGTGGCATCCACCTGGACGGATGCCGGGTACTGCACCCAGTACGGGCGGGCCCAGGCGTACGACCCGCCGCAGCAGCCGGCGCACAGGGCGAGCAGCAGCAACATGACCCACGGCCAGCGGCGCTTGCGTCGCCGGTACTGCGGCGGCGGATGCGGAGCGTAGCCGGGCGGCGGCTGGCGGTACCCGGGCGGCGGACGGTATCCGGGCGGCGGCGGACCGTACTGGGGGACCGGCACGTAGCGGATCTCCGGCGGCGGGGGCGCGGGGTCCGGCGGCAACGGCACGGTGCGCGGCGCGGCGGGCAGGTCGAGCGTGTCCTCCCACTGCCGGCGCCGGCGTGACCCGCCCGGCGGCACCGACGCCGAACCCACCCAGGTCGGGTTGGCGGGCTGACGTTCGGTGGGCGACTCGTCCGGGAGTGTCACACCTCGAAGGCTAGCGACCCCGTGCACGGCCCGCCGTTCGGCGACGGCAGGTTTGGTCGACACCTGGCGCGGATACCGTTGCGGTGTGCTGGGGCTACCGGAACGCGTGACCGCCTGCCTGTTCGACCTCGACGGGGTGCTCACCCCGACCGCGGTCATCCACAACAAGGCCTGGACCAGGACGTTCGACGATTTCCTCAAGGGCCGCGACGGTCAGCGGCCGTTCGACCCGGTCGCCGACTACAACGACTACGTCGACGGCAAACCCCGCGAGGCCGGCGTCCGCGACTTCCTCGCCTCCCGCGGGATCACCCTGCCGGAGGGCACCCCCGGCGACCCGCCGGACGCGCAGACCGTCAACGGCCTCGGCAACCGCAAGAACGAGCTGCTGCTCACCCTCATCAAGGAGGGCCTGGAGCCGTACCCGGGATCGGTGCGCTACCTGAAGGCGGCCGCCGCGGCGGGGCTGCGCCGGGCCGTGGTCAGCTCCAGCGCCAACACCCTGCAGGTGGTCACGTCCACCGGCCTCGACGCGTACCTGGAGGCCAGGGTCGACGGGGTCACCATCCGCGAGCGCGGGCTGCACGGCAAGCCCGCCCCCGACACGTTCCTGGCCGCGGCGGAGCAGCTCGGCGTCGCGCCGGAGCACGCCGCCGTCTTCGAGGACGCCCTCGCCGGCGTCGCCGCGGGGAAGGCCGGCGGGTTCGGTTTCGTCGTCGGGCTCGACCGCATCGGTGGCACGCACGCCGACGACCTGCGGGCCGCCGGCGCCGACATCGTCGTACCGGATCTCGACGACTTGCTGGAGGGTTGATGCCGACGTTCCCGGTCGAGCCGTGGGCGGTCCGTGAGACCCGCCTCGACCTCGACGACCTGGCCCAGACCGAGTCGCTGTTCGCGCTGTCCAACGGGCATCTGGGGCTGCGCGGCAACCTCGACGAGGGCGAGCCGTTCGGGCTGCCCGGCACGTACCTCAACTCCTTCTACGAGGAGCGCCCGCTGCCCTACGCGGAGGCCGGGTACGGCTTCCCCGAGGAGGGCCAGTCGATCCTCAACGTCACCAACGGCAAGGTGTTCCGCCTGCTGGTCGACGACGAGCCGTTCGACGTGCGGTACGGCAACCTGCTGAGCCACGACCGGGTCCTCGACCTGCGGGCCGGCACCCTCACCCGCGACGTCGACTGGGTGTCGCCGGCCGAGCAGCGGATCAAGGTCCGCACCACCCGGCTCGTGTCGCTGGAGCAGCGGTCGGTCGCCGCATTCCTGTACGAGGTCGAGCCCGTCGACGGCCCGGCGCGGGTGATCGTGCAGTCGGAGCTGGTGGCCAACGAGGACGTCCCGCAGCCGAGCAAGGACCCGCGGGTCGCGGCCGCGCTCGGGCACGCCCTCGAGCCGGAGGAGCACGCGGCGAGCGGGCTCAACGCGCAGCTGCTGCACCGCACGAAGGCCAGCTGGCTGCGGCTCGGCGCGGAGATGGACCACGAGGTCGACGCGCCGGTGCCGGTCCGCTCGCACACCGAGGCGCGGGAGGACTGGGCCCGCACCACGTTCGCCTGCGAGCTGCAGCCCGGCCAGCGGCTGCGGATCGTCAAGTACATCGCCTACGGGTGGTCGAGCCAGCGGTCCCGGCAGGCGATCCGCGACCAGGTGCACGGCGCGATCGCCGGCGCCCGGCTCGGCGGCTGGGACGGGCTCGTCGTCTCGCAGCGCAAGTTCCTCGACAGCTTCTGGGCGCAGGCCGACGTCGAGGTCGAGGGCGACGCGGAGATCCAGCAGGCGGTGCGCTTCGCGCTGTTCCACCTGATGCAGGCCGGCGCGCGGGCCGAGGCGCGGCCGATCGCGGCGAAGGGGCTCACCGGCCGCGGCTACGACGGGCACGTGTTCTGGGACACCGAGAGCTTCGTGCTGCCGGTGCTGACGTACACGCATCCGCACGCGGCCCGTGACGGGCTGCGCTGGCGGCACGACACGCTCCAGCTCGCGAAGGACCGCGCCGCGCTGCTCGGCCTGGCCGGGGCGGCGTTCCCGTGGCGGACGATCCGCGGGCAGGAGTGCTCCGCCTACTGGCCCGCCGGCACCGCCGGGTTCCACGTCAACGCCGACATCGCCGCCGCCGTCGTCCGCTACGTCCAGGCGACCGGCGACACCGAGTTCGAGGCCGAGGTGGGCCTGGAGCTGCTGGTCGAGACCGCCCGGCTGTGGCGCTCCCTCGGCCACCACGACCGGCACGGCGTCTTCCACATCGACGGGGTCACCGGGCCCGACGAGTACAGCGCCATCGCCGACGACAACGTCTACACCAACCTCATGGCCCAGCAGAACCTGCTGGCCGCGGCGGGAGCCGCCGAACGGCACCCGGACGCGGCGCGGCGGTGCGAGGTCGACGACGAGGAGATCGCGTCGTGGCGGGACGCGGCCGCCAGGATCCACCTGCCCTACAACCCGGAGCTGCGGGTGCACGAGCAGTCCGCCGGCTTCACCCGGCACCAGGAGTGGGACTTCGAGCACACGCCGGCGGAGCACTACCCGCTGCTGCTGCACTACCCGTACTTCGACCTGTACCGCCGCCAGGTCGTCAAGCAGGCCGACCTGGTCCTCGCCATGCACTGGCGGGGCGACGCGTTCACCGCGGAGGAGAAGGCCCGCAACTTCGCCTACTACGACGAGCGCACCGTGCGCGACTCGTCACTGTCGGCGTGCACGCAGGCCGTGATGGCCGCCGAGGTCGGGCACACCGAGCTGGCGTACGACTACCTCGGCGAGGCGGCCTTCGTCGACCTGTACGACCTGCAGCACAACGCCGGCGACGGGCTGCACATGGCCTCGCTCGCCGGGACCTGGCTGGCGCTGGTCGCGGGCTTCGGCGGGATGCGCGACCACGGCGGCGAGCTGTCGTTCATGCCGCGGCTGCCGGACCGGCTCGACCGGCTGTCGTTCGCGATCACCTGCCACGGCAGCATCCTGCGGGTGACCGTCGACCACCAGGAGGCGACCTACCAGCTGGACTCCGGGAAGATGACGCTGCGTCACCACGGCGAGCAGTTCACCGTCACCCCCGACAAGCCCGTCACGCTGCCCGTCCCGCCGCCGCATCCGGGCACGCCACCGCCCCGGCAGCCGGAAGGACGCGGCCCGAGGAGGCGCCAGCGGGCATCATGACGCGACGGGCGCGTACCCTGGGGACCCGTGAGCGTCGCAAGCGTCTTCCCGCAACTCGAGCGTCTGCTGCCCAGGATCAGCAAGCCGATCCAATACGTGGGCGGTGAGCTCGGAGCGGTCATCAAGGACTGGGACTCCGTCACCGTGCGGTGGGCCCTGTCCTATCCCGACGCCTATGAGGTCGGCCTGCCCAACCAGGGCGTCCAGATCCTCTACGAGGTGCTCAACGAGCAGCCCGACGTGCTCGCCGAGCGCACCTACGCGGTCTGGCCCGACCTGGAGGCGCTCATGCGCGCCGAAGGTGTGCCGCAGTTCACCGTGGAGGCGCACCGCCCGGTGACCGCGTTCGACGTGTTCGGCATCTCGTTCGCCACCGAGCTCGGCTACACCAACATGCTCACGATGCTCGACCTGGCCGGCATCCCGCTGGAGTCCCGCGACCGGGACGAGCGGCACCCGGTCGTCGTCGCCGGTGGGCACGCCGCGTTCAACCCGGAGCCGATCGCCGACTTCATCGACGCCGCCGTCCTCGGCGACGGCGAGGAAGCCGTCCTGGAGATCACCGGCATCGTGCGGCAGTGGAAGGCCGACGGCTCGCCCGGCGGCCGCGACGAGCTGCTGCTGCGCCTGGCCAGGACCGAGTCGGTCTACGTGCCGCGGTTCTACGACGTCGACTACCTGCCCGACGGCCGCATCCAGCGGGTCGTGCCCAACCGGGCCGACGTGCCGTTCCGGGTGCACAAGCGCACCACCATGGACCTGGACGCGTGGCCCTACCCGAAGCGCCCGCTGGTGCCCCTGGCCGAGACGGTCCACGAGCGCTACGCGGTCGAGATCTTCCGCGGGTGCACGCGGGGCTGCCGCTTCTGCCAGGCGGGCATGATCACCCGCCCGGTGCGGGAGCGCTCGATCACCACCGTCGGGCAGATGGTCAAGGAGGGGTTGGAGTTCTCCGGCTTCCACGAGGTCGGCCTGCTCTCGCTCTCCTCCGCCGACCACTCCGAGATCGGCGACATGTGCTCCGGGCTGGCCCAGCAGTACGAAGGGACCAACGTGTCCCTGTCGCTGCCCTCGACCCGGGTCGACGCGTTCAACGTGACCCTGGCGCAGGAGCTGGCCCGCAACGGCCGGCGCACCGGCCTGACCTTCGCGCCCGAAGGCGGCTCGGAGCGGATCCGCAAGGTGATCAACAAGATGGTCACCGAGGAGGACCTGATCCGGACCGTCGTCACGGCGTACACCAACGGCTGGCGGGCGGTGAAGCTGTACTTCATGTGCGGCCTGCCGACCGAGACCGACGAGGACGTGCTCCAGATCGCCAAGCTGGCGCACGAGGTCATCCGGGCCGGCCGCGAGGCCACCGGCTCCCGCGACATCCGGTGCACGGTGTCCATCGGCGGGTTCGTGCCGAAGCCGCACACGCCGTTCCAGTGGGCGAAGATGGAGACCCCGGAGGTCATCGACCACCGGCTCCGGGCGTTGAAGAACGCCATCAACAGCGACCGCAACCTCGGCAAGGCGATCGGCTACCGGTATCACGACGGCCAGCCCTCCCTGATCGAGGGCCTGCTCAGCCGGGGCGACCGGCGGGTCGGCGCGGTCATCCGGCGGGTCTGGGAGTCCGGCGGCCGCTTCGACGGCTGGTCCGAGCACTTCTCCTACCAGCGCTGGGTCGACGCCGCCGGTGAGGTCCTGCCGGGCTTCGGCGTGGACCTGGACTGGTTCACCACCCGCGAGCGCGACCAGAACGAGGTCCTGCCGTGGGACCACCTCGACTCCGGCCTGGACAAGGACTGGCTCTGGCAGGACTGGCAGGACTCGGTCACGGGCTTCGAGCAGGACGACTGCCGGTGGACGCCGTGCTTCGACTGCGGCGTGTGCCCGAGCCAGGACACCGAGATCCAGATCGGCCCCACGGGCAAGAAGCTGCTGCCCCTGACCCCGGTGGCCACGGGACTGCGGGTGCCGACCCGTGGCTAAGCGTCAGCCCGAGGGTGGCCAGGACCCCGTCGTGCAGCGGATCCGGCTGCGCTACGCGAAGCGGGGCCCGATGCGCTTCACCTCGCACCGCGACTTCGCCCGTGCGTTCGAGCGGGCGCTGCTGCGGGCCAATGTGCCCATCGCCTACTCGCAGGGCTTCACCCCGCACCCCAAGGTCTCCTACGCCTCGGCGGCGCCGACCGGGGTGGCGAGCGAGGCGGAATACCTGGAGATCGGCCTGCGGGCGGTGGTGGACCCCGCGGACCTGCGGGCCGCCCTGGACGCGGCGCTGTCTCCCGGCCTCGACGTGCTCGAGGCCGTCCAGTCGCCGCTCAACGGCGGCGGCAGCCTCGCCGACCGGATCGACGCGTCGGCGTGGCACATCGAGCTGCCCGGCATCATGCCGGAGGACGCCGCGAAGGCGGTCCAGACCTTCCTGGACGCCTCCGAGGTGCTCGTGGAGCGGCTCACCAAGCAGGGAAAGCGGGTCTTCGACACCCGGGCGGCCGTCGTCCGCCTCGGTGTGATCGGGGTCCCTTCGGCCCTCGGTGGCGTACCTTCCGAGGTCACCGAGGCACCGTGTGCGATACTCGACCTTGTCGTGCGGCAGGGAACCCCGACCGTGCGACCCGATGATGTGCTGTCCGGTCTGCGTGTTGTAGCCGACCTGGAGCCTCCGGTCCCGCCTCGTGCGACCCGACTGGCTCAGGGCGTGCTGACCGCGCAGGGAGAGTTCGTCGATCCGCTCGCCGCGGATCGGCCGGCGGTCGTCGTCGGGGCTTCGTCACTGGAGTAGTCGGCGAGGTTGGCAGACTTTCGGCGGATCGTCCGTGCGAGCGGATACCTCCGCCGGCACAACATATATGCGGTGCCCCCGTGTGGCTGCGTTTGTACGCGCCCGGGAGCGCCAGAACTGGAGAACGTCCGCATGTTCGACAACGAGTCGGCAAGCGGCGAGGCAACCGGCGACGAGCCGGTTGCAGACGCCGCTACCACCGAAGAGACCACGCCCGTCCGCCGCACGCGGCGCCGGACCACCAAGGCGGCCGCCGCGGCGGCCGACCCGGACACGGCACCGGCCGAGGCCGCACCCGCCCCCGAGGCGGAAGCGGCACCGGCCGAGGAGCCCGCGCCGGTCCGGCGGACCCGCCGCAGGGCGGTGAAAGCGACCACAAGCGACGAAACGGGCGAATTGGGCGAGTCCGGACAGCAGACGCTGCCGCTGGACGCCGAGGAGCCGGCCGCCGCGCCGGTCAAGGCCACCCGCACCCGCCGCCGCGCCGTCAAGGCCGCGCCGGTCGAGGAGCCGGAGCCGCTCCCGGTCGCCGACGCCGAACCCGTCGCCGCCGAGGAGCCGGTCGAGGAGCCCGTCGAGGAGCCCGTCGCCGAGGAGCCCGTCGAGGAACCGGTCGAGGAGCCGGTCGTCGAGGAGCCCGTGGTCGAGGAGCCGCCGGCCCGCCGGGGCCGCCGTGCCGCGCCCATCCAGGTGCTGTTCATGCCGCCGAGCGAGGAGGTCGAGCCGGTCCGCCCGGCCACCGTCACGCCCGCCGCCGCGTCCGGCATCGACCCGTTCGCCGCGCCCGTCGCGCCGGTCGCCGTCGGCTACGACGACGAGGACCTGGGCGAAGAGCCCGTCGAGGAGCCCGTCGGCCGCAGCCGCCGGCGCCGCGGCCGCCGCACCGTCGAGGAGGCGCCCGTCGCCGAGGCCCCGGTGGAGACCGAGGAGCCCGAGGCCGGGGAGCTCGGGGCCGAGGACGACGAGGACGACGACGAGTTCGAGCCCGGCACCCGCCGCCGCCGGCGGCGCGGCCGCCGTGGCCGGGGTCGTGGCCGCGGCACGCTCGGCGAGGACATCGACGACGTCGAGGGCGACGGCGAGAGCGAGGCCGAGGGCGAAGAGGCCGCGGCCGACGAGGACGCCGAGGCCGCTGACGACGGCGACGAGGACGGCGAGGGCCTGACCCGCCGCCGGCGCCGCCGCCGGCGCAAGGGCTCCACCGACACCGAGCCCGCCGACGACCCGCACGTGGTCGTGAAGATCCGTGAGCCGCGTCCGGCCGCCCGCGAGCGCGACCGCGACGAGGTGCAGGGCATCTCCGGCTCGACCCGCCTGGAGGCCAAGCGGCAGCGCCGCCGGGACGGCCGCGAGCAGCGCCGGACCCGCCCGCCGATCCTCTCGGAGGCGGAGTTCCTGGCCCGCCGCGAGGCGGTCGACCGCACGATGGTCATCCGGCAGAAGAACGACCGCACGCAGATCGCGGTCCTGGAGGACAAGGTGCTCGTCGAGCACTACGTCACCCGGGCCTCGTCCAGCTCGATGGTGGGCAACGTCTACCTCGGCCGCGTGCAGAACGTGCTGCCCAGCATGGAGGCGGCGTTCGTCGACATCGGCCGGGGCCGCAACGCGGTGCTCTACGCCGGCGAGGTCAACTGGGACGCCACCGGCCTGGAGGGCCGCACCCGCTCCATCGAGCAGGCCCTCAAGTCGGGCGACTCGGTGCTGGTGCAGGTGACCAAGGACCCGATCGGCACCAAGGGTGCCCGGCTCACCAGCCACATCGCGCTGTCCGGCCGGCACCTGGTCTACGTGCCGCACGGCAACGCCTCCGGCATCAGCCGCAAGCTCTCCGACATCGAGCGCAAGCGCCTGCGCGACGTGCTGAAGAACCTGGTGCCCGACGGCGCCGGGGTCATCGTGCGCACCGCGGCCGAGGGCGCCAGCGAGGACGACCTGGCCCGCGACGTGAAGCGGCTGCAGGCGCAGTGGGAGGCCATCCAGTCCAAGTCCGGCAGCAGCAGCGCGCCGGCCCTGCTCTACGAGGAGCCGGAGCTGGTCGTGCGGGTCGTCCGCGACCTGTTCAACGAGGACTTCCACGAGCTGGTCATCCAGGGCAACGACGCCTACGAGTCGGTCGAGCCGTATCTGTCGCACGTGTCGCCCGACCTGGTCGACCGCGTCAAGCGGTACACCGGCGTCAATGACGTCTTCGCGGACCTGCGCATCGACGAGCAGCTGATCAAGGCCCTCGACCGGCGGGTGTTCCTGCCCTCCGGCGGCAGCCTCGTCATCGACCGCACCGAGGCGATGACCGTCATCGACGTCAACACCGGCAAGTACACCGGCGCCGGCGGCAACCTCGAGGAGACGGTCACCCGCAACAACCTCGAGGCGGCCGAGGAGATCGTCCACCAGCTGCGGCTGCGCGACCTCGGCGGCATCATCGTCATCGACTTCATCGACATGGTCCTGGAGTCCAACCGCGACCTGGTGCTGCGCCGGCTGACCGAGTGCCTGGGCCGGGACCGGACCAAGCACCAGGTCACCGAGATCACATCGCTGGGCCTGGTCCAGATGACCCGCAAGCGGGTCGGTCAGGGCCTGCTCGAGGCGTTCAGCGAGACCTGCGAGGTGTGCAAGGGCCGCGGCTTGATCATCCACACCGAGCCGATCCCGGAGAAGCGCGGCGGCGGCAGCGGTGGCGGCGGCAGCGCCGGCAGCAACGGTCACGCGCCCGCGAAGGCGGCGACCGTCACCAGCGGCGTGGACGAGTCCGACGTGCAGCCGGCCCGCAGCAGCCGGCGGCGTGGGCGCCGGGGCGGCGCGGCGGTCGCAGAGGTCACCGACGAGGAGACCGCGACGGACACCGACACCGTCGACGTGCCGCACACCGTCGAGGACGTCGAGGAGGACTCGGAGTTCACGCCGATCGCCTCCGAGGACGACCCTGACAACATCGACGAGGACGACGAAGAGTCGACGGGGAACGGCGCGCGCCGCCGGACCCGCAGGGGTGGCCTGCGCAGGCGGACCCGCCCCTGATTTGGGGGGTGCGCCACCGATGGCGTACCCTTCTCAAGGCGCACTTTCGTGCGTCGGGTCTTTGCGTGCTTTGTATGGGTGACGCGGATGACCAACCGCCAGTAGCTACGACAGGAGTCCGCGTCCGATGTACGCGATCGTCAAGACCGGCGGCAAGCAGTACAAGGTCGCCGAGGGCGATGTGATCGAGGTCGAGAAGCTCGCGGGCCAGCCTGGCGACTCCCTGTCGCTTGCGGCGGTGCTGCTTGTCGACGGCGAAGATCTCATCACCGACGCGGCGAAGCTTGCCAGCGCTGCGGTGACCGCTGAGGTCGTCGCGCACACCAAGGGTCCGAAGATCCGGATCCACAAGTTCAAGAACAAGACCGGCTACCACAAGCGCCAGGGTCACCGCCAGCCGCTGACCCAGGTGAAGGTCACCGGCATCTCCACCGGGAAGTAGGGGCAGCGCGATGGCACATAAAAAAGGTGCGTCCAGCTCGCGGAACGGGCGCGACTCCGCTGCCCAGCGGCTCGGCGTGAAGCGTTTCGGCGGTCAGCTGGTCAACGCCGGCGAGATCATCATCCGGCAGCGCGGCACCAAGTTCCACCCGGGTGACCTGGTGGGCCGCGGTGGCGACGACACGCTGTTCGCGCTCGCCGCGGGCCACGTGCTCTTCGGCACCAAGCGGGGCCGCAAGACGGTCAGCATCACCCCAGCCGCAGGCTGAAGTTTCTTTTCCGGACGGCGGGCCGGGGGCATATACGCTCCCAGCCCGCCGTTCGTGTTTGTACAGGCTTTTGTACGGGCTTTTTGCAGGGCGCGTGATCCGCGGGCTCGCTTTCGCGGGTCCGGTGTTTCGGGGGCTCGCGACTGCGGGCCTGTTGCCGGCTCGCGGTGTGCGTCCGGTGTTCGGGGTTCGCGGTTTCGTGGGCCCGGGTTCGTGAGTGAGGGGATCGGGTCGTGACCACGTTCGTTGACCGGGCCGTGCTGCACGTGAGGGCCGGTGACGGTGGCCACGGCTGCGTGTCCATCCACCGCGAGAAGTTCAAGCCGTTCGGCGGCCCCGACGGCGGCGACGGCGGTCACGGCGGCAGCGTCAAGCTGGTCGTCGACCCGGGCGTGCACACGCTGCTGGACTTCCACTTCCACCCGCACCAGAAGGGCGGCAACGGCGTCGGCGGCGCGGGCAACGACCGCGACGGCGCCAACGGGCAGACCCTCGTCCTGCGGGTGCCGGACGGCACCGTCGTGCAGAGCACGGACGGTGAGATCATCGCCGACCTGATCGGTGAGGGCACCGAGTTCGAACTGGCCCGTGGCGGGCGTGGCGGGCGCGGCAACGCGTCGCTGGCCAACACCCGCCGCAAGGCGCCCGGCTTCGCGGAGCTCGGCGAGCCCGGCGAAGAGATCGACGTCGTCCTGGAGCTCAAGAGCGTCGCCGACGTCGGCCTGGTCGGCTTCCCGTCGGCCGGCAAGTCGTCGCTGATCTCGGTCATCTCCGCGGCCCGGCCGAAGATCGCCGACTACCCGTTCACCACTCTGGTGCCCAACCTCGGCGTCGTGCAGGCCGGCGACAACACGTTCACCGTCGCCGACGTGCCCGGCCTCATCCCGGGCGCGGCCACCGGCAAGGGCCTCGGCATGCAGTTCCTGCGGCACATCGAGCGCACGGCGGTGCTCGTCCACGTGGTCGACACGGCCGCGCTGGAGACCGAGCGCGACCCGGCGTCCGACATCGACGCGATCGAGGCCGAACTGGCCGCCTACGGTGGCCTGGAGGACCGGCCGCGGATCGTCGTGCTGAACAAGATCGACGTGCCGGACGGCCGCGACCTCGCAGACATCATGCGCGGCGACCTCGAGGAGCGCGGCTACGCCGTGTATGCGGTGAGCGCCGTCACCCACGAGGGGCTGCGCGAGCTCATCTTCGCCATGTCCGAGCTGGTGCTGGCGCAGCGCAAGCAGGCGCCGCCGCCGGAGCGCACCCGCATCGTCATCCGCCCGGTCGCCGTCGACGACAGCGGCTTCACGATCAAGCAGGACGCCGAAGGTGTCTACGTGGTCAGCGGCGGCGCGCCCGAGCGGTGGGTGCGGCAGACCAACTTCGACAACGACGAGGCCGTCGGGTACCTTGCCGACCGGCTCGCCAGACTCGGCGTGGAAGACGCGCTGAAGAAAGCCGGCGCAGTGCCCGGATCGCCGGTTCGTATTGGCGTCCGTGAATTCGACTGGCAGCCCAACACGTATTCGGCGGACGACTACGTCCCCGGTAACCGCGGCACCGACTACCGCCTCGAGGAGCCCAACAAGCGGGTGCGTGCCTCGGAGCGCAAGGCCATGCGGGGGGCTCGTCGCCAGCCGTACGAGACGCTGGAACTTTCAACCGCGGGTGACGACGACGAGGACGACTTTTAACCCGGCGCGCAACAAGAATCGCTGGTCAAAGGAAACATCGGGGAAATCCCGGGTGCGTACCGTCGTTCCATGTTGATCGAGCAACGTCCATCGGACGACTCGGAAGTGATCGCGCTCGTGGTCGATCAGCAGGTCGAGCTGCGGACGCGGGACGGCGGCCGCGACGGCCACGTCTATGCGGTCGACCCAACCGCACGCTATCTCGTCGCGGTCATGGGCGGTGACGCGGTCGCCTGCGGCGCCCTGCTGGCCGCCGACATCGACGTCGCCGAGGTCACCCGGCTCTACGTGCGCCCCAGCTTCCGTGGCCGGGGGGTGGCCCGGCGGGTGCTCGCCGCGCTGGAGGATCTCGCCGCGTCGCGCGGGCACCGGGTGCTGCGGGTCGAGACCGACGTGACCTCACCCGACGCGATCGCCCTGTTCCTCGCCGCCGGGTACCGGCCCATCCCGCGATTCGGCGGCTATGTGCGGTACGAGGGCAGCCGCTGCTTCGAGAAGCGCTTCGACGACACCGCCCGGGAGGTCCGGGTGACGCGCCGGGCGCCGGGTGATCCGACGGTGGTGGAGCTGCTCGCGGCGGCCGCCGACGAGATGGCCGGCCGTTACGGCCGCATGGCGCCCCGTGCCCCGGTCGGCGCGGCGGCCCGGTTCGTGATCGCCACCGTCGACGGCGCCGGTGCGGGCTGCGGCGCGATCCAGCCGCTCGACGACCGGACCGTCGAGCTCAAGCGGATGTACGTGCGACCCGCGCACCGCGGCACCGGCATCGCCCGCCGGGTCCTCGCGGCGCTGGAGGATCTCGCGGTCGGCTCGCACTACCCGCTCATCCGGCTGGAGACGGGTAACCGACAGCCCGAGGCGATCCGTTTGTACGAATCTGCGGGTTACCGACCGATTCCACCCTATGGGCCGTACGTACACAGTCCGCTCAGCCTGTGCTACGAAAAGCTCGTTATTGCCTCCGAGCCCATCGCGTCCGAGCTCGCGTGAGGCTAATGTTCGGTCGGTGGGCATCCTTGAACGGCTGACCCGACCGGCCCGATCGCCACGTGAGCGCTTCGCCGACCAGGTGCTGGCGGAGTTGCGCAGGCTCGGGGTCCGTGACGCCGAATTCCGCCCGTCCCAGTTCGCGATCGTGTGTGAGTGCGGCCAGGACGCGTACAGCTGGCTGTTCCTCGCCAAGGCGTTCAGCCAGTATCAGCGCAGCCCCGGCGACCGGAAACGGTTCGTGCGGGACTTCGTCGCCAGCAGCCTCGCGCCGCCGGCCCAGCCGGAGACGTTCGACGAGGCGCTGCCGAAGCTCCGCCTCGCGCTGCGGCACGCCGCCCGCGGCACCCGTACGCTGCGCCGTCCCGCCCTGCCCCACCTCGACGAGGTCGTGCTCGTCGAGGACGTCCCCGTCGACCTGGACAGCCCCGGCCGCTGGGGGGTGAGCGCCGAGGAGATCTTCGCGGCCGCGCACGACCACACCCTCGCCCGCGCCGAGCTGCCGGCCAGCGCCGCGCTGTTCGGCCCGTCGGTGCTGCACGTGCCCGACTACTCCGGCGAGCATTTGGTGTCGTGGGTGCTCCTGGAGGGGTGGCTGGCCGAGCTCGACGAGCAGGTCGGCGGGCGGGCCGTCGCGTTCCTGCCGAGCACGCTGATGCTGCTCGTCTGCGCTGACGAGCCCCGCCTCGTGGAGCAGCTGTACGACCTGGCCGCCGACGAGTACGCGCGCACCCCGGTGCCGCTGTCGCCCATGGCGTACACCACCGACGACGACGGACGCGTCGTGCCCTTCGACCCGGAGCCGGGTCACCCCGCCTTCCACGCCGCCGCGAAGGCCCGCCGCCGTCTCGCCACCGACGTGGCCGAGCACCAGCGGCGGACCCTCGCCGACCCGCGCCTGTCCGACTGCACCTTGACCGCCCGCCCCGACGGCTCCACGTTCACCACCGCCGTCTGGGCCGTCGGCTCGCCGACGCTGCTGCCCGTCGTCGACTTCGTCGGGGTGGCGCTGCCGGGGGAGCGGGTCTTCTACGTGCCGTGGGCGCTGATGGTCGAGGCGGACCTGCTGATCGAGGAGATCGACTTCCGGCCGGCGCGCTTCACGACGGTCGACCGGCCATCGCCGGCGTCGCTGGGCTACCTGCGGGAGCGCGCCGTCCACCTGTGAGGCCGAGCGCCGCCTTCGTCCTGCGGACCGTCTGGCCGGCCCGCTCGGCGGCCCGCTCGGCGCCCTTCGCGAGGACGGCTTCGATCTCCTCGTCGGTCAGCTCGTGGTAGCGGCGCCGGATCGGCTCCAGGGCGGCGATCACCGCGTCCGCGAGGTGCGTCTTCAGCGCGCCGTATCCGCTGTTCCCGTGCTCCTCGGCGACCGCCCGCGGGTCGCGGTCGGTGAGCGTGCCGAGGATGTCGAGGAGGTTGGCGACGCCGGGCTTGCCCTCCGGGTCGTACACGACCTCCGTGCCCGCGTCGGTGACCGCTCGCATGATCTTGCGGCGCAGCACGTCGGGCTCGTCGAGCAGGAACAGCACGCCCGCGGTCGAGGCGTTGGTCTTGCCCATCTTGCGGGTCGGGTCGGCCAGGTCCGCGATCCGCGCGGCGACCTCCGGGTGGACCGCCTTCGGCACCGTGAACGTGGCGCCGTACCGCTCGTTGAAGCGCTCCGCGAGGTCGCGGGTCAGCTCGACGTGCTGGCGCTGGTCGCGGCCGACCGGTACCTCGTCGATGTCGTGCAGCAGGATGTCGGCCGCCATCAGGACCGGGTAGGTCAGCAGCGACAGCCGTGAGCCGCCACCGCCGCCCTTCTCCTTGAACTGGATCATCCGGTGGACCTCGCCGTAGCCGGCCACGCATTCGAGGAGGTAGTGCAGCTCCAGGTGGGCGGCGACGTCGGACTGGCGGTAGAGCAGGGCGTGGTCCGGGTCGACGCCCGCGGCGAGCAGCAGCCCGGCGACCTCGCGGGACAGGGTCTGCAGCAGGACGGGATCGTGCGGCACGGTCAGGGCGTGCAGGTCGGCGATGAACACGACGGTGGGCTGCTCGTGCTGGCCGCGGACGACGGGTCTGATCGCGCCGACGTAGTTGCCGAGCTGGAGCGGGCCGGTGGGCTTGAACCCTGAGATGCGACGGGACATTCGGGGCCTCCTCGGGTCTTCGGCGGCCGACCCGTCCCAGGACATGCGAAAAAGACCGTCCGGAACGGACGGCCTCGGATGGGGATGTGTCTGCGTGCGTGCAGGTCAGCGGCCGCCCCTAGCGGGCGCGCCAGCTCATCGCACGGTGCAGCATGCGTCGATTCTACCAAGCTTGCAGTGGTCTCAGTGGCCCCCTCTCTGGCCCCTCCCAAACGGCGGATCCAGGTGTTGGCTGGTGCGTGAGCGGAGGTCCGATCGGGGGAGGCACGACATGCACGGGATGACGGGGACGGGCGTCGACGTGGAGAGGGACCGGCACTGGCTGCGCCTGAGCTGCCCGGGGTGCCTGGGATGGCTGGGGGTGCCCGGGGAGGTGCCGCCCGGGGTGGCGGGGCAGCTGGTCGCGCGGCGCATCGACGCGTTCGTGCAGCGGCACGCGCTGTGCGGCCGAGGGCGGTGACGACGATGTTGCGGCAGTTCCGCCTGTACGCGGGATGCCCGCTGGACGACGAGCGGGCCGACCTGTTGTTCGACCGGGCCCACGACCTCAGCGTGGAGGTGGTGCCGGCCGAGGGCCTGGCCTGGGTGGCGTTCGACCGGGTCGCGCCGACGCTGGTCGACGCGGTCGTGTCCGGGGTCCGTGACCTGGACGCGGCGGGGGTGGGCATCGCCGGGGTCGCCGGCGACGATCCGCTGGTGACGCTGGAGGTGATCGCGGCGCGGGCCGGGCGGCCGGTCGAGGTCGTGCGCGGCTGGACGGGCGCCGGGTCCTCGGCGGGCGGTGCTCCTGCGCCGGGTGCGGGGTTCCCGGCGGGTGGTGCTCCTGGGCCGGTCGCGGGGTTCCCGGCGCCGGTGCGGGACCATCCTCGGCGGCCGGTCTTCCACTGGCCGGACGTGGCGGCCTGGCTCGACCGGCACCGGGCCGCGGTGCCGGTCGGCGCGGACGCCGAGGCGACCCTTGAGGCGGTCACGCTCGCGCTGCGGCTGCGCGCGCTGGCGCCGCGGCTGGAGCGGATGCCGCCGATCCGGTCGCTGCTCTACTGACCGCGCTGCCGACCTGGTCCGGGGGAGGCCGTCGTGTTCCTGCGGCGGCCTCCGCCGTCCCTCTGGGGGCCTCGGCTCAGACGTCGAACTCGCCGTCTTTGGCGCCGGCGACGAAGGCGTCCCACTCGTCCTGGGTGAAGACGAGCACCGGGCTGTGCGGGTCGGCGCCGTTGCGCAGGCCGATCAGGTCGTCGACGAACGCGACCTCGACCCTGCTGCCGTGGCTCTCGCCGGGCGCGGAGCGCCACACGGCGCGGGAGCTGTCAAAGGCACCCTTGGGGTGCGACAACGTCATGGCCCTTGAGGCTACACGTCCGGCGCGCGGCGGCGGAACCGGAACACACGTCCGGGCGACGCCAGCTGATCATTACGATGCCAGGATGCGCGTGGGCATCATGGGTGGGACGTTCGATCCGATCCACCACGGTCACCTGGTCGCCGCGAGCGAGGTGGCCGACCGGTTCGGGCTCGACCAGGTGGTGTTCGTGCCCACCGGTGACCCCTGGCAGAAGAGCCGGTCGGCGGTCAGCTCGCCGGAGGACCGCTACCTGATGACGGTCATCGCGACCGCTTCCAACCCGCGGTTCACGGTCAGCCGGGTCGACGTCGACCGGGACGGGCCCACGTACACCGTCGACACGTTGCGTGATCTGCGCGACACCTACGGCCCCGAGGCTGAACTGTTCTTCATCACCGGCGCCGACGCGCTGAACAAGATCTTGTCCTGGAAGGACGCCCGGGACCTGTTCGACCTCGCGCATTTCGTCGGCGTGACCCGGCCTGGATTCGAGCTCGACGCCTCCCACCTGCCGGCGGACTCGGTCTCGCTGGTCCAGGTGCCGGCCATGGCGATCTCCTCCACCGACTGCCGGCGGCGGGTCGAGGAAGGCAAACCGGTCTGGTACCTGGTCCCCGATGGAGTGGTGCAATACATCGCTAAGCGGGGTTTGTACCGAAAAGTCGACAACATCTGAGCGGCAGACTGTCGTACGGGCGTGAGAGGCTAGAACGAGCCCGGCGCAGCAGGCCGGGGCAGACCGACGAAGGGAGCCCGGTGCCCGCGACTGAGCGTGCCATCGAGCTGGCGCTCACCGCTGCACAGGCGGCCGCCGACAAGAAGGCCGAAGACATCGTCATCCTGGACGTCGCCGACCGCATGGCCATCACCGACGCGTTCGTGGTGACCTCTGCGCCCAACGAGCGACAGGTCCTGGCGATCGTCGACGCCATCGAGGAGCGGCTGGCGCAGCTGCCCGAGAAGGCGAAGCCGGTGCGCCGCGAGGGCGAGCGGGGCGGACGCTGGGTGCTGCTGGACTACGTCGACATCGTCGTACACGTGCAGCACACGGAGGAGCGGGAGTTCTACTCGCTCGACCGGCTCTGGAAGGACTGCCCGGTCATCGAGTTCGTCGACCGCGATCTGCCCGCGCCGGCGTGATCCGCCGTCACCGCAGCGTCGTGGAGGTGGCGGCGTGACCCGGCTGGTGCTGTGGCGGCACGGGCAGACCTCCTGGAATGCCGGGGGGCGGGTGCAGGGGCAGATCGACACGCCGCTGTCGGAGACGGGGCTGGCGCAGGCCGCCGCCGCGGCGCCCCGGCTCGCGGCCCTGCAGCCCGCCGTGCTCGTCAGCAGTGACCTGCGGCGGGCCAGCACCACCATGGCCGCCCTCGCCGCGCTCGTCGACGTCCCGGTCACCTATGACCCGCGGCTGCGTGAGCGCAGCTTCGGCGAGTGGGAGGGGCTGACCCACCCCGAGATCGGTGCGACGTGGGCCGACGCGTTCGAGCGGTGGCGGCGGGGCGAGCCCGTCGACGCCGCCGACGTCGAGGAGGTCGACGCGCTGAGCAAGCGCATGACCGACGCCCTGGAGGAGATCGTGTCCGCGGCGCCGGACGGCGCGACGATCATCGTCGCGACCCACGGCGCCGTGGCCCGGCACGGCACGTGCGCGCTGCTCGGGTGGCCGCACTCGCTCGCGCCGACCCTGGGGGCGCTGCAGAACTGTCACTCCACCGAGCTGCGGTTCGACGCGACGCGGGGCTGGCAGCTGGCGGGACACAACCTGCCGTGACCCTGCGGAACCTGGTGGGTGGCGGTAGCGTCGAAGGGGTCATGGCAGTTCGCTCCGTGCTTCTCGCCGCCGCCTGCGCGCTCGCGCTGAGCGGCTGCGGCACATCGCCGTCCACCCCCGCCGAGCCTCCTTCCGCCGGGCCGTCGATGTTCGTCGCGCCTTCCTCCGCCGGGGTGCCGTCTGTCGGGGCGCCGTCCGTGGCCGCGTCCGGTGTCTCCCTCACCGGGGAGGTCGTCGAAGGGGTCGAGGCGGGCTGTCTGCTGCTCAAGACCCCCGGCACGCTGTATCTGCTGATCGGCGGTGACCGGGCCGCGCTGCAGGTCGGCAAGCAGGTCACCGTCACCGGCAGCCCGCAGCCCGGCATGATGAGCACCTGCCAGCAGGGCACCCCGTTCCAGGTGACCTCGGTCCGGAGCGGCTGATCGGCTACGGTGCCGTCATGACCGGCTCTCACCCCGCCGTTGCCGTAGTCACCGACTCGACCGCCTGCCTGCCCGCCGACCTGGCCGACGACCCGTCCAGACGGCTCACCGTCGTCCCACTCGCCGTCGTCGTCAACGGCGTCCCCGGCCTCGAAACCGTCGACGTCGACTCCGCCACGGTCGCCGAGGCGCTCAACGCCCGCCGCGTCGCCGTCACCACCTCGAGGCCCTCCCCGGAGGCGTTCGCCGACGTGTACCGGCGCGAGCTCGCCGCGGGCGCGTCCGCCGTCCTGTCGGTGCACCTGTCGGCGAAGCTGTCCGGAACCTATGACGCGGCGACCCTCGCGGCGGCGGAGTTCGACGGCGCCGTCACCGTCGTCGACACCCAGTCCACCGGGATGGGCCTCGGCTTCCCCGCCCTCGCCGCCGCGGCGGCCGCGTCCTCGGGTGCGGCGCTGCCGGAGGTGCGGCAGGCGGCCCTCGACGCCGTCGGCCGGACGTCGACGTTGTTCTACGTCGACACCCTGGAATTCCTGCGGCGCGGCGGACGGATCGGGGCGGCAGCGGCGCTGCTCGGCACCGCGCTGTCGGTGAAACCGATCCTGCACACCACCGACCAGGGCGTCGTCGTGCGCGAGAAGGTCCGCACGGCGAGCCGCGCCCTGGCCCGGCTCGTCGACATGGCCGAGGAGGCGGCGGGGTCGTCGGTGGTCGACGTCGCGGTGCACCACCTGGCCGCGCCGGACCGCGCCGACGCGCTGCTGACCACGGTGAAGGAGCGATTCGGGGAGCGGCTGCGGGGGGCGTACCTGACTGAGGTCGGCGCGGTCGTCGGCGCGCACGTCGGGCCGGGCATGGTCGCCGTGGTGGTGCACGCGGTGTAGCCGTTGTCCACAAGGGCCGCGTTGTCCACAGCTCGCCGCTCCGATGGCGGCCCGCCGCCCGTGACCGGTCCTAGCGTGACCGGGCATGAGGCGCGCAACCGCAGACGAAGACAACGAGACGGCGGGGCGGCTGGCCAGGGTGGTCGGCCTGCCCCCGGATCCTGACCCTGACCCATATCCGTGGGACTCGCCGTCCACTTCGCGTCCCGCCGCCGCCGGCGGGTCGTGGCTGTCCGCCGTCGATCCCGGCCGGCGGGGCGTGCGGGCCCTGGCGGCCGTCGCCGCCCTGGTCCTCTGCGTCGCGGCGTTCCTCGCGTGGCGCTCCCGGCCGCAGGTCACCCCTGCGCCGCCGACCGCCGCGATCTCCACCGTCCCGTCTGTGGCGGCGGCCTCCAGCGCGCCCTCCCGGCTGGTCGTCTCCGTCAACGGCAAGGTCCAGCGGCCCGGCCTCGTCGAGCTGCCGGCCGGCGCCCGGGTCGCCGACGCCATCGCCGCGGCCGGCGGTGCGCTGCCCGGCGCCGACCTGACCGGCCTCAACCTCGCCCGTAAAGTCGTCGACGGCGAGATGATCCCGGTCGGTGTCCCCGCTCCACCGGGTGCCGCGGGGGCACCCGGACCGGGCGGCGGCAGCGGTGGCGGCGGCCCGGTCAACCTCAACACCGCCACGATCGCCGAGCTCCAGACGCTGCCCGGCATCGGTGAGGTCCTCGCCCAGCGCATCGTCGAGTATCGCGACCGTCACGGCGGCTTCCGCGCCGTCACCGACCTGCGCCAGGTCGAAGGCATCGGCGACGCCAAGTTCGCGCAGCTCAAGGACCGGGTGACGGTGTGAGCACCGACCTGCGCCTGGCCGGTGCCGCGGTCGGCTGCTGGCTGACCGCGCTCGGCTGCCTGTTCTGCCCCGCCCGGGCCGGCTGGTCCGTCGGTCTCGGCGCCGTCGCCCTCGCCGTGTGCTGGGCCCGGGTTCCGGTGCGGGTGCTGCGACCGACCCGCTGGGTGGTCGTCGCGGCGCTGCTCGGCGTCTCCTGCGGCGCGGTCGCCACCGCCGCCCGGGTCGGCGAGCGCGACGCCGAGCCGCTCACCGGTCTCGCCGCCGCGCACCGCACCGTGCAGCTCGGCCTGCGCGTCTCCGACGACCCGCGGCTCGGCCGCCAGACGGCGGGCCGGTCGCCGACGGTCATCGTCCACGCCCGGCTCACCTGGCTGGAGACCGCCGACGGGACCCGGGTCGCGCTCGGCGCCCGCGTCCTGATCCTCGCCGCCGACCGGGGCTGGCTGGGGCTGCTGCCGGGGCAGACGGCCGAGACCACCGGCCGGCTGTCACTGCCCGACGGCGGCGACCTGAGCGCCGCGATCATCTCCGTCACCGGCGCCCCGTCCCGCGTCGACCCGGCGCCGGCGGTGCAGCGGGCCGCCGGCAGGTTGCGGGCCGGCCTCCAGCGGGCCTGCCTGCCGCTGCCCGCCGAGCCGGGAGGCCTGCTGCCGGGGCTCGTCGTCGGCGACACGAGCCGGCTCGACCAGCAGCTCTCCGACGACTTCCGCGCCACCGGCCTGACCCACCTGACCGCCGTCTCCGGCGCGAACCTCGCGATCTTGGTCGGCCTGGTCCTGCTCCTCGCCCGATGGTGCCGGGCGAGCCCGAAGGTCGCCGCGGTCGTCTGCGTGCTGGCCCTCGCCGGGTTCGTCGTGCTGGTTCGGCCGTCGCCGAGCGTCCTGCGGGCCGCCGCGATGTGCGGTCTCGCCCTCGTCGCGCTCGCCCTCGGCCGCCCCAGGGCGGTGCTGCCGTCCCTCGCGACCAGCGTCCTCGTCCTCGTCGTGGTCGATCCGGAGCTGGCGGTCGACGCCGGTTTCGCGCTGTCCGTCCTCGCCACCGGCGGCCTGGTCCTGCTGGCGCCGCGCTGGGCGGAGGCGCTGCGGGCCAGGGGGTGGCCCGCGTTCGCGGCCGAGGCGGTGTGCGTGCCCGCCGCGGCGCAGGCAGCCTGCGCGCCCGTGATCGCCGCCATCTCCGCCGGGGTCAGCCTCACCACCGTGCCGGCCAACCTGCTCGCCGCGCCGGCCGTCGCCCCCGCCACGGTCCTCGGCATCCTCGCCGCGGTGACCTCGCCGGTCCTGCCCGGACTCGCCGAGTTCATCGCCTGGGTGGCCGCCTGGCCGGCCCGCTGGCTCGTCACGATCGCCCACCACGGCGCCGCCGTCCCCGACGGCGTCCTCCCGTGGCCCGGCGGCGTCTGGGGCGGCGTGGCGCTCGGCGTGCTCCTGGCGGTGCTGATCGTCGCGTTCCGCCGGCGGAAGGTCCGCCGGGCCGTCATCGCCGTCATCATCGGCGGCACGCTCGGCGCCGTGCCCGTCCGGGCGTTCACCGGCGGCTGGCCTCCACCCGGCTGGATCGTCGTGGCCTGCGACGTCGGCCAGGGCGACGCGCTCGTCGTGTCAGCCGGCGGCGGAGACGCCGTCGTCATCGACGCCGGCCCCCAGGCCGACCCCGTCGACCGGTGCCTGCGCGACCTCGGCGTGGAGCGGGTCCCGCTGCTGATCGTCAGCCACTTCCACGTCGACCACATCGGCGGCCTCGACGGCGTGCTGCGCCGCCGCCGCGTCGACCGGCTGCTCCTGCCCCCGTTCGCCGAGCCGGTCGCCGGCCGCCGGGCCGTCCTCGACCGGGGCGTCGCCGCCCTCGACGCGCCGGCCGGCACCACCTTCACCGTCGGCGACGTCGGGCTGACCGTCCTCGGGCCCGACCGGCAGGTGACCGGCACCAGATCCGACGTCAACAACAACTCGCTGGTCGTCGCCGTCACCGTCGCGGGGATCCGGGTGCTGTTCACCGGCGACGCCGAGACCGAGGAGCAGCTCAGCCTGCACGGCGCGGCGCTGCGCGCCGACGTGCTCAAGGTCGCCCACCACGGCTCCGCCTATCAGGACCCCGCGTTCCTGGACGCGGTCGCGCCGAGGATCGCCCTGGTCAGCGTCGGCGCCGGCAACGACTACGGCCACCCCAGCCCGGTGGTCCTCGCCCGGCTCGCCCGCGCCGGCACGTATGTCGCCCGCACCGACGAGCAGGGCGACGTCGCGGTCATCAGGGACGGGGACGGCCGGCTCGCGGTCGTGGGACACGGCCCGTCCGGACCGGCCCGCTGACGCGTGGAGAAATTCTTGTCGGGGGGTCGTGACACGATGACTCGCGTGTCTGGTTCTGGTCTGCCCCGCCTCCGCCTGGTGATCGGTGACGAGGAGCTGCTCGTCTCCCGTGCCGTCACCGACACCATCGCCGCCGCCCGCGCCGACGACCCCGACACCGAGGTCCACCGCCGCCCCGGCGGCGACCTGCTGGCCGGTGAGCTGTCCGAGCTGCTGAGCCCGTCGCTGTTCGGCGGGCGGCGGGTGCTGGTCGTCGACAGCGGGCAGGACGCCAAGAAGGACATCATCGCGGCGCTGCTCGCCTATGCCCGCGACCCCGAGGACGACGTCGTCCTCGTCGTCACCCACGCCGGCGGCGCCAAGGGCAAGGCCCTCGCCGACGGGCTCAAGACCGCCGGGGCCGACGTCGTGCCCGCCGCGAAGATCGGCAAGCACCGCGAGCGCGTCGACTTCGTGCGCAACGAGATCCGCCGGCAGGGCGGCAAGATGGGCGAGGACGCCGCGGAGGCCCTGCTGAGCGCCGTCGGCAATGACCTGCGCGAGCTGGTCGCGGCCTGTTCGCAGCTCGTCGCCGACACCGGCGGCAGGATCGACGTGGCCACCGTCGCGCAGTATTACCGCGGCCGCGCCGAGGTCTCCGGATTCACCGTCGCCGATGCAGTCATGGTCGGCGACACGGCCGCGGCCCTCGAAGCGCTGCGCTGGGCGATGCACGTCGGCGTCGACCCCGTCCCGATCGCCGACGCCATCGCCGACGGGGTCCGGACCGTCGCCCGGGTGGCCGCCGCAGGCAAGGGCAGCGCATATCAACTCGCCGGAAATTTGGGAATGCCTCCGTGGAAGGTCGAACGCGCACAGCGCCAAGCCCGTGGCTGGACGGCCGAGGCGCTCGTTGATGCCATGCGAGTGGCGGCAGAGTGCAATGCCGCTGTCAAGGGTGGCTCGGACGACCGCGGCTATGCGCTCGAGCGGGCTGTGTTCGCAGTGATCGCGGCGCGTGCTGGAGGAATAGGACGATGACGACGAGCAACGGGTTCGCCCCACAGGCGCCGCTGTATGTGCGTGCGCTGCGGCTTCGCCACCTGCACATCGGCGGATTCGTCAGTTTCATGCTGTTCGAGTGCATGATCGCGGCCGGCGTGCTGCTCGCACTCGCCGAGCTGGCCAGCTGGTGGGCGGTCCCCGTCCTCCCGGCCGTGGTCGCGATCATGGTCAAGGTCAATGACATGGCCATCGGAGGTTCGAAGCGGGTCCGGGCGCAGGCGCGTTCCGCGGCCCGGGGTTCATCCGAACGGGCGTCATCCACTCGGGTGGATCCCCCCACCGACTCCGACGAGCCGGCCTCCGCCGCTCGGCGGGCCACGACCGCGCTCGACCGCGCCGAGATGGCCAGAGGCGCGGGCAGCTCCACCGGGACCGGCGCCGGCGCCGCCGCCCGCGCCGCGGGCGCCGGCCGCGACCAGTCCGGCATCGGCGTGTCGGCCGCCGGGTCGGGCCGCGCCTCGGCCGGCAGCGTCGCCAGGTCCAGCGTCGCCGGCGCCTCGGCCGCCGCCGGCGCTCCGGGCCGGGCCGGCTCGCCGGGTGGCCCCGGTTCGTCAGGTGCTGGTTCGTCCGGTGACGGCGCTGCGGTCCCGGCCGGCAGCGGCGCCTCCGCCGGCAGCGGCACCGGCAATGCGGTCGGCGTCCGGCAAGGTGGCTCGGGCGGTTCAGGCGGCTCGGGCGGGGCGGGCGCGACGCGCACCGCGACCCGCCAGTCGGCGGGCGAGCCTCCGGCGCAGCGCAAGAAGGTCGGCGTCATCCGGATCTCGGTTCCGGCCCGGGACGGCGGCCCGGGCGGCACCCCCCGCCAGGCCGAGGCTCCGCCCAGCGCCGAATACGGGATCTCGCCCGCCAGCGACGCCCCGCCCACCCAGCCCACCGCCGACACCACGGGCCGCCGCGCCTTCCGCGACGGTGACACGGGTTCGGGCCGCGCCTTCCACGAGGGCGACACGGGCTCCGGCCGCGCGTTCCGCGACGGTGACAACACGGGTTCGGGTCGGGCGTTCCGGGACGATGACTCGGGGCAGCACGCGGCGTTCCGTGATGGGGACACCGGTGTGCATCCCGGGTTCCGGGCAGGGGAGGGCGGCGCGCACTCCGCGTTCCACGACGGTGACGGCCACCCGGAGTCGCAGGAGGGCGACACGGGGGTGCACCCGGCGTATCGTGCCGCGGACACCCGCAGGTCACGCGGCCGCGCCGACGAGGACGGCGGCGAGGGGCGCCACGGCCGGACCGGCGAGCACGAGGCGTGGGACCAGACGACCGGCGACAGCACCTGGCCGGCCCGCACCGGCTGGGACGAGTCGACCCAGCCCGCGGGGGCGGGCCAGCTCTGGGACCGGACCGCTCAGCGCCACGGCTACGACGACCAGACCACAGAGGTGTGGGACAGGACCGGCCAGGCCGGCGACCACGACCCCCGCACGGGCTGGGACCACGAGGCCCGCGTCCAGCAGCGCCGCGACGAGGAAGCATCGGACGGCCGCGGCTGGCACAGCGGCCCGGACGGCTACGACGACCGGCAGGACGCGTCGGACGGCAGCGGCCGCCGGCACGGGCAGGACGCCTCGGACGGTCGTGGTTGGCAGGCTGCGCAGGACGCCTCGGACGGTCGTGGTTGGCAGGCTGCGCAGGACGCCTCGGACGGTCGTGGTTGGCAGGCTGCGCAGGACGCCTCGGACGGTCGTGGTTGGCAGGCTGCGCAGGACGCGTCCGACGGTCGCGGTTGGCAGCACGGGCAGGACGGCTCGGACGGTCGCAGCCGGCAGGGGGCGCAGGACGCGTCCGACGGCCATGGCTGGCGGGTCGGGCAGGACGCCTCGGACGGTCCCGGCTGGCAGAGCGCGCAGGGTGGGCACGGCGCGCCGGAGTGGGACCGCGGCGACGACGGTCAGCGCTGGGACCGGGCGACGCCGGCGGGCTGGGAGCAGGGAGCCGGGCAGGACGCCGGCCGGGCAGAGGCCGGGTATGCGCCGGCCGCGGGCTGGGGTGCCGACGCGTCCGACGGGCACGACCGGAGCTCCGAGGACACGGGCGACGCCCGGCGGGGCGTGCGGCAGAACGACGGATCGTGGAGCGGGCACCCGGGCCGGGTCGAGCACGCGTCCTCCGGTGAAGGCCGGCAGGCGTGGGGCGAGGACACCGTCGCGGGCTGGGGCAGCGAGGCCGCCTGGGCAGGTCAGGCAGGCGCCCACGACAGCCAGGCCAACTGGGGCGACGAGACCGTCTGGGGCGACCGGGTCGCTTGGATCGCCCGCGCCGCGGGACGTCCGGACGCCGGCCGGTCGGGCTACGCGCAGAGCCAGGCAAACGGTCACGGCGACGGCCACGCAAACGGTCACGGCGGCGGCCCGGCGAGCTATGCGGAGGGCCAGGCAACCGGCTACGGCGACGCCCAGGCGGGCTACGCGCAGGGCCAGGCAACCGGCTACGGCGCCGGCCAGGCGGACTACGCCGCTGGTCAGGCTGGCTATGACGACGGCCGGGCAGGGTATGTGGATGGCCGGGCGGGGTACGGCGGTGCCGACGGGCAGACGGGCTACTCCGACGCTCAGGGCGACGCTGCCGGCGGGCAGCCCGGATATGGCGGCGCCGGTGGGCAGGCTGGTTCGGGTGGTGACGGGCAGGCCGCGCATGGTGACGGGCACGGGCACGGGCACGTGACGCACGGTGAGCCGGTCGACCCGTGGGCCGACTGGGACGACGAGACCGGCTGGGCGGACCAGGCGCAGTGGGGCGCCGCGCCGGGCCGGGGTGGTCAGACCGGCTGGGCGGCGGGGCAGGCGGCGTGGAACGGGTACGAGACCGCCGACGAGCCCGACCCGAACGAGCCGACGCGACCCGTCGAGAACGGCAGGTCGGCGGGCAGGGACGCGACCAGCGGCCGGCACGCGCAGCGGCAGCCGGGCGGCCGGCGGCGAGCGGACGACACGGGGCACTTCTCGTCGGGGCAGTTCCAGTCGGGCCGGCACGCCGAGCGGCCGTGGCGGACCGATGAGGATCTGACCAGGCAGCGGACCGGAGGGTTCAACCAGGGCCGCTTCGCCTGACGGACGGTCCGGGGAGGGTCGCGCGGCACAGCCGTTCGAGCAAGCGGGGAGATGCGTCACCTGACCCGGACGGGTCCGGTCCGGCCGGTTCGTCGACGGCCGGGGCGGGCGGGATCCGGGGACATAGATGATGAGCCGGAGGAGCCCAGGGCGAGGAGCCCGGGATCCTCCGGCTCATCGGTGTCCAGGCGTGGAACAGCTGGCCCCGAGACCAGAAAAGGCGAGTTCAGGGAACAGCGAAAGCGCCGCCCTGGCGAGGGCGGCGCTTTTCGCGGAACGGGGTGCTGAGAGGGCCGGTCAGGCGGCCAGCGAGCCCAGCTTCTTGGTGATCGCCGACTTGCGGTTGGCGGCCTGGTTCTTGTGGATGACGCCCTTGCTCGCGGCCTGGTCCAGCTTGCGCGAGGCGGCACGGAGCAGCGTGGTCGCTGCCTCGGTGTCGCCGGCGGCGGTGGCCTCGTGGAACTTGCGGATCGCGGTCTTCAGGGAAGACTTGACCGACTTGTTGCGCAGGCGGCGCTTCTCGTTCTGCCGGTTGCGCTTGATCTGGGACTTGATGTTCGCCACGCGGACAGACCTCGTCTTGTTAGCTCGGGTTGGACGTTCCAGCGCAAGGGAACGCATCACCATGCGCGAAGAATCAGGTTACCAGGTCCCCGACCGGCCAGCCAAAACGACCTCCTTCGGGGCGCTGCCTACAGGGCGCTGCCCTTCTTGTACTCGTCGAAGGAGAGCTCCCAGTCGGTCCAGCCGTCACCATACTTCACGCGCTCCTCGGTGCCCTTGACGATGACGGGGTCGCCGATGTGGGTGACGCCGTACAGCCACTTCGCGAGGTCGAGGGAGATGTTGACGCAGCCGTGGGAGACGTTGCGTCTGCCCTGGTCCTTGACCGACCAGGGGGCGGCGTGGATGTACTGGCCGCTCCAGGTGATCCGCTGCGGGTATTCGACCTTCGTCCGGTAGCCGTCGGGGGAGTCGACCGGGACGCCGTAGGTGGAGGAGTCGAACCACTCCCACTCGTTCTTCACCATGACGATGAAGTTGCCGCTGTCCGAGGGGTTGCTGGGCTTGCCCAGGGAGACGGGCATCGTCTTGAGGACCGTGCCGTCCTCGGTGACGGTCATCTGCTTGGTCGCGTTGTCGACCTCCATGATCAGCTTCTTGCCCACGGTGGCGTCGACGGTGAGGTCCTTCTCACCGTAGGACTTGCCGCCGAAGGAGACCCCGCCGACGGCGGCGCGCAGGGAGAGCTTCGTGCCGGCCTGCCAGTACTCCTTGGGGCGGTAGTGGATCTCCTTGGAGGTGTACCAGTTCCAGCTGCCCTCCTGCGGCGGGTCGGAGGTCATGAAGAGCCGCTTCTCGACGCCGGCGCGCTTGTCCTTCGGGATCTCGGCGCCGAAGGACAGGATCATCATCATGCCGACGCCGACGACCTGGCCGTCGCCGATCTGGCTGGAGGTCCGCACGAGGCCGGACGGCTTGGCCATGGTGGTGAACTTCACCGTGGACTTGGCGCTGCCGGCGGTCACCGTCGCCGTGTATTCGGTGGCGTATTTCAGCTGCTTGGCAGGCATCCACTCGACGGTGCCATCGGCGGAAGGCGAGGCGGTGCCGCCCGCGGAAGGAGCGGCGCCGCCCGCGGAGGGCGAGGCGCCACCAGTGCCACCAGCGGCGGCGGGGGCCGGAGCGCCCTCGACCGCGGCGCCGGAGGCGTCCTGCAGGGTGACCTTGGCATCAGGCGAAGAGGACGAGAACACGACGGACGTGGCCGTCGACACGTCGCGCGCGCCGTCCGCAGGGGTGCTCACCTTGACGGTGCCGGCGGCCGCGCCGCCGCTGGAGCCGGACCCGGGGTCCTTCCAGGACGGAGCGGAGTCGCTACAGCCGGCGAGGACCAGGGCGCTCGCCACGAACAGCAGGGTCAGTCGTCGTAGTTGCATCAGCAACCATTGTGCCCCGGTCTACAGCGACGGCAAGCGGACGAGGAACGTCGTGCCCGGTTTGTCACCATGGTCCGTGACGGTGATCGTGCCGCCGTGCCGTTCGACGACGGTGCGGCTGATGGCCAGGCCGAGGCCGGTGCCGGGGAGGCCGAGGCTGCGGATGTTGGAGCCGCGGAAGAAGCGTTCGAACAGCCGGGAACGCTCCTCCTCGGGGATCCCGACGCCGGTGTCGGTGACGCGCAGGTCGACCCCGGCCCGGTCGCGAACCAGCTCGATCTCGACCCGCCCGCCGGCCGGCGTGAACTTCACCGCGTTGGTGACGAGATGGTCGACGACCTTGCGCAGCCGCGGCTGGTCCCCGGCGACAGGTGCCGGGCCGTCCGGCAGCGTGACCTGCATGTCGATGTCCTTCTCCGCGGCCGTGCGGGTGCCGACGGCCGCGGCGGCGCCGACGACCTCGGCGAAGTCCAGGGGCCGCTCGACGAGGGAGACGTAGCCGCTCTCCAGGCCGGCCAGGTCCAGCAGGTCGTCGATGATCACCCGGAGGTTCTCCGCGTTGCGGGCGATCACCGCCAGGAACTGCGACCGGGTCGTCTCGTCGTCGTTGTCGTGCAGCAGCAGCTCGGTGTACGAGGAGATCGACGTCAGCGGCGTGCGCAGCTCGTGGCCGACCAGCGAGATGAACTCGTCCTTGGTGCGGGCCAGCTGCCGGGCCAGGTCCTCGGCGCGGCGGCGCTCCAGGAACTGCCCGACGTGCGCGGCGATCCCGGACAGCAGCGCGATGAGGGACTGCTCGGGCTCCTCGGCGGCGTCGCCGAAGAAGCTGAGCGTGCCGGTGACCCCGCCGCCGTCGCGGATCGGCACGGCGAGACCGACCCGCAGGCCGTGCCGGGCCAGCGACGGCACGTTGAGCCGGCTCGCGGTCGCGGAGATGTCGGGGATCCAGGTGGGCTGGCCGGTCTCCCAGGCGACGCCGGAGACACCGACGCCGGGGGCGAGCGGCCCGGGCTCGGGGATGACGTAGCCGGGTTCGGTCCACATGGCCGCGTTGCGCAGGACGTTGCCGACCTTGTCGACCAGCCACAGCTCGCTGTGCGGCCAGCGCAGGGTCTGCGCGACGGTGCCGAGCAGGTCGGTCCCCGCCTCCTCGATGGTGGGCGCCTGCTCCAGGATGCGGGAGACCGCGAGCTCGCACTCGATGAGCCGCTCCGCCCGGCGCCGGTCGGTGACCTCGTGCAGGGCGGCGACGGCGCCGAGCCGGGCGCCGTCGCTGTCGCGGATCGGCTGCGCGTTGGCCGTGAAGCTGCGCCGGGGCCGTTCGGGCAGGTGAATGACGACCTCGGCCTCGCGGACGTGCTCGCCGTGGAACGCCCGCATGAGGGGGACGTCCTCGGAGAAGGAGGTGGCGTCGCCGACGATCTCCCGCATGGCGCGGTTGAACAGGATCGGCTTGCCGCGTTCGTCGCAGGCGACCACCCCGGCGTCGAGGTTGTCGAGCAGGGCGCTGAGGAAGTGGCGTTCGCGGGCGAGCTGCCGCTCGGCGGTGACGCGTTCGCTGATGTCGTAGACGAACGCGTGGGCGTGCCGCCCGGTCGGGCCCTCCACGACGTTGAGGGTGAGCTCGACGGGGAACTCGTCGCCGGCCCGGTTGATCGCGTAGAGCTGGAGCCGCTGCCCGATCAGCCTCGGTACGCCGCCCCGCGCGAGCCTGGTCAGCCCGGCCCGGTGGGCGGCCCGGAAGCGCTCGGGGATGATCAGCTCGTCCACCTGCTTGCCGATGGCCTCCGTCGCGGACCAGCCGAAGGTCCGCTCGGCCGCCCGGTTCCAGCGCGTGATCTCGCCGGTCAGCTCGATGCCGACGAACGCCTCCAGGGCGGTCTCCAGCACGGCGTCGGTTTCGGCGGCGGCGAGCGCGATGTCGTGGCGGCTGGTCTCGGCGTTGAGCATGACCTCGAGCATCGTGGCGCACTCGGCCACGGCGGCGATGTCGTCCTCGGTCCAGTGCCGCGGCACGGAGTCGGTGACGCACACCGCGCCGAGGGTGTGCCCGTGCAGGTCGTGGACGGGCTGCCCGAGGTACGCCGTGACGCCCCGGTCCTGCACGGCGCCGAGGTCGCGCAGCGCCGGGTGGTCCCGGGCGTCGCTGATGGCCAGCGGCGCGTTCTCGGTCACCACGTACTGGCAGAAGGAGCTGGTCGCCGGCTCCGCGTGGACGCGGTCCAGGTCCGGTGGCAGCCCGTGCCGGCCGACGATGTGCATCCGCTCGTCGTCGACGAGGGTCAGCAGGCCGACCGGTGCGACGACGGCGCGTGCGGCGAGCCGGACCAGGCCGTCGACGGGCGCCGACGAGGAGGCGAGCAGCATCTGTGCGCGTTGGAGTGCCGCGAGCCGTTCGGGCTGCGCGAGCACGCCGAGATCGAGTTGCGGCATTCCCACCCCCGACCCGCAAGCACGTAGCGTTGATCGTACTCGCGCAAAGGGGTTGAATCAGACTAAAGCCGCAGCTGCGTGGCGCGGGCGAGCGTCGAGGCCGGGTCCTCGCCGTCGGTCAGGTCGATGTCGTCGGTGAGCCGGCCGTCGGCGAGCCGGAGCAGCCGGTCGCAGCGGGCCGCGATCTGCTGCTCATGGGTGGCGAGCAGCACCGTCATGCCGTGCGCCTCCCGCAGGTCGAGCAGCAGGTCCAGGATCTGGGTGCCGTTGGCGGAGTCGAGGTTGCCGGTCGGCTCGTCGGCCAGCAGCAGCTTCGGCGACCCGATCAGCGCCCGGGCGATCGCGACCCGCTGCTGCTGGCCGCCGGACAGCTGGGCCGGCAGGGCCCGCTCGCGCCCGCCGAGACCGACGGCGTCGAGCAGCTCCCGGGCGCGTTGCTGCTTGTCGAAGCCGACGCGGAACGGCAGCACCGGCGCGATCACGTTGTCCAGTGCGGTGAGGGCGGGCAGCAGATGATACCGCTGGAACACGAAGCCGACGGTGCGCCGATATTCGCTGAGCCTGCGCCGCCGCAGCGCGGTGACCTCGACGCCGTCGACCACGATCGTGCCCGCGTCGGCGGTCTCGATCGCGCCGACCAGGTGCAGCAGCGTCGACTTGCCCGAGCCGCTCGGCCCGGTGACCGCGGTGAAGGACCCGGCTTCGATGTCGAGGGTCAGCTCGTCGGCGGCGACGATGTCCTGCTCCCCGGTGTGGAACCGTTTCGTCAGACCCGTGACGGTCAGTGCGGCGCCGGTGGACGGTGCGGTCATGGGCCCTACTCTGTCGCAATGCATTGCGACAATGCAAGGGGCGGGTAGGCTTCCGCACATGCCGATCCATCACGCGGTGCTGTCGCTGCTGTCGCACGGCCCCAGCTACGGGTACGAGCTGAAGAGCGCCTTCGAGTCCGCGGTCGGCCCGCAGTGGGGCCCGCTGAACATCGGCCACCTGTATCAGATCCTCGACCGGCTCTCCCGCGACGGCATGGTCAGCTCCGAACGGCACGCCCAGGCGGTCAAGCCCGACCGGGTCGTCTACGAGATCACCGACACCGGCCGCGGTGAGCTGCGCCGCTGGCTGGACGAGGCGAGCCCGCGCAGCGGCGGCTTCCGCGACGACTTCTTCCTCAAGGTGACGGCGGCGGCCCGCTCCGGCGACCCGGAGATCGTCCGCACCGTCCTCGGCCAGCAGCGCACCTACCTCATGCGCGAGCTGCGCAACCTCGACGGCCTGCGGCGCAAGGCCGCCGACGCGGTCGTCGGGCTGCTGCTGTCCGCGGCGACCCGGCACGTCGAGGCGGACCTCGCGTTCGTCGACGACGCCGAGCACGCCCTGCTCCGCGACCCGTCGACGGTGGCCGGCCTGGCCGGCACCCACCGCACCGCCCCGGCGGACGACCGGCTCAGCAAGCCCGCCTAATGCGTGTCTGGTCAGTGGATGCCGGGCTGCGGCGGGCCCAGACGCCGCCCGGAACCACGCCGGTCACACCTGGATACAACACCGGTATCCAGGCGCGCCCGGCGCGGCCCCAGCCGACGCCTGGACCTCGCCTCGCTCCGACCCCACTGACCAAACACGCCTAGCGGGGACGCAGGGCCCCGCGCCGCAGGCCCGGGATCTCGAAGGGCTCGCCGAGCAGCTCGGCCGCGCCCAGCCTGGCCAGGGCCGGCGCCGTCTGGATGCCCGAGCCGCCCTGCCCCGCGAACCAGTAGAACCCGTCCTGCACCGGATCCGGCCCGACGACCGGGTTCCGGTCGGCCGTGAACGTCCGCAGCCCCGCCCAGCTCGTGCGCACCCGCCGCAGCTGCAGGGTGGTCGCCGCGGCGACCCGCTCGACCGCGAGCGCCACGTCCTCGGGCGCGGCGACCGCGTCGACCGGCGGTGACGGCGTCTCGTCGCACGGCGACACCAGCAGCCCGCCGCTCTCGGGACGGAAGTAGAACTCGTCGCCGACGTCGTGGACCAGCGGCCAGCTCGGCGCGACCCCTTCGATGGAGACGATGGCGACGGTACGACGCATCGGCCGCAACCCGGCGACGGCCACCCCGAGCCGGCCCGCGACAGCGTCCGCCCACGCGCCGGCCGCGTTGACGACCCGTCCCGCTTCCAGGTCACCGCGGTCGGTCGTGAGCCGCCAGCCGTGCCCGGTCCACTCGCCGGCCTCCAGGCCGATCGCGGTGCGCAGCACCACCCCGGCCGCGGCGGCGCGCCTGCGGTACAGCTGATGCAGCGCGTCGACGTCGATGTCCTGCGCGGTCCGCTCGACCGCCGCCCGCGCCACCGCCGACGGGCGCAGCGCCGGGCAGAGCGTCTGCGCGCCCGCCACATCCGTGCCGCGCAGCGACGGGTTGGCCGTCAGCAGCGCGTTCATCGCGGGGAGCTGATCCTCGCGGGCGACCCAGACGAGCGGCCGCGCCCGCAGCAGCGGCGTCCCGGACTCGGCGCCGAGCGCGTCGAGGATCGTCCGCGACGCCCGGGTCAGCGCCCGCACCTCCGGCGTGCCGTAACTCTCCAGGAACGCGGCCACGGACCGCCCGGTCGTGTGGTAACCGAACTGGTTCTCCCGCTCGAGCACCACGATCCGCAACGGCTCCCGGTGGCCGCCCGCGGCCTCCGCCCGTGCGACCAGCCGGCCATCAAGCTCGGCGAGCTCGGCGGCGAGGGACAGGCCGGCCATGCCCCCACCGATCATCGCCACGTCTGCGCGTTCGATCCTGTGATTGTCGCAGGCAATGTTGTGATGTTGCAGAATGTTCCGTTTCGCGCCGGGTAGGCATTGGACGTGAGATTCGCCGACCTCGCCGCCCACTGGCAGAACCGTCCCGTGCTCGTCGTCGGAGACGCCGTGCTCGACTGCTGGCTGTCCGGCACCCCGACCCGGATGAGCCGGGAAGCCCCTGTCCCCGTCATCACGCTCGACGCGACCCGTGAGGTCGCCGGCGGCGCCGCGGGCCTCGCCGGCGCGTTCGCCGCGCTCGGCGCGAAGACCACCGTCGTCGGCGCGACCGGCGACGACGACGCGGGCGCCACCCTGCGGTCGCGGGTGTGGGACGGCGGCGCAGTGGACCGGCTGGTCGTCGCGGTCGGCCGGCGTACCGTCACCAAACGGCGCGTCGTCGCCTCGGGCCAGGTCCTCGCCCGGTTCGACGACGGCGACACGGGCGCCCTCGGCGGCACGGCGGCCGAGACGCTCCTGCAACGGCTGGACGAGTCCCTCGCCGAGCGTCCCGAAGCGGTCGTCGTGTGCGACCTGGGCGCCGGCACCCTCGGCCCCGCCGTCCGGGCGCTGCTCGCCGGCCGCCGTCTCGACGTGCCGCTGCTGGCCGTGGACGCGCTGGACCTCGCGCCGTGGGCGCACCTCGGGCCGGACCTCGTCACACCCACACTCGACACCGTCGGCGGGGTCGTCGACGGTACCAACGCGGCCGCCGTCATCGCGTCCCGCGGCATGCTCCTGCGCTCGACCGCCGCCGCCGTCGTCGCGGTCACGCTCGACGCCGACGGGGCGGTCGTGCTCGCCCAGGACGCCGACACGGTCCACACGTCGGCGGCGCCCGCGCCCCGCAACAGGTCCGCGTACGTCGCCGGCTTCGTCCTCGCCCAGCTCGCCGGCGCCCCCTTGCCGGAGGCCGCCGCGACCGCGCAGCGGTGCGCCGCCGTGCGGGAGCTGGCGACGCTGAAAATTGGTGTACGGGAAGCCGCGCCGGCCTGATCCTTGTGTGCGTGACCCACGTCGATCCCACCACCGCGCTGCCGATCGCGGCCGCCGTGGACGACGCGGACAGCGTGATCGACGTCCTCGACCTCCTCGCGCTGTCGGCGTTCGTCGCCGGCAGCCAGCCCCACGCCCGCACCCGCCACCTGTCCAACCTCCGCCGCGAGGCGACCCTCCTGCCGGAGGGCGCCACCGTCCTGCGTGAGGCGTTCGACGACGACGACGTCTGCACGCTCGCCGCCGGCGACGGCTGGACGCTGCGCGCCACCCGCTGGAAGCACGGCCGCCGGGCCAACGTCACCGTCACCGCCGTGTCCGCGGACCTCGCCGACAGCGTCATCGCCGACGCCGTCGACGGGGCCACCGAGCCGCCGCCGCCCGCCGACGAGTCCGTGTCGATCGGCTTCTGGCACTCCGGCAAGCACGGCCCGCAGCGCACCCCGCGCCGGATCACCGCCGAGCCGTGGGACGCGGTGCGCGGCAACTACGCCACGAAGACCGCGGAGGCCCTCGACCGCCTGATGGCCACGACCGCCGAGCAGGTCACCGGCCGGATGATCCTGCTGCACGGGCCGCCCGGCACCGGCAAGACCACCCTGCTGCGGACCCTGGCGAAGCAGTGGCGCGACTGGTGCCAGGTCGACTGCGTGCTCGACCCGGAGCGGTTGTTCGCCGACCCCGCGTACCTCATGGACACCGCCCTCGGCGAGGACGACGACCGCGCCTCGAAGTGGCGACTGCTCCTGCTCGAGGACTGCGACGAGCTGATCCGCGGCGAGGCCAAGCAGGCCACCGGCCAGGCGCTGTCCCGGCTGCTCAACCTCACCGACGGCCTGCTCGGCCAGGGCCGCGACGTGCTGGTCGCGATCACCACCAACGAGGACGTCGCGCACCTGCACCCGGCCGTGGTGCGCCCCGGCCGCTGCCTGGCCCAGCTGCACGTGGCGCCGCTGCCGTTCGCCGAGGCCGCGGCCTGGCTCGGCACCCCGGTGGGCATCGGCCCGGACGGCGCGACGCTCGCCGAGCTGTACGCGCTGCGCGACGGCTCCCCGCGCCTCACCGTCACCGACGACGAACCACCCCGGGTCGGCCTCTACCTGTGACCCGTCAGCCGACGGTCACGTCGGCCGTGGGGTTCAGCGACTTGTCGCAGCGCACGACGACGCGGACCTCCCGGCCGTCGGTCTTGAACGTCACCCGGTATTCGACGGCGGGACCCTGCTGGGCGTCCTCGACGCGGAAGTCGAGCGCCGGCCTGAGGTAGTCGGCCCAGACCATGCCGGCGTCGCAGCGGGCGACGACGTCGCCGCCCGGGGTGCGCAGGGCCCGGGCGGAGCCCGGCGACGGCGACGGGGAGGCGCCGGCCGTCGCGGCGGGGGAGGCGGGCCGGTCACCGCCGGTGGCGGCCAGCAGCGCGGAGCGGACGCCCTCCACCTTGCCGACGCCGACCACGCTCAACGCCGCCGTGCACATGGTCCAGGCGCCGATCGCGAAAACCCAACGTCCACGTCGCATGGCGCCCGTCCTGCCCGGGACGTGGGAAAACACACCGGACCCGGGGGGATTTCAGGGAGGAGATCATGGCGGTCCGGCCGCGGTCCCGGACGGGCACCCACGCAGGTCGGGGACCGTGACGCCGCGCCGGCGGCCGGCCGGGTTTGGGATGCCGACGACCTTGTTGGTGACTTCCCCGCCTGTGTGTCCGTATCATGCCCGAGACGCGCCACCCCCCTTGTCGACGCGACCCACGAGGACCACATGAAATCCCGCACGTGGAGAATCCGCACGTGGTCGATCCGCGCCAAGATCGTCACCCTGCTGCTCCCGCCGCTGCTGTCGCTCGTCGTGCTGTGGGTCTTCGCGACCAGCCTGACGTCCAGCGCCGTGGTCGAGCTGTTCGACGCCCAGACCTACTACGAGCTGGCCGCCGAGCCGGCCGAGAACCTGACCGTCGAGCTGCAGCGGGAACGCAAGCTGTCGCAGGTGTACCTGGGGTCCGGCCGGGCCGAGGGGAAGCCGGAGGCGGCGCTGCTCGCCGAGCAGCGGCGCAAGACCGACACAGCGATCACCAACTTCCGGACCCTGGCCGGCAAGGACGAGACCCGCGAGGCGATGCCCGCACCGGCGAGGGGCCGACTCACCGAGATCATGACGGCGCTCGACGGGATCGTGTCGGCACGCTCGGGCATCTCGCTCGGGCAGATCGACCGGTCCGGCGCGATGGACGTCTACAACGGCCCCGTCGACGCGATCTACCGCTGGTACAACGCGCTGCCCGGCGTCAGCGACGCGGAGCTGAGCAAGGACGCCCGCACCAACATCGCGATGAGCCGCGCCCGTGAGCTGCTCGCCCGGGAGGACTCGCTGGTCAACGGCGCCGCCGCGGCCGGCAAGTTCGTCCGCACCGAGGCCGCCGAACTGATCGCCGCGATCGGCGCGAAGCGCGGCGAATACGCGGAGCAGTCCGCGGAGCTGCCGCCGGCGGTGCAGCAGACGTATCAGGGCATCGTCGCCGGCGACCCGCACAAGAAGATCACCGACTTCGAGAACAAGATCATCTCTGAGGCGAAGCCGAACGCCGCGATCCCGGTCGACATCGCCGTGTGGCGCGACGCGTACGACAAACTCGCCGAGCAGCTGCGCCAGCTGGACCTGCAGTACGGCGACACGATCCTGGTGCGGGCCGAGCCGGTCGCCGTCGGGATCATCGTGCGGCTCGTCCTCGCCGCCGTCCTCGGCCTGCTCGCGATCGCCGTCTCCGTCGTGCTGTCGGTCCGGATCGGCCGGTCGCTGATCAACCGGCTGACGGGCCTGCGCCAGGACGCGCAGACCCTCGCCGACCAGCGGCTGCCCGCGCTCGTCGGCCGGCTGCGCCGCGGCGAGGAGTTCGACCTGGCCGAGGCGGCGCCACCGCTGGAATACGGCACGGACGAGATCGGCAAGGTGGGCAACGCGTTCAGCGCCGTGCAGCGCACCGCCATCGAGTCCGCGGCGCACGAGGCGCAGCTGCGACGCGGCCTCAACGAGGTCTTCCTCAACATCGCCCGCCGCAGCCAGACGCTGCTGCACCGGCAGCTGGCGCTGCTGGACCGCATGGAGCGGCGCACCGGCGACCCGGAGGAGCTGGAGGACCTGTTCCGGGTCGACCACCTCGCGACCCGTATGCGCCGGCACGCCGAGGACCTGGTCATCCTGGCCGGCGCGACCCCGGGCCGCGGCTGGCGCAACCCGGTCCCGATGGTCGACGTGGTCCGCGGCGCGGTCTCCGAGGTCGAGGACTACGCACGGGTGGGCTTCCTCACGCTGCCCGAGGCGTCGCTGGTCGGCCGGGCCGTCGCCGACGTCATCCACCTCCTCGCCGAGGTCATCGAGAACGCGACGTCGTACTCGCCGCCGCACACCCGGGTGCAGATCAGCGGGCAGCTGGTGCCCAACGGGTTCGCGGTCGAGATCGAGGACCGCGGGCTCGGCATGTCCCCGGAGGCGATCGAGGAGGCCAACCAGCGGCTGCTGCACCCGCCGGACTTCGACCCGGCCAACAGCGCCCGGCTCGGCCTGTTCGTGGTGGCGCTGCTCGCGGCCCGCCATGGCGTCCGGGTCACGCTGCGGTCCTCGCCGTACGGTGGCGTGACCGCGGTCGTGCTGATCCCGCCGCACCTGATCACCGGCGCGACACCGGAGCTGACCGCGTCGACACCGTCCGAACTGGCCTCCGAGCTGGCCTCTGAGCTGCCCTCCGAACTCGTGGTCTCCGGGCCGGTTTCCGGGCCGGTGGTCGAGCTGGACGGCGCCGCGCAGGAGCACGTGGTCGCGCCGGCCGAACGGGTCGTCGCCGACGTGCTGGAGATGGTCCCGGCACAGACCCGCGGGTCGCACCGCCGCCCCGACATCGAAGCCGAGGTGCTGCCGTCACCGATGCCGGCCGCGGTGCTGCCGGAGGAGCCGGCGGAACCCGTACACCGGCGGCAACCGGAACCGGAAGACCTGACCGATGACGGGCTGCCCAAGCGGCGCCGGCAGGCGAGCCTCGCCCCGCAGCTGCGGGAACGCCCGGAGGACGAGCACACGGTCGACGGCGTGCCCGCGGCCCAGTTCGCGGCCGCCGCCACGGGCGGTGGCCGGTCCCCGGAGCAGACCCGCGCGATGATGACGTCGCTGCAGGCCGGGTTCACCCGGGGGCGCCGGGAGGCGGCGCTCACCGACGATCAACCCACACTGGAAAGGGACGCATAGGTGGCACAATCGACGAGTCGCACCGGCAAGCTCGACTGGCTCCTCGACGACCTCGTCGAGCGCGTCGAGTCGGCGCAGCACGCCGTGGTGCTCTCCGCCGACGGGCTGCTCATGGGGGCGTCCACGGGTCTCGGCCGCGACGACGCCGAGCACCTGTCGGCGGTGGCCTCAGGGTTTCAGAGCCTGGCCCGCAGCGCCGGCCGGCACTTCAACGGCGGCGCCGTCCGGCAGACGATCGTGGAGATGGACGACGCGTTCCTCTTCGTCACCGCCGCCGGTCAGGGCGCCTGCCTGGCGGTGCTGAGCGCGGCGGACTCCGACATCGGCGTGATCGCCTACGAGATGGCGATGCTGGTGACCCGGGTCGGGCAGTACCTCACCGCACCGTCACGAACGGGCGCACCCTCCGATGTCGCGGGGTGACCACGACTGGCTCGACTCCGACGCCGGGCCGGTGGTGCGCCCCTACGCCGTGACCGGAGGACGGGCGAAACCCGTCGTCGGCGGCTTCGACCTGGTGGCGTTCGTCGTCAACGCCTCCGACGGTGCCGGGCCACGGCACCTGCAGCCCGAGCACTACGCGATCCTGGCCCGCACCCGCGAACCGGTCACGGTCGCGGAACTCGCCTCACACCTCGATCTCGCGCTCGGCGTGGTGCGCGTGCTGCTGGGCGACCTGCTCCAGCAGGGCCTCATCGAGATGCACGAACCGGTGTACGAACAGTCCGTCGGGCCGCAGCGGCTCGACGATCGCATCCTCAAGGCGGTTGTCAATGGTCTCCGATCGCTCTGACGGGCACATCCCGCTGGCGGTGAAGATCCTCATCGCCGGGGGATTCGGCGTCGGCAAGACCACGCTCGTCAGCGCGGTCAGCGAGATCCGTCCCCTCCAGACGGAGGAGGTGCTCACCAACGTCGGCGTCGGCATCGACGACGTCAACGGCGTGGAGGGCAAGACCACCACGACGGTGGCGATGGACTTCGGCCGGATCAGCATCAACGACGACATCGTCCTCTACCTCTTCGGTACCCCCGGGCAGGACCGCTTCTGGTTCCTGTGGGACGAGCTGGCGCTGGGCGCGCTGGGCGCGGTCGTGCTCGCCGACACCCGGCGGCTCACCGACTGCTTCCCGTCGGTGGACTACTTCGAGGAGCGCAACACGCCGTTCCTGGTCGCCGTCAACTGCTTCGACGGCGTGCAGAAGCACACCGCGGAAGCGGTCCGCAAGGCCCTGGACCTCGACCCGGACGTGCCGGTCGTGCTCTGCGACGCCCGGGACCGGCGCTCGATCAAGGGCGTGCTCATCGCCCTCGTCGAGCACGTGATGACGATCAAGCAGCCACCGGCACTCGAGCCAGCGCGGCGGCCTGGGTTCTGATCTCCGGCACGGCCGTCGTCTCCCACCAGGCACCCCGGCGGGTCGGGCCGATCGCGAGGATGCGGTCGTCCGGCTCGCCGTCGCGCCCGATGAGCCGGCCCCGGCCGTCGACGTCCAGCCCGGTGCCGGTCGGGTCGCGGCGGGCCAGGCCGTCGTCCAGCAGCGCCCGGCCCAGGGTGCTGGTGGCCGCGCCGCCCGGGCCGGTGCAGTTGACGATCGCGCCGACCGGCCAGCTCACGTCCCGGTCCTTGAACCTGAGCGTCACCACGAACCCGCGCTCACCCCGGCGGATCGAGTGGATCGCCGCCGCATGCGTGCGCAGCGCGCCGCTGTCCCGCAGCGCGGTGACCCTCGCGGCCACCGTCGGCGCCATCCGGTGCCGGTGGACCTCCCAGTACGCCGCGGCGTGCTGCAGGAACCGGCGCCGCGCGTCCACCGACAGCTGCCACCACAGCCGGTCGATCTGCGGCCGCACGTTGTCCACGGCGCTGCGCCAGTCGGGCTCCGTCGCCGCGTACCGCCGGACCGCGCGCAGCAGCCCGCGGGCGTCGCTGCCGTCGTGGGCGAACGTCCCGACGGCCTTCGGCTGGGTCTCCAGATGCGACTGGGGGAGCAGCCCGCGGCGCGACACCGCGTGCAGCGGCGCCCGGCGTCCCCGGTTGCTCAGCGACATCGCCACGTCGAGGGCGGTGAGGCCGGTGCCGATCAGCAGCACCGGCACGTCGCCCGGCACCCGGTCCAGCGCACCCGGCGTCCACGGGTTTCCCACATAGTAGGGATGCGTCCGTACGGCCGAGGTGATGGACAGCGGGCCGGCCGGGGCGCCGTGGCCGAGGGCGAGCACCACCCGGTCGGCGGTCACCGCCTCCCCACCGCGCAACACCACGCTCAGTTGCCCCGACTGCTCCTGCAGGCGGATCGCCACGCCGCGCACGTGCTCGAAGTCGGCGCCCCGGAGCCGGTCGTGCAGGTAGTCGCCGAACACCGCGCGGGGCGCGAAGTCCGCCGGGCCGATGGAGAGTCCCTGCTCCCGGCACCAGTCGACGAAGTCGGTCGGCGTGTCGGCGAGGGCGCTCATCGCCGCCGCCCGCGAGTTGAGCAGATGCGTCGGGTCGGTGGTCCGGTACGCCGCGCCGCGACCGAGCGTGTCCGCCGACGCCGGGTCGACGAGCACGACGCGCTCGCGGTGCTCCTCGGGTGCGCTGACATGGATCGTCGTCAGCGCGCCGCTACAGCCTCCGCCCACGACCACTGTGGTTCGCATGGCAACCCCTAATTTATATCTAACCGGTAGGTTTTAACTGTACTAGATGCCGGCGTCGGCGTGTAGAACCCGGCTCCACCGGGCATGTCGCATCTGAGGCCTTGGAGGTGCACCGATGTCGATATTTCGCACCAAGTCGATCGAACAGTCGCTGCGGGACACGGACGAACCAGGCAGAGGACTCCGCAAAAACCTGTCCGCGTTCCACCTCACCGTCTTCGGGGTGGGCGTCATCATCGGCACCGGGATCTTCGTGCTGACCGGCCAGCAGGCCGCCCGCAACGCCGGACCCGCGATCGTGCTGTCCTTCGCCCTGGCCGGCATCGTCTGCGCCCTCGCCGCCCTCTGCTACGCCGAGTTCGCCTCCAGCGTGCCGGTGGCCGGCTCCGCCTACACGTTCTCGTACGCCACCCTCGGACAGTTCGTCGCCTGGATCATCGGCTGGGACCTGTGCCTGGAGCTCGCGCTCGGCGCCGCCGTCGTCTCCCGCGGCTGGTCCGCCTACCTGCAGGAACTCTTCGACCTGCCCACCTGGCTCGCCGGCGACGCCGCACGCCCCGACTTCGGCGCCGCGTTCATCGTCGCCGCCCTCACCATCGTCGCGATCATGGGCGCGAAACTGTCCGGCCGCGTCACCGGCTTCCTGGTCGTCGTCAAGGTCGCCGTCGTCGTGTTCGTCATCGGCCTCGGACTCTTCTTCATCAAGGCCACCAACTACACGCCGTTCATCCCCGCCGCCGAACCCAGCGAAAAGATCGGCGGCGGCGACGCCCCGCTGCTGCAGGTCCTCGCCGGGATCACCCCGCAGCACTTCGGCTGGTTCGGCATCGTCGCCGCCGCCTCCATCGTGTTCTTCGCCTACATCGGCTTCGACGTCGTCGCCACCACCGCCGAGGAGACCCGCAACCCGCAGCGGGACGTCCCGTGGGGCATCATCGGCTCGCTCGTCATCTGCGGCGTCCTGTACATGGCGACCGCCTTCGTCGTCACCGGCATGGTCCCCTTCGACCAGCTCGACACCGCCGCGCCGCTCGCCAAGGCCTTCGACCTCGTCGGGCAGGGCTGGGCCGCCGACATCATCTCCCTCGGCGCCGTGTGCGGCATCACCTCGGTCATCCTGGTGCTGCTGCTCGGCCAGTCCCGGGTGACGTTCGCCATGGCCCGCGACGGGCTGCTCCCGCCGGTCCTCGCCCGAGTCCACCCCAAGTACGGCACGCCGTGGGTCATGTCGACCATCACCGGGGTCGTCGTCGCGGTGCTCGCCGCGTTCGTCCCGCTGTCCGAGCTGTCCGAGCTGACCAGCATCGGGACGCTGTTCGCGTTCGTCGTCGTGTCGATCGGCGTCGTCGTCCTGCGCCGGACCCGGCCCGACCTGCCCCGGGCGTTCCGGGTGCCGGGAGTGCCATGGCTGCCGGCGCTGAGCGTCGTGGCCAGCGTGTGGCTCATGCTCAACCTGCCGGTCATCACGTGGGCGCGGTTCCTGATCTGGATGGCCGCCGGTCTGATCCTCTTCTTCGTGTACGGCATGCGCCGCGCGAACCTGGCCATCGACCGCGCCACCACCGAGGGTGACACGCGAGCCGACCGGCCGTCGTCGTAGGGCCGGGTGCTTGTGGCCACCCGCACGTGGCCCGGGTGGCGGCGGGCTCGGCAGTGCTGGAAAGGTGGCATGCATGAGCGACTTCGGCCTGCAGTCCGACTTCGGTGCGGACTTCGACCCAGACGACCTCAGCGTGTCCGACTTCGCCGACCCGCACGCCGTGTTCGGTGAGGAACACGGCGTGCAGGCCGGTCTCGAACCCGCCTCCGGGTCGGACGCGGGGTCTGACGCCGGGTCGGATGCCGGTTCGCAGGCGCCGCCTTCCACGGAAGGGCTGGCGACCGCCGGCTACGACAGCGACGGTGACGGCGTCGCCGACGTCCTGCTCGCCGACGAGAACCACGACGGTGTGACCGACATCGCCATGTGGGACACCAACGCCGACGGCCTCATCGACCAGGTCGCCTACGACCAGGACCACGACGGCCGGATCGACCTGATCTACCACGACGACAACTTCGACGGCGAGGTCGACCGGGTCGAGACCGCCGACGGCTCGCAAGAGATCCCCGGGTACACCTCGAACTAGCTACCGCAGCCCGGCGCGCACCTTCCGCATCTGCTTCGCGTACTGGCGGCGGCCCACCGTGTGCCACAGGACCCGCGCCGACACGGGCAGATGCGACAGGAACCGCGCCGTCTCCTCCGGCGTCGCCTCCTCCAGCAGCGCGCCCAACATGAACAGCAGCTTGTCCTTCGGCGTGTGCGACCGCGCCTCCTCACCGAGCTCCGCCCACTCCGCGGCCGTGATGTGCTCCGACACCAGCGGCAGCACCGAACGCTCCTCCTCGTCGAGATGCACGAGCAGGTCCCGGCTGTGCTCGTCCATCGCCTCGGCCAGCGCGTCCCGGGCGTCCGCCGAAGCGTCCCGCTCCCACGTCGCGAGGCGGCCCATCACCGTGTGCAACCCACCGGCGACCACCTCATGCTGCTGCTCCATCCGCAGCACCAGATCCGCGTCCAGATCGACCCGGGCGAGCAGCTTCGGCCACAACAACGCGTCCTCGGAAGTGTGGTGCGAGTGCAGGCCCTTGTCGTACTCGCGGACCATGCCGCCCAGAAAACGGGCGCGCTCGACGTCGCCGGGCCGCACACCGCGGACGAGCTCGGTCATCAGCCGCGACTCGCGCCGGAACACCCGGTGCACGACGATCATCTCCTGAACCCACGGACGCTCGACGGTGGTGGTCATATCGGTCACTCTCCAGATCAGTTCGCTCAGCAGTGGATTCAAGGTGCGCGGACTGTCTTGTAGCGGTCTTGGAAGCCGCTTGGGGGCCGCTACGATGGCGCGCGTCATGCTGATGCGGGTGCTCGGACCGTTCGCGGTCGACGTCAACGGCGGTGCGGCCGACCTCGGCGGCCCCCGCCAACGCGCCGTGCTCGCGCTCCTGCTGACCGCCGGCGGCGAAGTCGTCTCCGTCGACCGGATGATCGACGACCTGTGGCGCGGCGAAGCACCCCCACGGGCGATTGCGTCGCTGCAGGCGTACGTGTCCAACCTCCGCCGCGTCCTCGAACCCGGCCGCGAACGCCGCGCCCCCGCCCGCCTCCTGGTCAGCGCACCACCCGGCTACGCGATCCGGGTCCCACCCGACGCCGTCGACGCCTGGCGCTTCGAATCCCTGCTCGCCGACGCCCGCGCGGCCCACACCGCCGCACCGGGCCGGGCCAGGCTGCTGCTCCGCGGCGCACTCGAACTGTGGCAGGGCGCCGCGTACGCCGAGTTCGCCGAGGAACCCTGGGCCCAGCCCGAAGCCGCCCGGCTCGAAGAGCTCCGCACGGTCGCCCGCGAACTGCTCCTCGACGTGGCACTGCGCACCGGCGGCGCGGCCGAGGCCGTCCCGGAGGCGGAGCTGCTGACCCGCCAGGCGCCGCTGCGCGAGGAGGGCTGGCGGCTGCTCGCCCTCGCCCTGTGGAGCACCGGCCGCCAGGCCGACGCCCTGGCCGCGCTGCGCCGCGCCCGCGGCATCCTCGCCGAGGACCTGGGCCTGGACCCTGGCCCCGCCCTCGTCGAACTGGAGTCCGCGATCCTCGCCCAGCGCGTCGAACTCCTGGACAACCTGCGCGGCGACCACCCGCACGGCGGTCTACGCGGCGACTTGCGTGGCGACATCCCACGTGACGGCGCACGCGGCCACTACCCGCACGGTGGCCTGCGCGGCGACTTGCCTGGCGACTTGCGTGGCGACATCCCGCGCGGCGGCGCACGCGGCGACCACCCGCACGGTGGCCTGCGCGGCGACTTGCGTGGCGACATCCCACGTGACGGCGCACGCGGCGACCACCCGCACGGTGGCCTGCGCGGCGACTTGCCTGGCGACTTGCGTGGCGACATCCCGCGCGGCAACTACCCGCACGGCGGCCTGCGCGGTGACATCCCGGGTGACGGCGCACGCGACAACAGCCCGCACAGCGACGACCTGCCTGGCGGCCTGGCCGGCGAGGACCTGTCCGGCGGCGAGGTCACCGGCACCGGCACCGCGCGTCGCACAGAGGCCTCAGGCACCGCGCGTGGCGGCGAGGTCTCCGGCACCGTGCGGCGCGCCGAGCTTCAGGGCGCCCCGGGCCGCGGACCAGCAACCGGCGATCACGGCCCTCGACCGGCGAATCACCCGACCGCCCCAGACTCGCCGGCGGCCGCAGACCCTCGGGCGGGCGCGAGTCTTCAAGCGGCCGCGAGTCTTCAAGCCGCCGCGAACCCTCAAGCCGCCGCGAACCCGTGGAGCGCCGGAGCAACCGCGAACCCCGGAAGCCCTCAAGCAACCGCGAATCCCCGGAACCCCCGAGCCGCCGCGAATCCCCGAGCCGCCGCGAACCCCCGAGCCGCCGCGAACCCCCGCGCAACCGCGAACCCCCCGCCAGCCGCGGATTTTCCCGCGGGTGGCGGGCCGGGCGCGACGGCGGGCGAGCTGCACGTCGAGCCGGACGTACCGCACGAGCCGAACGAGCTGAACGAACGGAGCACGGAGCCGGGCGAGCGAAGCAGAAACCCCGAGGCGGCGGCGGGCGGCAGCTTCATCACCACGCTACCTCAGCCGACCAAGTCGATCTCCGACGTCGTCACCCTCCGAAGTTTACCCAGCAGGCAGGCGTGGGACGCAAACCCTGAGGTGTTCGTCGGGCGGGGGCAGGAGCTGGCGACGCTGTGCGCCGCCGCGGCGGAGGCGGTGCCGAGCGGGCCGCGGATCGTGTTGCTCAGCGGCGAAGCCGGGGTCGGCAAGACGAGCCTACTCGCCCGGTTCCGGCAGCACCTCATCGACGAGGGCTGGCTCGTCGCCGTCGGGCGGTGTCCTGAGGTCGACGGCGCGCCGCCCGCGTGGGCGTGGGTGGAGGCGTTGCGGCAGCTCGCCGTGGAGGTGCCGCCCGGGGACCTCGGGCCGGCGCTCGCGCCGCTGCTCGACGACGCCGGTGCGGGGCACAGCGAGGGTAACGACGTGGCCGCCGGGCGGTTCCGGTTGCATCAGGCGGTGCGCGCCTGGCTGGGTGACGCCGCCGCGCGGGGGGCGGTGGCGATCGTGCTCGACGACCTGCACGCCGCGGATGCCGAGACGTTGCTGCTGCTGGCCAGCGCGGCGGAGCTCACCGGGGTGCGGGTGCTGCTCGTCGCGGCGTACCGGCCCGCCGACAACCGGGACCGGCTCGACGGGGCGCTGGCGGCGCTCGCCCGGCGGTCGCCGGTGCGGGTCCATCTCGACGGGCTCGGCGCCGAGGACGTGCAGCGGCTCGTCGGTGCCGACGTCGACGCCGGGACGGTTGCGGCGCTCGCCGAGCGTACCGGCGGGAATCCCTTCTATCTGAAGGAGTCCGCGCGGCTGCTGGCGTCGGAAGGGGCGCTCGTCGCCACGTCGGAGGTGCCGGAAGGGGTCCGGGACGTGCTGCGCCGGCGGCTGTCGAGGCTGCCGCAGGCGGCGGTCGCGGTGTTGCGGCTCGCCGCCGTCGTGGGACGTGAGGCCGACGTGGAGACGCTCGTCGGGGCCGCCGACGCCGACGAGGGTGCCGTTCTGGACGCGCTCGAGGCCGGGCTCATCGCGGGGCTGCTGACGGAGCCGGCGCCGGGGCGGGTCAGGTTCGTGCACGGGCTGGTGCGCGACACGATGTACACGGACCTGTCGCAGCTGCGCCGTACCCGGATGCACGCGAGGGTCGCCGCCTGCACGCGGCGGCTGCGGCCCGACGACTACCCGGCGCTCGCCCACCACTACGCGCGGGCCGCCTCGTCGGACACGGCGGCGCTCGCCGTCGACTACGCGGTCCGGGCCGCCGAGCTCGCCGAGCGGCGCTACGCGTACGACGCCGCCGTCGAACTCCTGGCCGGTGCCGTGCAAGCCGCGGAAACCGCAGGCGCCGTGCAGGCCGCGGAAACCGCCGCGGGGGACCGGGACCAGTTGCGTGTCGACCTGCTCGGCCGGCTCCTGCGGGCGCAGGCGCGTGCCGGTGCGGTGGCGCAGGCGCGGCAGACCCGCGACCGGGCCCTCGACGTGGCCGTCGCCAGCGGGCGGGAGGAGCTGCTGATCTCGGCGTTCACCGCGTGGAAGGTGCCGACGCCGTGGCAGATCCGCACGTACGGCGTGATCGACCACCGCGTCGTCGGCCTGCTCGCACGGCTGCTGCGCCGGCCCGGCCTCGACGCGGAGACCAGGGTGCGGCTCCTCGACGCGCTCACCATGGAGCTCGACGGCGAGGACGATCCGCGTGGCCCCGCCGCCGGCGTCGAAGCGCTCGAGCTGGCCGCTGCCGTGGCGGATCCGGCGGTACAGGCGCTGGGGCTGGTCGCCAGGGCCAGGACGATGCGCTACGACCTGGAGGCGGAGGAGCGGGCCGCGGTCGGCACGCGGCTGGGTGAGCTCGCCCGGGCGCACGGCATGGTCGCCTACGAATGGGTCGCCGAGCAGATCCTCACCAACTGTGCGGCCGTGCGCAACGAGGCCGCCGACGTCCGGGCCCGCGTCGCCCGGCAGGGTGTGCTCGCCGACGCGTACCAGCTGCCGGAACCCCAGGCGATCATCCTCAGCGCCCGGGCGACCCTCGCGCACGTCGCCGGCGACTACGCCGAGTCGCAGCGCCTCTACGACGAGACGCTCGCCGTCATGCGCCGGCAGGGGTCGCTGCACGCGGACGCCTACCACTTCTTCGCCACCGCGAGCCTGCTCATCAGCCAGGGCCGGCTCGGTGAGCACCTGACGCACACCCGCGCGACGCGGGAGGCGCTCGGCCCGGTCGCCGACGACGCGCTCGCCCTCGCCCTGGTGCACGCGGGCCGCGTCGACGAGGCGCGGGAGATCAGGATCGGCGTCCACGAGCACCTTCCCGACTACTTCCAGTCCGCGTTCCTGGCGGTGCGCGGGCTCGCGGTCGTCGCCCTCGACCGGGCGGACCTGGCGCCGGCCGTCATCGGCGATTTGCTGCCGGTCCGCACGCAGATCGCGGGGATGAGCAGCACCTCGATCGCGATGCAGCCGGTCGCGTACGTCCTCGGCCGCCTGTACGCGCTGCTGGGCGACCGTGACCGGGCGCGGGAACATTACGAGCTCGCCCGCGAGGTGGCGACCGCGTGGGACGCCGCTCACTGGGTCCGCGACGCCGAAGCCGGCCTGGCCGGACTCTGACCGTCCACAGTCGACGGCCACCGGCGGCTGACCCGCCGGCACCAGACGAGCAGCGCGACGGCCACGCACGCGAACCCGGCATTGCCCCACCAGCGCACGGGGTCACCGGGATCCATGAGCCACGTCAGGACGAAGCCGAGCCAGGCGTACGTCAGCAGCACCCCGCCGGCGAGCGCCACCTGACGCTCCTGGGTCCACTGTGGACGCCGGGCGAGCGCGGAGACGACCACGGCGGCCAGGAGCAGCAGCGCAGCGCCCATCCAGACGCCGGTCCAGCTCTCCGGGCGGGCCACGAACGCTCCCGACAGGACGAACCCGCCGGCGCCGGCCAGCCACGGCCGCGGCACCCAGCCGCCGGGCAGGGCGGGGCCGCGCGCGCCGGGGCGGCGGGTCACAAACGCCGCCGCCACCAGCAGCGCCGCGACCACGGCCGCGCCCGTCAGCTGCGCCGGCGTGGCGAGGAACCCCTCCGACTCGCGCAGCTCCCGGAACACGATCCGTAGGCCCCACCCGTACAGCAGCAGCGTCCCGGCGAACCCGGCGCGGCCCAGCCAGGGAGTGGTGCGCCGGGCCGGCGTCAGGTGCTCCACCACCGCGATCGGCAGCGCGATGCTCCACACCGCGTGCCCGGTCACGAACGACATCGCGTTCAGCGCGCTGATCCCCAGCGCCGGCACCGGTGTCACCGCCTGGAAGTCGTGGCCCTCGAACGACGGGTTGAACAGCGACTGGTCCGCCAGTCCCGCCTCGATGACGCCGTACGCCGCGCCGAGCAGCAGGATCGCGGGCCACCCGAATCCCGTGCGCCGCACCAGTTCCCGGATCAGCAGCGCGCCGCCGCCGTACATCGGCACCAGGAACGGCAGGGCCGGCAGCAGCCGGACCGAAAGGTTGCCGAGCAGAAACTCGCCGGTGAACGGCGCCAGGACGAGCAGCCCGGCCACCGGCGCCATCCTGCGGATGAAAGTCCCCATGCCGTCGAGTCCACCGCCCGCGGGGCACCGGGCCTACCGCCGAAAGTCGTTCACTACCATCACCTTCCGTGTGGGTGCGGTCGTCGGTCGTCGGTGTGCTGCTCGGCGGGCTGGCGTACGCTGCCGACTTCTGCCACGGGCTGCTCGCCGTCGCGATGGTGCTGGTGTCCAGCAGCGGCCTCGCGTGGGGCGGCGCCGCCCTGATCCTCGCCTTCGCCGCCGCGGGCCGCCGGACCGCCGCGATCGGCGCCGCAGTCACCGTCCTCGCCGTAGCCACCGTCGTCTACTACGGCGTGATCCTGGCCGACGGGGACCGCTGGCGCTGGGGCCAGCTGGAGGACGGCAGCTCGGCCGCCGCGTACGGGCTGCGGTCGGTGCTGGTGGCGACCGCGTTCTGGCTCGCCGCGTCCGTCGCCGGCGGGGTCGTCCTCGGCCTGCTCGGCCACGCGATCCGCCGGTCCCGGCCCCGGGCCTCCGCGATCGCCGCCGGGGCCGCCTGCGCGCTCCTCGCGGGACAGGCGCTGGTGCGGCTCCTGCAGGCGAGCGGCTACCGGGCCGGATACCTGGCCGAGGTCGCGCCGTGGCTGGTCGAGGCCGGCGCCGAGGCGGGGCTCGCCGTCGCGGTCTGCGTCGTGCTCCTGCGCCGTGGCCCCCGCCCGCGCGCGTGGGGCTGGTTCGCGGCGGCGACGGTCACGCTCGGCACGGTCGCCCTGCTCGCCTGGCGGCAGGTCGAGGCGATCCGGATGACGGGCTTCTGGTGACGTACCGGGGCGCGAGGGTAGGAAGATGTGGGGATGGACGGCGACCATCTGCCCTACCCCGCCCGCCGGCGGATGTTCGCGGCCCGGGCCGTCGCCGGGGCGGCGGACGGCACGCTCGGCGTGACCCTCACAGCGCTGCGCGGCGGTGACCGGCAGGCCCGCGAGACGGCGCTGTTCATGGCGCTCGTCGGGCAGGACCGGCAGGGGGTGCTCGCCGCGCTCACCGACGACGACCCGCACATCCGCACCGGTGCCCTGCTCGCCTGGGCCGGGTCCGCCGACACCCCGGCGGAGCCAGTCGCCCGGCTCGTCGCGGACGCCCCCTCGGACACGCGGGCCCGGCTGTACCGGCGGATCCGCGTCTGCCGGCGCACGGACCTCGCCGAGGCGCTCGTCGACCCGGTCCGCGCCCGGTTCGGCGACGCCGAGGCCGCGGCGCTGCTCCCCGCCTGCGGTGCGGCGACCGTCGACCGGCTGCTCCCGCAGCTGACCCACGCGCTCGGCGACCGGGCCGCCCTGACCCGGCGGTTCCCGCGCGGCTGCCTCGAGCAGGCCGGGCTGGAGCTGGCGGAGCTGCCCGCCGCCGCCCGCACCGCCTGGTGGGCGCGGCACGGGACCGGGGTCCTGGCCGCCGCGCCCGCGCTGCCGCACCAGGTCCTGGACCTCCTGGAGGCGTACGCGCCGGCCGGGACGCTGCCGGGGCCGCTGCGCGCCTACGGGGTGCTCGTCGCCGCCGACCCGCTGCGGGTCCTCGACCTGCTGACGGCGCCGTCGCGGGCGGCGTGGCTGCCGGGGGTGACGCTGCCCCGGGCGGTGCTGTCGCGGCTGAGCCGCCTGCCGGTCGCCGGGCTGGCCGGGCTCGCGCTGCGGCTGCGCGGCAACGGTCCGGCGTTCGCCCGGCTGCTGGCCGCCGTGCCGCCCGGCGACCGGGCCGAGCTCTTCACCCGCGCGATGTCGGACGTGGACCGCTCCCGGTCGGAGCCGGACCCCGCCGTGCACGGGCTGCTGCCCGACGCGCTGCGGGTGGCGGAGGCGCGGCGGGCGGGCACGCTGGAGGCGGTGCGGCAGAGCGAGCCGCTGACCCTGTCGTACACGGCGCACCTGCCGTGGGCGGAGGCGGAGGCGCCGCTGCTCGCCGCGACCCGCCGGGCCCGCGCCGAGGACCGCGCCACCGCCTGGCAGCTGCTGATCCGGTGCGCGGCGCGCAGCAACGACCCGGCCGCCGTCCTCGCCGCGACGCACCACCTCCTGCGGCTGCGCAACGAACAGGACCCCGTCCGGGCCGCCGCGCTGAGCAGCCTCGGCGAGGTCCGCCCGGCGCTGCTGCGCCCCGAGCTCGTCGAACCCCTCGAACAGGTCGTCGCCGACGTCGTGCAGGCCGGTGCCCCGATGGCGGCGCACCAGCTCAGCCAGCTCGCGGTGACGGTGCTGCGGGAGCGGTTCGACTCGCCGGTCCTCGTCCGCTGGGCGCTGCACACGTTCCAGCGGGTCCTCGGCGACGACCGGGTGCCGTACCTCGGCCGCCTGGACCGCGGGCTGCGCCGGGGGCAGGAGACGCAGGCGTTCGAGGCGGTCCGCGGCTGGGTGCAGCTCGGCGCCGAACGCGCCCGCTTCGAGCCGCTCTTCGCCGTCGCCCGGGCCCTCGGCAGGCGGGCGTGGCGGCTGCCGGAGCTGCAGTCGATGCTGGAGCGGGCGATCCGCCGCGGCAACCTCGCCGACGTCACCCGCACCGCCGCCGGCCTGTGGCTCGCCGACCCGCGGCACCGCGCCGACCGGGTCGAGGCCGTGCTGCGCGAGGACCCGTCGGCGATCGCGCTGCCCGTCGTGTGGCACGCGGTCTGCACCAGCCGCGACGACCTGCTCGGCGCCGCCCTGACCGGCACGCCACCGACCGGCCGTTTCGTGGCCGCCGGTGCCCGCTGGGTGCCGCCGCGCGCGGTCCTGCCCAGGCGCTGGCCGCCCCGGCTGCAGCAGCTGTACGCCGAACGCCAGGCCGACGTGGTCGCCGACCCGGGCGCGACCCCGCAGTCCCGCGCGACCGCCCTGCGCGACGCGGCCCCGATCCCCGTGCACGGCGAGGCGCTGCTGCTGCGGTGGGCCGGCGCCGGGGACGGGCCCGTCGCGGAGGCGGCCCTGGCGGCGCTCGCCTGGACCGGCAGTCCGGCGGCGGCGCTGCCGGTGCTCCTCGCCCACGCGGGCGACGACCGGGCCAGGGTCACCGTCGCCGCGCTCGGCCGGGCCAGCCGCTTCGCCCCGCCGTCGGCCCTGCTCGCCGCCCTCGAACCGCTCCTCGACCCGGCGCGGGGGAAGGTGACGGTGCGCAAGGAGGCGGTCCGGCTGCTCGCCGCCCGGTCGGTGCCGGGCGCGGCCGGCGTGCTGTGGCGGCTGTGGCAGGACCCGGCACTGCACCGTGACGTCCGGGTCGCGGTCGTGTCCGCGGCCAGGCAGCGGGCCGAGGACCCGGGCATGTGGCGGATCCTGCGCGCCGCGTCGGCGGGCGGCGGCCGCGACGACGTCATGACGCTCCTCGCGGCCGACCCGTGGCTGGTGCCGGTGGGCCGCCGGGCCGAGTACGCGGCCCTGGTCGCGGCCGCCGGCGCCGCCCCCGACCGGGCCGTGGCCGTGCGGGCCTGGGAGGTGCTGCCGGCGTGGGCGCCGTGGCTGGCGGACGTCAGCGGCGCCGTCGTGGCGCGGCTGACCGACCTCGACGACCGGGTCGTCTGGCCCGCGGTCGTCCGCGCCGTGGTCGGCCTGGTCGCCGCGGGCCTCGGTGAAGCACCCCTGGTCGCCGCCGTCCACGCCCTCGCCGCCGCCGAAACCACGACGAACGCCGCCGAAGCCGCCACGGCCGCAGCCGGCACCGCCACGAACATCCCCGAAGCCGCCCCGGACGCCGCCGGCACCGCCCGAACCGTGCCCGCCGGCACCGCCCGAACCGTGCCCGCCGGCGACTCCCAACCCGCCGCGACCGCCGCCGGGGCCGCCGGGACCGAAACCACCGCGACCGCCGCCCAACCCGCCGCGACCGGCGGCCGACCCGCCGAAACCGCCGGGACAGCCGCAACCGCCGCCCAACCCGCCGCAACCGCCGCCCAACCCGCCGCGACCGGCGGCCGACCCGCCGTCGGCGGGGGACAGGATCTGGCGGCGCGGCGGCGGGTCGAAGCGCTGGTCAAAGGCGTCATCGGCTGGTCGGGGCGGGCCGCCGCCGACGCGCCCGGGCGGCGGGCCGCCGGAGCGGCCGGACGGGCGCTGTCCACGATGGACGGGTTCGTGGCCGCGGCCGCGGCGCTGCTCACCGAGGCGGCCGACCTCGCCGACCCGGCCGGCCTCGACGAGGTCCGCGACCTGGTCGCCGACCGGCCGGTCCTCGCCGCCGGGCTGGCCGGGCGGATCGGGCAGCGGCTGGAGCGGGTCGTCGCCGAGCCCGAGACGCTGAGGCGGACGGCCGCCGCGCTCGCCGCCGGAGGAGGCCTCGCGGACGGGTTGTTCGCACTCGCGTACGCCGGCCGGGGCAGGAGCCTCGGGTGGCCGCCGCCGTGGCGGGCGGTGGTGCGGGACCTGCGCCTTCACCGGGTCGCCGAGGTTCGCGACGCCGCGCTGGCCGTGTCCTTGGATCAATGAACATCCCGTGGCCGGACGGCGTACACCTCGCGCGGGCCATCCCCGAAGCGGGCAGGTGTGCCGCACCATGTGCGGCGTGAGAGTTGCGCACTTCTGCGACAGCCACGCCGGCCGCTCCGACGGCGTGGCGATCTCCGTCGCGACGACCGTCGGCCTGCTCCGCGACGCCGGTCACGAGGTCCAGGTGTACCAGCCGGCGCCGCTGCTGCGCGGCCGGGCCGAGCCGTGCGGGGTCCGGTCGGTGCCGGTGCCGCTGCGCAACGTCCGCATCGGCGTGCCGCGGTTCCCCGGCATGCGGCGGGTTCCCGAGGTCGTGCACATCCACACGCAGGGACCGGTCGGCGTCGGCGGGCTGCGGTACGCGCGGGCCCACGACATCCCGGTCGTCATGACCTGGCACACCGACCTGCTCGCGTACTCCGCGCATTTCATGGAGATCCAGCTCGGGGCCGCGCACGCCGCGCAGCGCCTCCAGGTCGGCTGGACCGTGCGGGACTACCTGAAGCTGACCCGGCCCGGCACCGAGCGGCGGGCCCAGCTGCTGCGGGTCGGTCAGGAGTTCCTGGACCGCACCGCGATCCTCATCGCGCCGTCGGAGAAGACGGCGGCGAGCCTCGCCGAGTTCGAGCGGGTCCCTCCGGTGTGGACGGTGCCGACGTCGGTGACGCTGCCCGACTGCCCGCTCGGCCGCGACGAACTGCGCCGGTCGCTGCGCCTGCCGGCCGACGCGCCCGTCGTCCTCGCCGTCGGGCGGGCCACGAAGGAGAAGGACCCGCAGCTGCTGCTGGAGTCGTTCGCGCGGCTGCTGCGGCGGCTGCCGGACGCCCGGCTGGTGATGCTCGGGGTGCTGCAGCGCCGGCAGGCGGTCCTGCGGCTGGCCCGGCAGGCCGGGGTCGCGCACGCGGTCCGGCTGGTCCGGCCGGTGCCGCACGCGAGCATGGCCGCCTACTACCGGATGGCCGACGTCCTGGCGTTCGCGTCGACCACCGACACGCAGGGGCTCGTGCTGGTCGAGGCGGAGGCGCAGGGGCTGCCCGTCGTCCTCGCCGACGCGGCGCTCGCCGGGACGCACCGGCTGAGCACCGCGCCGGACGCGGACTCGTTCGCCGCCGCGCTCGTGCGGGTCCTGACGGATCCGCTGCTGCACCGCGAGGTGGCCGAGGCCGGCCGGGCCGCCGCCGAGGCGTATTCGACCCAGAACTACCTCGACCACCTGCTGCGGGTGTACGGTGCCGCCCGGCAGGCGGCCGATCACGGCGCGGCGAGGGCCTCCGTCGGCGCGAGCCTGGCCGCCCGCACCGCGGGGTAGAGCCCGGCGACCGCGCCGATGACCAGTGTCGCGACGACACCGCCGGCGGTCGCCCACGGCGGCACGATCGCCGGCCAGCCGCGGGTGAAGGCGTACACCCCGGTCACCGCGACGCCGAGGACCACCCCGCCGACCCCGCCGAGCGCCGACAGCAGCAGCGACTCGGCGAGGAACTGCAGCAGGACCTGCCCGCGGGTGGCGCCCAGCGCCCGCCGCAGGCCGATCTCGGCGCGCCGCTCCAGGACCGAGATGACCATCGTGTTGGCCACCCCGACCCCGCCGACGAGCAGCGCGACGGCGCCGAGACCGAGCAGCAGCCCGGTGAACGTCCGGTCCGTGGCCTGCCGGGCGGCGAGCGCGTCCGACGGCCGGGACACCCTGACCTCGCTGGGACTCTGCGGGTTCGCGGTCGCGGCCAGGACGGCCCGGACCGCCTCGACCTGCTCGTCCCTGGACCTCGTGTAGACGGTCGTCGGGTGCCCGTCGAAGCCGAGGTAGGTCTGCGCGGCCGGCCAGCCGACGAGGGCGGTCGCGTCGAGCTCCGGCGCGAGGGGTACCGGCCGGAGCACCCCGACGACCGTGAACCACCGGCGGTCCAGGTACACCTGGACACCGTCGCCGGCCGTGTCGACGCCGAGCCGCCGGGCCGCCGCCGCGCCGAGGACGACCGCCGGGTAGCGGGCCGTCGCCGCGTTGAACCAGATCCCGTCGGCCAGGGACGCCCCGACCGTCCGCGGCAGGTCCAGGTGCGCGGCCTGCACGCTGATCGCGCCGGTCTGCGCGACCGGGATGTGGTCGTTGCGGTAGACGTGCGCGCCGGACACCTTGCCGGTCGCGGCGACCTCGGTGACCGGCCCGATCCGCGAGATCATCGTGACCGACTCGTCGGGCAGGGTCGCGTCGCCGCCGAACAGGTCGCTGCCGGGCGCGACGGTGAGCAGGTTGGTGCCGAGCGCGTCGAGCTGCCGGTCCAGCTCCGCCCGGCTGGAAGAGGAGATGCCGACGACGGCGGTCATCGCGGCGATGCCGATCGCGATGCCCAGCGCGGACAGGAACACCCGCATCGGCCTGGTCCGCAGCCCGGCACTGCCGACCCGCAGCACGTCACTGAGGTACAGCCGAGCCGGCCGCAGCGGCGCGGTCATGACATCACCCCCGCGCCGTGGCGTGGTGCCGGGTCCGGCGTCGCGGCCGGGACGACCGAGCCGTCGCGCATGACGACCTGCCGGGGCAGGGCCGCCGCGATCGCCTGGTCGTGGGTGATGACGAGGACGGTGGTGCCGCCGGCGTGCAGCTCCCGCAGCAGCTCGACGACGCCGGCGCCCGACGCGGAGTCGAGGTTGCCGGTCGGCTCGTCGGCGAGCAGCAGGGCGGGCTCGCCGACGACGGCGCGGGCGATCGCGACCCGCTGCCGCTCACCCCCGGACAGTTCGTGCGGCAGATGGTCGAGCCGGTCGGCGAGCCCGACCCGCACCAGCGCCGCCTCCGCCTTCGCGCGCCGCTGCGCCCGCGACGGTCCCGCGTAGAGCAGGCCGTCGGCGACGTTGTCCAGCGCGCTCTGCCCGGGCGCGAGGTGGAACTGCTGGAAGACGAACCCGATCCGCCGGGCCCGCAGCGCGGACAGCTGCCGGTCGGTGAGCGCGGACACGTCGTGCCCGTCGATGCGCACGGTGCCGGCCGACGGCCGGTCGAGCGTGCCGATCAGGTGCAGCATGGTCGACTTGCCGGAGCCAGACGGCCCGACGATCGCGACCATCTCCCCCGATCCGATCGACAGCGACACCTCCCTCACGGCGGTGACGCCGCCGGGGTACGACTTGCTGACGCCGTCCAGGGCGACCACGTCGCTCATGACGGCACCCCGACCTGGACGCCCTCGGCGATGCCGTCACCGGTGACCTCGACCCGGCCGGCGGCGAACATGCCGACCTCGACGGCGACGACCCGGCCGGCGCCGTTTTCGACGATCTGCAGCCCGTACCCGCCCTCGGCGAGCGCGAGCAGCGCCGCCACCGGCGCGGTCAGCACGTTCTCCTTGCGTGAGGCGGTGAACCCGACCTCGACGGTGGCGTGCTCCAGACCGGCGAACGCGGTGCTGTCGTCGGGCGCGACGGTCACCTCCAGGCCGGTCTCCGCCGGATTGTTGCCCTCGGCGGGGGTGATGACCGTCTGGACCCGCACGACCTTGCCGGGCACGGTCTTGCCGGTGGGGAGCTTGACGGTGACCGCGGTGCCGGCGGCCGCGAGCCGCTGGTCGGACACCTCCAGGGTGACGGTGACGACCGGGCCGGTGCCGGTGCAGGTGAGCAGCGCACCGCCGGCCGGGTCGCCGACGGCCGCCTTGTGCTCCTCGACGCGGACGGCACCGGCGGCGTAGACGACCCGGCCGAGCTCGACCACGCCGGTCTTCGTCAGGCCCAGCTTGCCCTGCCACGCCTTGACCGCGGTCGCCGTCGAGGCGGTGTACTCGTCGTCGACGGTGAACCCCTTGTAGCCGAGCGCGGCCAGGTTCTCCTCGAACTGGCGGACGTCGGCGCCCTCCGTGCCGGGCGCCAGGATGCGGTACGCGGGCAGGGCGCCGTACAGCAGCACGACCGGCAGGTCGTCCACCCGGTACAGCGACTGTCCACGCTGGACGGTCGCGCCGGTGTCCGGCAGCCCGGTCAGCGTGCCGGAGAGCCGGCCGGACACCGTGACGGCGTCGCCGTGGCCGAGCTCGCCGTCCTCGGTCTGGGTGTCGACGAGCGTCTGCCGGGTCACCTTCGCGGTCCGCGGCGGCGCCGCCTTCGCCGACGTCGCGGCGTCGCTGTCCCGGTCCGGCAGGCCGAGCCCGGCCGCCGCGGCGGCGCCGACGGCCGCGACCACCGCGACCGTCACCGCCACCCGTCCCGCCCTGGACCCGCGCCGACGACCCGCGCTCATGCGCCGCCGCCGGTCTCTGTCTTCTGGTTCGTCGAGCCCTCGCCGTCGGAGCCGGGCCGCTTCGGCCGGAACTCCTGGCACGCCTGCTCCGCCTTCTTGAACGCCTCGCTGCCGGGGTCGAGCGCGCCGGCGGCGTTGCCGTCGATGCGGATGCCGCCGTCCTCGCCCGGGTCCGGGAAGTCCGGCAGGCCGTTCTCCCGCATGCACTGCGCGAACCTGCGCATCCGCTCCTGCATCTCCGGGTCGGCCTTCATCGGCTCGCCGCCGTTGGGCAGGAACTGCTTGCACTTCGCGTTGGCGGCGTCGGCCTTGGCCTTGTCGGTGCCCTCCGGCAGCATCATCGAGACCGCGCCGCCGTCGATCTGCGGGTCGGGCATGTCGACGCCCTGTTCGCGCATGCACTGGGCGTACCTGAGGAAGTTCTCCTGGTCCTTCACCGGGTCCGGCCGGCCCGCCCCGGCACCCGGGGTGGCGCTCGCCGTCGGTGTGCCGCCGGCGCTGGCCACCCCGTCGTCGCCGCCGCCGGGCCCGGCGCACCCGGTGACGGCGAGACCGAGGACGAGCAGCAGGCCGAGCATCGGGGCGGACACCGGCGCTGTCCTGACGCGCAACATGGTTCCTCCTGGCGGGCCGGGCGTTCGCCGGCCGCTGCGCCGAAGTCAAACGGGCGGCGCGTCACCGGGCCGTAACCGGAAACGTTGACGCCGGCGTGACACCGCGGCGCGGCACCATGGGGGGTATGCGGATTCTGGTGGTGGAGGACGAGCCGCTGCTCGCCGAGACGGTCGCGCAGGGGCTGCGCCGCGACGCGCACGCGGTCGACGTCGTCCACGACGGCGGTGCCGCCCTGGAGCGCCTCGACGTCAACGACTACGACGTCGTCGTCCTCGACCGGGACCTGCCGGTCGTCCACGGCGACGACGTGTGCCGGTCCCTCGCCGCCCGCGACGGCGCGGCCCGGGTGCTGATGCTGACCGCCGCCGCCGACATCGACGACCGGGTCGCCGGGCTCGCCCTCGGCGCCGACGACTACCTGCCGAAGCCGTTCGCGTTCCGCGAGCTGTCGGCGCGGGTCGCCGCGCTCGGCCGGCGGGCGCGGGCCGCGGCGCCGCCCGTGCTGGAACGCGCCGGGATCCGGCTCGACCCGCACCGCCGCGAGGTGTACCGCGACGGCCGGTACGTGCCGCTGTCCCGCAAGGAGTTCGCCGTCCTCGCCGAGCTGCTGCGCGCCGGCGGCGCCGCGGTCTCCGCCGAGCAGCTGCTGGAGAAGGCGTGGGACGAGCACGCGGACCCGTTCACCCACACGGTCCGGATGACGATCCTCAAGCTGCGCCGCAAGCTCGGCGACCCGCCGGTCGTGCTGACCGAGCCCGGCGTCGGCTACCGGGTGGCGTGACGATGCGGAAGCTGACGATCAGGGCGCGGTTGACGCTGGTGTACGGCGGCTTGTTCCTCCTCGCCGGGCTGGTGCTGCTCGGGGTGTGCTACGCGCTGCTGTACCAGCGGCTCAGCGGCAACACGCTGATCGCCGGCATCGCGGGCGAGGCCCCGCCGGCCATGCCGCCCGACGGGAAGATGTTCTTCAGGCAGGTCCAGGACACCGTCGCCAACGACACCCGTCAGGTGATGCTCACCCAGGGCGGGATCGCGCTCGGCGTCATCGCGCTCGCCGCGACCGCGTTCGGCTGGCTGATCGCCGGGCGGCTCCTCCAGCCGCTGCACCAGGTGACCGCGACCGCCCGCCGCATCGCCAACGCCCCGGACCGGGGCCTGCACGAGCGGATCGCGTTGAGCGGCCCGCACGACGAGGTCAAGGAGCTCGCCGACACGTTCGACCTGATGCTGGCCCGGCTCGACCAGGCGTTCGACGGCCAGCGGCGGTTCATCGCCAACGCCTCCCACGAGCTGCGGACCCCGCTGACGCTCAACCGGACGCTCCTGGAGGTCGCGATCGACCCCGACACCGCATCCCCGGAGCTGCGCCAGCTGGGCGCCACCCTCCTCGCCGTCAATGCCCGGCACGAGCAGCTCATCGACGGCCTGCTCCTGCTCGCCCGGTCGGAGCGGGCGGTGACGGACCGCTCGTTCGTCGACCTCGCCGACATCGTCGAGCACGTCACGGCGCAACTGCCGCCCGCGAAGGCCGCGGTGGACTGCGCGCCGCAGGAGGCACCCACGACCGGCAACGCGGTGCTGCTGGAGCGGCTCGTGCACAACCTCGTCGAGAACGGGGTCCGGCACAACCTGCCCGAGGGCGGCTGGGTCCACGTCAGCTGCGGCACCCGGCCGGACGGGACCGTCGCGGTGACGGTGAGCAACACGGGTCCGGTCGTGCCGCGGTACGAGATCCCGCGCCTCTTCGAGCCGTTCCGAAGGTTAGGGCCCGAACGGGTCGCCGCCGGGGTGCCCGGCGCGGGTCTCGGCCTGTCGATCGTGCGGGCCGTCGCCCGCGCCCACGGCGGGCACGTGCACGCCGAACCCCGCGACGGCGGCGGCCTGGTAGTGACGGTGATCTTGCCTGTCGCACCGCCGACATAAGCGCGGCCCGGCGTCCGGCAGACTCGGGGGATGCCAGTACCGTCCGATCCACCCGCCGACACCGCCGAGCTCATCGCCCTGATGGACAGCGGCGCCAAGGTCCGGTTCCTGCATTTCTGGGGCCACCGGCCCGGCCCCGGCGGGTCCGTCGGCGCGGGTTGCCTCAGCCAGTGGTGGCCGGTCGAGTTCACCGTCGGCGGCGTGCGTTTCGCCTCCGCCGAGCACTACATGATGTGGTCGAAGGCGACCCTGTTCGACGACGCCGCGACCGCGGCGAAGGTGCTGGCCGCCGGGCACCCGAACGACGCGAAGACCCTCGGCCGGCAAGTCCGCGGCTTCGACGAGACCGTCTGGAAGCGGGAACGCTTCGACGTCGTCGTGCGTGGCAGCGTCGAGAAGTTCGGCCAGCACGCCGACCTGCGCGCGTTCCTCGTCGGCACCGGCGACCGGATCCTCGTCGAGGCGAGCCCTCTGGACCGGGTCTGGGGCATCGGCCTCGGCGCCCGCGACGCGTCCGCCGACGAGCCGGCCCTGTGGCGCGGCCTCAACCTGCTCGGCTTCGCGCTCATGCGGGCCCGGACGATCCTGGTGTCGGCATGACCTCGTTGCGTAAACAGCGCAAGCCCGAGCCGCTGCCGCTGCCGGAGTGGCTGGCGTGGCCGGTCCGGGTCGTCGCGGTCGCCGTCGTCCTGCCGTTCAAGCTGCTGTGGGAGCTCTTCGGCGTCGTCAACCGCTACGTCGTGGCGCCGGTGGCGGGGTTCCTGCGCCGGTACGTGCTGCGCCCGCTCGGCATCGCGTTCGACTACGTGGTGGTCCGCCCGATGCGCTGGCTGCTGCGGTACCTCGTCGTCGTCCCGCTCGCCTGGCTGATCGAGCACGTGCTCGCCCCGGCGCTGCAGGCGCTGTGGGACGGCACCGTGTGGCTCGCGAAGCGGACCCGGCTGTTCTGGGTCTACCTCGGCAAGGGCATCTGGTGGACGGCGGTGCTGCTGTACCGCTACCTCCTGCGCCCCATCGGCATCGCCATCGGGTTCGTCGTCGGCGTCCTCGTCGACTACGGCCTGCGCCCCGCCGGTCAGCTGCTCGCCTGGCTGTGGCGGTGGCTCGTCGTGCCGCCCGCCAGGGCGGTCGCCTGGACGATCGCCTGGTCCTGGAACCATTCCGTCGTGCTGCTGTGGCGGTATCTCGTCGCCCCCACCGGCCGGTGGATTCGGGACGCGGTACTGCGGCCGGTGGGGCGGACGGTCGGTCGCGTCCTGGCGACCATCGGGCTGCGCTGACCCGTTCAGAACCGGGCGTGGGTCATCGTGTACCAGGTCGGCACGAACATCGTCAGCACCAGCACCACCAGCACCACGCCCGCGACGACGACCCGCCGGGTGGTGAGCGGCCCGGCCGGCAGCGGCCGCAGGCGCCACCGCCCGGCGGCGACGAACGCGGCGACCCCGCCCAGCAGGACGTTCGCGGGCACCAGCGAATATTCGCCGCGCACGAGGTGGAACCCGGCGGCCAGGAGCATGGTGAGGGCCAGGCCCGCCGCGGCGAGCGGCACCAGGTACGGCCTGACCCGGGTGAGCGCCGGCAGGATCAGGCCGATGCCGCCGAGCACCTCGACGACGCCGATGAAGACGATCAGCGGCTGCGGCACCGCCGCGTACCAGGCGACCGCCCGGGGCGCCTCGGCGTAGAGGGTGGCGTCGGCCAGCAGGACCTTGCCGAAGCCGCTGCCGGCGAAGAAGAAGCCCCACAGGACCTGCAGCGTCCACAGGACGCCGCTGAGGGTGAACCGGGGCGTGAACCAGGACCTGCGGGCGGTGACCGTGCTCATGTCGTCTCTCCTGACTGCGCTGTTCGCTGACAGGAGACATCGGAGCATCGGGGCGCCCCGCCGCGCGCCGCCCGTGGGACACCGTGGGACACCCGGCGCGCGCCCCACCTGCGCAAACGCGACCTTGTTCCGTGGTCTCGACCCGGGACGGCCCGCCGTGCCGCGGGAAAACGGGTCAGTGCGGAGCGCCCCGGATCGATACGCTGCGGGTAATCGCATCCACCTCTGTCATGGAAGGGGATCCACTTGATCAATGACACCCGCGGATTACGGGGACGCGGGCGGACAGCGGCGAAAGCGCTCACCGTGACGGCGGTCGCCGCCGCGGCCGTGCTCGCCGCGACCCCGGCGAACGCAGCCGAGCCGCACTTCTCGTTCACCCCCTCGTTCAGCGCCCTCACCGACTCGGCGACGCCCGGGACGACGACGTACTACCCGGAGGGCTCCCTCCCGCTCGGCGCGCACGTCACCGGCGGGGTCACCCACAAGACCCGGATCTACTTCGGGTTCGACATCGGCAACGTCCCCCGCGCCCGGCTGCACGCCGCCAAGCTGCGGGTCATCGACACCGGCGCCACCGGCTGCGGCAAGCCGCGCGCCCTGGAGGCCCGGCCGGTCGCGGACTTCACCACCGCCAACTCGTGGAACCGTCCGCCGGCGTCGGCGGGCAGCACCGTCACCCCGGTCGCCGAGACGCCCGGCTGCGTGTCGGTGCTCAACTTCGACCTGACCGACGGGCTCGACAAGGCGCTCAAGAAGCACCAGAGCCGCCTGTACGTCGAGATCAAGGTCCCCGGCGGCAAGGAGAACCAGCCCGAGTTCGGCCGCTACCTGGAGCAGAGCAGCTACCGCCTCAACGTGGAGCTGACCAACACGCCGCCGAAGACGCCGACGAGGGTCGGCTACACCTACGGCGACAGCGGGTCCTGCGCCGGCAGCACGTACTACGCCGGCTACGACTTCACGGTGCACGCCGAGCAGACCGACCCCGACGCCGGCGACGCGCTGACCACCCAGGCCGAGCTCTGGCCCGCCGGCAACCCGTCGGCGGTGACGTCGATCCCGATGAGCCAGACCAGCGGCGGGGACGGCGTCTGGGGCTCCGGCTACGTCGCCATCGGCGGCCTCGCCGAGGGCACCTACGCCTGGCACGCCCGCACCTACGACCAGCGGGCCTACTCGGCGTGGAGCGCGCCGTGCACCTTCGTGGTGGACAAGACGGCGCCGAACACGCCCGGCGTCTCCTCGGTGGACTACCCGGAGAACCCGCCGCTGCCGACCGGTGAGGCCGGCCATCCGGGCACGTTCGTCTTCACCGCCAACGGCTCCGCCGACGTGACCGAGTTCGTCTACGGCACGTCGCGGTTCAACCTGAGCAACCGGGTCGCCGCCGACCACGTGGGCGGCTCCGCCACGGTCGAGTGGCGTCCGTGGGGCAGCGGCCAGCAGACGCTGTACGTGGCGAGCATCGACCGCGCACGGCTGATGTCGGTGGTGCGCGAGTACAAGATGAACGTGCGCAGCTACGGGGTCAACGCGTGGCGGACCGAGCAGGTCCCGGACCCGGCCGGCAGCCGCGGCGCCGTCGTCACGCTGCACTTCGAGACCCAGGTCGGCAACGGCATCACCAGGATCGCCTACACGGTCGACGGCGGCGCGCAGCAGTACGCCACGGTCGGCGCCGACGGTGTCGCCGAAGGGCTGACGGTGCCGCTGCAGGCCGGTCAGCACGAGCTGACCTACGCCGGCCAGGACAGCTCCGGCGCCTCCCACTACGACCCGGTCACGACCTATTTCTTCTCGGTCGACGACCCGGAGGTCACCTCCGACGGCGTCTACCCGGTCGACGGGTCGGGCGGCGGCGTCGGCGTCGAGGGTGTCTTCACCGTCACGCCGTACTTCGCGGCCGGCGTCCAGGACGTGCAGTACTTCACGTCTCTGGACAGCACCCCCAGGACGGTCGCCGTCGACGCCGACGGCAAGGCCCGCGTGCACTGGACGCCCACCGAGCCCGGGTGGACGTACTTCTGGGTCACGGTCCGCTACACCGACGGCACCAGCTCCAGCCCGCACTCGTTCGCGGTCACCGTGAACGGCTGAGCGTTCCGCGAAACGGGCCCGGCGGTGTTCCGCCGGGCCCGTTTTTCGTTCCCGCCCGGGTCAGGCCACGGGCTCGAGCTGCCGGGCGGGCTCCGCCTCGACCTTCACGTGCGGCAGCAGGCGGTCCAGCCACGCCGGCAGCCACCAGTTCGCCCGGCCGAGCAGCGACATCGCCGCCGGGACCAGGACCAGGCGGACCAGGGTCGCGTCGATGAGGACGGCGGCGGCCATGCCCACGCCGGTCATCTTGACCGTGACGTCCGGGTCGAGGGCGAAGCCGACGAACACCGCGACCATGATGGCCGCCGCGCCGCTGATGACCCGGCCGGTCGCCGACAGGCCGCGGATCACGCTGCCCTGCGCGTCGCCGGTCGCCAGCCAGTCCTCGCGGACCCGGGACAGCAGGAACACCTCGTAGTCCATCGACAGTCCGAACAGGACGGTGAAGAGCAGGATCGGCACCCAGGTCGACACCGGCGTCGCGTGCGGCAGGCCGACCGCCCGCGCGCCCGCGTCGGTCTGGAAGATCGCGGTCATCACGCCGTACGCCGCGGCCACCGACAGCAGGTTCATCACGGCCGCCTTGACCGCGACGACCGGCGCCCGGAACAGCACCGTCAGCAGCACCAGCGACAGCGCGACGACGAACGCCACGACGATCCACAGCCGGGTGGCGAGCCGGTCGGAGATGTCGGCGAACACCGCGACGAGCCCCGTGACGAGCGCGCCGTCGGGCAGCACGTCGGCGCGGAGGTGGTCGAGCAGCGCGATGGTCCGCTCGTCCTGCGGACCGGTCGAGGGCTCGACGAGGATGACGGCCGCGTCGCCGGTACGAGCGGCGGGCACCACCAGCGCGACGCCGGGCTCGACGCGCAGCGCCGCGACGAGACCGTCCACATCGGACACCTTGGCCGTGTCGACGGCGATGACGAGCGGGCCGTTGGCGCCGGGACCGAACTCGGCGGACGTCAGGTCGTACGCCTGCCGCGCGGTGTTGGAGGTCGGCTGGCTGCCGGCGTCCTGCGGCCAGGTGCGCATGCCGAGGACCGGCGCCGCCAGCGCGGCCAGGACCAGCAGCGACGCCAGTGCCGCGAGCACGGGCCGCCGCCCGACGAGCGCCGCCCACCGCGCCGTCCACCCGGGCTCCGCCGGCGCCTTGCGGGCCGGGACCGTGGCGCCGGTCGCGATCTGCTTGCGGACCGCGCGGGGCAGGACCCGGTGGCCCGCCAGGCCGCACAGCGCGGGGACGAGCGTCAAGGAGGCGAGCATGACCGCGCCGAGCGCGGCGAACGTGGCGTAGCCGTACGACGAGTACACCGGCAGCGTCGACAGCTTCAGACCGAACAGCGACACCAGGACGGTGAGGCCGGCGACGATGACCGACGACCCGGCGGTCGCGTTCGCCGCCGCGGCCGCCTCGCGCGGGGCCAGCCCGGCCTGGAGCCCCTCCACGTGCCGGGCGACGAGCAGCAGCGCGTAGTCGATGCCGACGCCGAGGCCGACCATGGTCGCGATCGTCGGCGCCGTGCCGCTGATGTCGGTGACGCGCGCCAGCAGCGCGATGACGGCGCTCGCGACGCCGAGACCGGCGATCGCCACGATCAGCGGCAGGCCCGCCGCGACGACCGAGCCGAGCGCGAGCACCAGGATCAGCAGCGCCACGACGATGCCGACCGCCTCCGCGGTGCCGGACGGCACGGAGATGTTCTCCGCGACCTGACCGCCGAACTCGACCTGGACCCCCTCGCGGACGAGCGGCTCGGCGGCGGTGCGCAGCGCGTCCATGCCGGCGGTGCCGGCGAAGTCGGTGACCGGGATGGTGTACCGCACCGCGATCAGCGCCGTGTCGCCGTCGGCCGACATCCGCGGCTGCGACACGTCACCGACGCTCGGCATCGCGGCGAGCCGGGCCCGCAGCCCCTCCAGGGTCGCCGGGTCGACGGGACCCTTGCCGTGCACGACGACACGGGCGTCGGTGCCGGCCAGCGCCGGCAGGTGTTCGCGCAGGAACTCGGTGCCGGCCTGCGACTCGGTGCCGGGCACGTTGTAGTCGTCGTGCGGGGTGCCGCCGAAGCCGGCCGACAACGTGGTGAACGCGACGAGCACGATCAGCCAGGCGCCGATCGTGCGCCAGGGGTGCGCGGCGGCCGCTCCTCCGAGCCGGCCGAGCAAGCGGGACATATGTGGTGCCTCCAAGTCGTCTGATGCAGCGGTGCCACCATCCCCGGTGGCACTTTCAGCCGACTTGGAGTTCGCTAGTACCCCCTGCTCAGGCCGCTGTTCAGGCCGCCTTGACCGGCACGACGGGCGGCGGCCGGAACTCGCCGTGCAGGACGGCCGGGCCCGGCTGGTACATCCGCAGCACCGGACGGAAGCCGCCCTCCGGCGCCGGCAGCCAGTTGGTGTCGTCGCCGGGCCGGTCGCGCTGGACGCGGATGGTCAGCGACCCGTCGGCGTCCCGCCGCAGGCCGGGCGTGCCGCTGCCGACGGCGCGCCGGTCCAGCTGGTTCGGGACCGGTCGCGAGCCGGGCACGTCGTAGACGGCCAGGGACCAGCCGGCGTCGGCCGGTGGCGGCTCGGCGAAGCGGAGCTCGTAGGCGTTCGAGCCGCTGAGCCGCTCCCCGTCGCGGTCCTTGTGCACGGTCGGCGCGACCGCCTCGTAGGCGTGGTTGCCCCACAGGCCGGTCCGCGCGGCGACGGCCCGCACCACGTGCGCCTCGTCGCGGTCCGGCATCGTCCACTCCGGCGTGTCCATCGTGCCGACCTCGAAGTAGTCGAGGTTGAAGTCGAACATGTGCAGGTCGTTGGTCCAGCCGTTGACGAGCCCGGCGTGCCGGGTCATCGCCTCCTCCTCGAGCTGGTCACGGGCGGCGGCGAGCCCGTCGCGCAGCGTCTCGCGGAACTCGCGCGGCGCACCGGCGTACGGCGACGTGCCGGGCTCCAGCAGCCCGATCGGCGCGAACCTGCGCTGGTAGCGCCGCTCCGCCGGGGACGGCGGGAACGCCGCGAGGGACCGCCGCAGCGACTCGAAGAACAGCAGGTCCTCGGGCACGCCGGCCTGCGGGTGCGGCAGCCCGTCGAGCGGCACCTGGGGGTACATCGGCTCGATCCGCAGCGCGTCCTGCAGCGCGTGCACCTCTGCAAGCTCGTGCTGGCCGCACGCGAACCGGCCGATGAGCGTCGTCACCATCGTCGGGATCCTGATGACCTGGGCGCCGGGCGCCTCCCGTCCCGCCCATCCGGGCGGCACCAGCAGGAGCTCCCGCTCGGCGCTGCCGGTGGAGCGCTCGCTGATGTAGGCGAAGTTGTCCGTCCACGCGTCGACGAACTGCAGCACGTGATACCGGTCGCCGGTGTCCGGGACGCGCAGCCACAGCGGTCCGCCGGACAGGTCGAGCCGCGCGGTCGAGTACAGCAGGTCGGGGTTGCAGTTGCGCCGGTCGTCGAAGCGCCGCTGATGCGTGAACGTGTTGTCCGGGCCACCGTCGCGTTCCACGGCGGCGAGGCTGGTCAGCAACGGGTAGCCGTACTGGAACGCCTCGGCGGCCAGCGTCGTCAGGTCCATCGCCCTCAGGTCCATGCGCGTTCCTTCCGGGGTTCGGATCGCCTCCTCCTGGACTCCAGCCTGCGCGCCGGGCGGCGCCCGGGTGGGTGAGACGCCGGGTGGCTTCGCCGGCGGCCGCGGCCGCCCGGGTCCTGCGGTGTCAGCGGCGTGGGTTGGTCCGTTTGGTGGGGGTCGCGGTCGCCGGGTCCTCCGGCCAGGGGTGGCGTGGGTAGCGGCCGCGGAGCTCGGCCCGGACCTGCTGGTATCCGGTGCGCCAGAACGACGCGAGGTCCCGGGTGACGGCGACGGGACGGCCGGCGGGGGACAGCAGGTGCAGCAGGACCGCCACCCGGCCGTCGCCGACGGTCGGGGTCTCCAGCCAGCCGAACGCCTCCTGGACCTTCACCGCGAGGACGGGTGCCTCCGGGTCGCTGTAGTCGATGCGGACCATGGACCCGCTGGGCACCGGCAGCCGCTCCGGTGCGATCTCGTTCAGCCGCGCCGCGGCGGGCCACGGCAGCATCGCCCGGAGCGTCCGCTCGGGGTCCACTGTGGACAGCTGCCGGACCGTGCTGAGATCCGTGTGCGCGATGACGGCGGCGTCGCTGACGTCCGGCCACGGCGGGCCGAGCACCCGGTGGCAGAAAGCCATCCGCTGCCGCAGCTGCGCCGCCTCCTTCGTCCAGCGCAGCCCCTGTTTCACCAGCGCCTCGCGCATGGCCCGCTCGACGAGTTCGCGCGGCGGGTCCTTGAGCTCGCGGGTCCGCAGGACGATCGCACCCAGCTGCTCCCGGCGCTCCGCGCCGTGCGCCGTCACCTCGTCCACTGTGGACAGCAGCGCGGCGCCGGCCTCGCGCGCGGTGTCCTCGTCGATGGCGGCGGCGAGCCTGACCCGCGCGGCGGCGTTGCCCGGCTGGCGGTCCGCGACGGCGACGGCGAGCCACGGGTGCCCCGTGAGCGGCGACCCCTGCGCCAGGGCCGCCTCGGTGCCGCCCGCCATCAGGTACCCGCCGCCGCGCAGCCTCGCCAGCCGCTCCGGGTGGGCGAGCCCGACGATCAGCCCGGCCGCGAGGTCGTCGGGCAGCTGCTTCGCCGCCGTGTCCGGCAGGTCCCGCCGCAGGCGGTCCGCCTCGGCGCGCCAGCGCGGGTCGCGGGTGTCGCGCAGGTGCCGCCAGGCGGCGGCCAGGTCGTCGCCCCTGGCCAGGGAGTCGTCGGAGAGGATCGCCACCACCTCGGCGGCGTTGCGCGCACCCACCTTCGGCCCGCCGTCCAGCAGCGCCCTGGCCAGCCGGGGATGCGCGCCGACGCGGGACATGCGGTGCCCGCGCGGGGTGGCCCGCCCGTCGTCGTCCACGGCGCCGAGCGCCCGCAACGTCGCCCGCGCCACCTGCATCGCGGCGGCCGGGGGAGGGTCCGGCAGGGCGAGACCGGCGCCGTCGGGATGCCCCCAGCAGGCGAGCGCGAGGGCGAACGCGGTCAGCTCCGCCACGGCGACCTCCGGCTCGGGCTGCGCCGGCAGGCGTTCGTCGTCGGCCTGGGACCAGCAGCGGTAGACGACCCCGGGCGCCTCCCGCCCCGCCCGCCCGGCCCGCTGGACGGTTGATGCTTTCGCCGCTCGTACCGTGGCGAGCGAACCCAGACCGCGAGCGTGGTCGGTCCGGGGCACCCGCGCCAGACCGGCATCGACGACGACCCGGACCCCCGGCACGGTCAGGCTGCTCTCCGCGACGGCCGTGGCGAGCACGACCCGGCGCCGGTCCCCGGCCCGGATCGCGGTGTCCTGCGCCGCCGCGGGCAACCGGCCGTGCAGGACGTCCACCGGCAGGCCGTCCAGCCCGCGCCGCACGGACGCGATCTCACCCGCACCCGGCAGGAAGACCAGCAGGTCCCCGGCCGTCTCCCGCCACGCCCTGCGCACGACCGCCGCGACGTGGTCCAGGAACGCCGGGTCGACCCACAGCCCGTGCGGCGGCCTGACCGGCCGGTCCGGCGGGCACCACACGACCGCGACGTCGTGCAGCGCCCCCTCGGCCGCCACGACGTCCGCCTGCAGCAGGTCCGCGAACCGCTGCGCGTCGGCGGTCGCCGAGGCCGCCAGGAGCCGCAGGTCCGGCCGCAGCGTCTGCCGGCACTCCAGCAGGAACCCCAGCACCAGGTCCGTGTCCAGGTGCCGCTCGTGACACTCGTCGATCATCACGGTGCCGACGCCGGCCAGCTCGGGGTCGGCGAGGAGCCGCTGCACGAGCAGCCCGGTCGTGACCACCTCGACCCTGGTGCGGGGCCCGACCCTGCGGTCGCCGCGGACGCTGTACCCGACGGTCTCCCCGACCCGCTCGCCGCGCAGCTCCGCCATCCTCCGCGCCGCCGCCCGCGCCGCGATCCGCCTGGGCTCCGCCACCACGACCGTGCCCTCGAACGCGTCGGCGAGCGCCGTCGGCACGAGCGTCGTCTTCCCCGTCCCGGGCGGCGCCACGAGCACCGCCGTCCCCGTCCCGAGCGCCCCGACGACATCCCCGAGCACCCGCCGCACCGCCAGCTCCGCCACGCCCCCACTCCTACAGCACCGGTGCGCAGGGACGGTCCGCGGGGCCGGACCGGCGGTCGGCTAGCCTGCGCTGATGTCCGACCTACGTGAGCTCGTCGTCCGCTGGCAGCGCGGCTGGGGGCTGTCCCGCGCGGTCCCCGCCGCCGACGACCTCGGCCCGGGCCTGCGGGTGCGCTGCCAGCAGATGGGCCGGCAGGTCGAGTACTTCGCACTCGACCTCGACCCGGCGTCGCTGCACGACCTGGCGCTGCGGGTCACCGCCGAGGACGAGGTCACCTGGCTGACCGTCCCGACCCGCGACCCCGACGGCACCGCCGCACTGCTGGAATCGGCGGGCCTCGTCGTGCTGAAGCGCTCCGAACTGATGATGACCATCGACCTGCGCGCCCACCCGTCGCCGCCGCCTTCCGCCGGGTACACATTGCGGACCCGCGTCCAGGACGCCGTGGTCACCGCCACCGTCCACGACCCGGACGGCGTCACCGGCGCTCACGGCACGATGGGCCTGACCGGCCTCGACGCCGTCGCGGACCGCATCGAGACGATGTCCGCCCACCGCCGCCGCGGCCTCGGCAGCACCGTCATGGGCGCCCTGGCGACCGAGGCGGTCTCAGCGGGCGCCACCCGCGGCATCCTGGTCGCCAGCGAAGAGGGCCAGCACCTGTACGCGAAACTCGGCTGGCACCCCGCCGCGCAGGTCCTCATCGCCGCGCGGCCGGGAGTGACGTACCCCTGATTTCTCCGCCGACCACGAAGGGAGGGGCGGCGGGTGCCGGCCCCTCCCCACGTGGTGTTTCTCAGTTCAGCCGCTGGGCGATGCCGGTGGTGGCCTCACCGGCCTGGTACGAGACCAGCAGCGTGGCGCCGGCCGGCAGCGCACCGGTCGTCGGCAGCCACACGTCGCGCGAGCCGCTGCCGCCGAACTCGACCGTCGTGTGCGCCAGGACCGCGTTGCCGTCCCAGACGAACACCCGGGCGGTGCCGGCCTGGCGGGTCTTGAGCTCGACCCCGACGCCGTCCTGCCGCTTGGTGACGTCCGTGATCTTGATCGTGCCGTCACTCAGCGCGGTCCAGCCGCCGGGGGCGACCTGGTCCACGCTCGACTGCAGGATCGTCTGCGGCGAGTTCACGCTCATCGCGGCCGTGTCCGGGATGATCGGCGCCTTGGGCGAGGACGGCTGGGTCTGGTAGCCGTCGAGCTTGGCGACGCCCCAGCGCCACGGGTCGGCCCGCACACCGCTCCACGTGGACCAGCCGACGCGGGTCTGGCCCGCCAGGTCCTGCGTGTCGGAGTCGTTCACGAGGATGTTCATGCCCATCTTCGCCGCGTCCACGTTGTCGGGCAGGACGCTGAACGGCACCTTCACCTCGATGCGGTAACCGGTGTAGGGGCTGCTGACGACCGACGCCACCTGCATGCCGGGCGCGGTCACCGGGCCGGCGCCCTGGTGGTTGTCCCGCTCCCGGGCGAAGCACGGCGGGTTGCCGTTGGCCGGGTCCTTCGTCGCCGGGAAGAGCGCCACGTTGAACACCGTGGAGGTGTTCGGCGAGCCGCCGCGCGGGTCGATGCCGAACTCGATGTTGTCGTTGCGCCGGGGACGCTTGCAGTCCTCGGGCGGCAGCACCGTGCCGAGCACGTCGTCGGTGATCTCGAACAGCGCGTAGATCGCGTCGTCGGTGTACGTCAGCCAGGCCTTGCCGGAGATGTCCGCCGCCGTGGCCGCGGTGCCCTCCCAGCGGGTGGAGATGTCGATGGCCGGACCGCTGTACTCGCCCGGGCTCCCCGTGCCGTCGACGACCGGGGCCTTCGCCGCCTTGGGGATGGACGTGACCGGCACGATGTTGAGGACACCGGGCTCGACCGCGGTGCCGCCGACGTAGCCGGTCTCGATCTGCACCGCGTAGCGTCCGTCGTTGGGCGCCCGGTTGGCGGTCGGCAGCGACGCGTCGGTGTTGGTCACCGTGAACGTGACCGAGCCGCGCGCGCCGGGCTGCAGGCCGCTGTAGCTCTGCTGCGCCTCGGCCACGGCGAAGCCGGCGGGCACCTTGAGCTTCACCGAGCCGGACTGCACCTGGTCGCTGTGGTTGGTGAGGTCGACGCGGACCGGCCGGGTGCCGCCGCTGGGGATGCTCAGCATCGACTCGATCAGCGCGTCGAGGGACTGGACCTCGTTGCGCTGCGTCCACTCGCGGAAGTCACCCACCTCGGGCAGCGGCTCGAGCGTGCCGCGGACCGGGGCGGTGGCCTGCACCAGCGTGGTGTTGCTGCCGGTGCCGTCCTTCTTGGAGGTCATGGTCGCCTTGAGCTGGAACCGCTCGCCCGCGACCAGGGTGGCCGGTGGGGTGACGGTGAACGTGGCGACGGACTCCTTGTTGTTGGGCGTGACGGTGCCGATGCCGCCCTTGCCCGTGACGGTCCAGCCCGCCGGGGCCTGCAGGGCCACGTTCGCGCCCGGGATCGCCTGGGTGGCCCGCACGTGGGCCTTGACCTCGAAGGGCTGGCCGGCCAGGACCTCCCACTGCTCGGAGCGGACGTGCAGCTCCGTGCCGAGCGGCAGGCCGCCGGCGGCGCGGATGCTGGTGCCCTGCAGCGCGGCGGTGCCGCCGACGTTCGGGTCCGGGTACGGGGTCCGGCTGTCGATCATCGTGATCCGGTTGCAGCCGATGCTCGCCGGGTTGGTCTGCGCGTCGGCCGTGTCGGCCCAGCCCTGGGAGGCGTACTCGCGCCGGGCCAGCACGCCGACCTGGTTCCAGCGCATGCCGCCGTTGCGGGCGGACTCGTAGCCCTGCCAGGTGCCGAAGATGGTGTTGGTCGCCTGTGAGGGGGTGAAGGTGGTCTCGCAGGCCTGGCCGTTGGAGCTGGTGCCGCTGCCGCCGCCCTGGAAGAGGCGGGCGGGCCGGAAGGGCTGGAGCCCTTCCTTCTTGATCTGTTCGGGGAAGGCGTTGGGGTCCGCCGCCGCGTAGAACGCCTCGACGGCGAGCATCGCGGCTTCCTGGTGGTTGCCGTGGTTGCCCTGGGTCGCCGACGGGTTCATCGTGACGATGACCTCGGGCTTGGTGGTCCGGATCGTGCGCACGATGCGCGACAGCGACTTCTCGTAGTTCCAGATCTGCTCGGACAGCGGCGCGCTCGCCGTGTAGTAGAAGTCCAGCGCGTCGAGGTTGTAGACGTTCATGACGCCGGCCCGGCCGACGGCGCGGCGCTCCTCGTCCTCACGCAGGATGCCGAGCGCGGGACCTTCCTCGAGGCCGACCGCGTTGCCGCCGCCCTCGCCCCGGGTCATCGTGATGACCCCGGCCTTCATGTTGTGGTACTCGTTCCAGTACCCGAACATGCCGAGCTGTCCGGCCTCGTCGTCCGGGTGCGCACCGATGAACATGATGTCCAGGTCGATCGGTGCGTTCGGTTTGGCCTGTGCAGGGCTTGCCAGGCCCGCGATCAACAGACCGCATGTCGCGATCACGGCTTTGCCGCGCCATCTCATAGGGCAACCTTCTTCGTGTGGTGGAGACGGGGGTACTCCTGGACCGCTGGCGGTTTGCCGAGTTATTTCAGACTGCGAAATTAGTGCGTGGACGCGACGGCGCCCGGCACGGCAGGACGACCGTCCACAATGGACAGTCGCCATGCATCACAGCGGCCGGCAAGCCGGTCAGCACTGGAAGGGTGTTGTGGCGTAACGCTAGGGACCGCCCGAAAGAGCTGTCAACACCTCGGACGGGCATTTTCTTCGCTCTAGAAAGAATCGCCAAACGAGAACGCCTGAACATGGTCCCGATCCGACCATGAATGTCCATATTTGTGTTTATGATCTGTCCACATTACTGTCCTTTTATGCGAGCCACCTGGCCTTTTGCCATGTCCAGCTCGTCGGATATCGCGAGGGCACCGTGGCCCTTCGAGATCGTTCCGTGACTTGACCGCCGATTTTCTTCGCACTAGTAAGAAAGGGTGATCGCCGTGGGGAGAGCACCGACAAGTCCGGTCAGCCGGGAACGGTCGCGTGAGATCAAGCGCCAGTCGGTGATCTCGGCTGCCCGGGAAGCGCGTGTGCTGTCCCGGGTCGATCTGGCCGAGCTCACCGGACTTCCTGCGGCGACGCTGACGGCGCTCGTGCGTGACCTGATCGCCGACGGATACCTGATCGAGCGCGGCCCGGGCGCCAACACGCACGGGCGGCCACGGGCGATGCTCGAGTTCAACCCGCGCGCCGAGCTGGTGGCCGCGGTGTCCCTCGAGCCGCCCCGCATCACGTGCGAGATCGCGGACAGCAACGGCACGGTGATCGCCCACCGCACGTCCCGCCTCGGCCGCGACGTCGTCGAGACCGTCTGCCAGTTCGTGGCGGAGCTGGTCGCCGACAACCGGCCGTCGCTGTGCGGGGTCGCGATCGCCGTGCCCGGGGTGTCGTCCGACGGCGCGGTCCGGCTGGCGCCCTCGGTCGGCCTCGTCGAGGCGCGGCCGATCGGCCAGTCGGTGCAGCAGGAGCTCGGCGTGCCGGTGGTCGTCGACAACGACGTCAACCTGATGGCGGCGGGGGAGCGGATGGCCGGCGCCGGGAAGGACGTCGACGACCTGATGCTGCTGCACGTCGCGGACGGCATCGGCGCGGGTCTCATCCTCGACGGCCAGGTGCGGCGGGGGGCGAGCGGCGCGGCGGGGGAGATAGGTTTCCTCCCGCTCGATCCGCAAGCGGACCGCGCCTACAGCGGGGTCGGCCCGTTCGAGGCGCGTTGGTCGGCCAACGCGATCGCGGAGCGGGTCGTCGCACTGAACCCCGGCCGCCGCCCCGAGGCGCCGGTCAGCGAGCTGATCGAGCTCGCGGCCACGTCCGACGCGGCCCGTGCCTACCTCGACGAGGTGCTGGAGGCGTGGGCCCGGCTCGTCATCTCCTGCGCCTGCGTCGTCGACCCGGGCCGGGTGCTGCTCAGCGGCGCGGCGGCCCAGCTCGACGACGCGGCGCTGGCGCGCATCCAGGACCTGGTCTCCGCGAGGGTTCCGGCCTCCACCGAGGTGCGCCGGGCCGTGCTCGGGGACCAGGCGGTGCTGCACGGCGCGATCAGTTACGCCCTGTCGGCCGCGGTACGGCTACCCGGCCCTTTCCTCACCACGAACCACCACCGATAACACCCCCCTTTCTGCATGCGGAGGAAGTCATGAGACGTCGCGTTGCCCTCACCCTCGCGGTCAGCACGTTAGTGGCCGGTCTGACCGGTTGCGGGAGTGAGACCAAGGACTCCACCTCGGCGGGCGCGTCCGGGAAGCCGGCCGAGAAGATCGTCGTCTACAGCGCGCGCGACAAGAAGGTCACCGACTTCGTCGTCGAGCAGTTCGTCGCCAAGCACCCCGAGTACAAGGGCAAGGTCGAGGTGCTCAACATGGGCGCCCAGGAGGTGCTCGAGCGGACCCGCGCCGAGAAGGCCAACCCGCAGGGCTCGGTCTGGTGGGGCGGCACGCAGCAGGGCCTGTCGGCCGGTGCCGGCGACGGCCTGCTCGAGGCGTGGCAGCCTTCCTTCGCAGGGCAGATGGACGCCCGGTACAAGGACGCGCAGGGCCGCTGGTTCGGCGAGATCCTGCTGCCCGAGGTCATCATGTACAACAACAAGGCGATCCCGGCCGACCAGGCGCCGAAGGACTGGGACGACCTGCTCGACCCGAAGTGGAAGAAGAAGGTCATCATCCGCGACGTGGCCGCGTCGGGCACCATGCGGTCCATCTACGCCTCGATGATCCAGCGCCTGTCGAAGGACGGCAGCAACCCGCAGCCCGGCTACGACTGGCTGCGCAAGCTCGACGCCAACACCGGTGACTACGCCGCCAACCCGACGGACCTGTACGTCAAGATGTCCCGCGAGCAGGGCGTGCTCAGCGCCTGGAACCTGCAGGACATCCTGCTGCAGTCCGAGCAGTCGAAGATGCCGTTCGGCTACGTGATGCCGGCGTCCGGCGCGCCGGTGCTCGTCGACGGCGTGGCCGCGATCAAGGGCGGCAACACCGAGGGCGCCAAGACCTTCATCGAGTTCCTGTTCGACGGCGAGCTGCGGGCCAAGCTGGCCAAGGACTTCTTCCAGATCCCCGCGGTGCCGATCGCCGAGAAGCCGCAGTGGCTGGCGGACCTCAACCTCAAGCCGATGGACGTCGACTGGGACGTCATCGCCAAGAACGAGACCCAGTGGATCAACCACTGGAACGCCGAGATCAAGAACAAGGGCTGACCGCCCACCGGGCCGGGTCGTCGCACGGCGGCGACCCGGCCCCCCCGGACGCTCCAATTCCGCTGACCGTCCAGGCATCGACGGCAGCCTAGAGAGGGAAAGATGATCGACGTCGAGTTGGAGTCGGTGAGCAAACGCTTCGCCCGGTCGGGCGAGGCCGCCGCGGTCGACGACGTGAACCTCACCATCGGTGCGGGGGAGTTCTTCACACTCCTGGGGCCGAGCGGGTGCGGCAAGACGACCACGCTGCGGATGGTGGCCGGGTTCTACTTCCCCACCATGGGGCACATCCGCTTCGGCGGGCAGGACGTCACCCGGCTCGCGCCCAACAAGCGCGACACCGGCATGGTGTTCCAGAACTACGCGCTCTTCCCGCACATGACCGTGGCGCAGAACGTCGCCTACGGGCTCAAGGTGCGCAAGGTGTCCCGCGCCGAGGCGACCCGGCGGGTGGCCGAGGCGCTGGCCCAGGTCCACCTCGACGGATACGGGTCGCGGCGGATCGAGCAGCTCTCCGGCGGTCAGCAGCAGCGCGTCGCACTGGCGCGAGCGCTGGTGATCCGCCCGCGCATGCTCCTGCTCGACGAGCCGCTGTCCAACCTGGACGCGAAACTGCGCGAGGAGACCCGCACCGAGATCCGGCGCATCCAGCGCGACGCCGGCACCACGTCCATCTACGTGACCCACGACCAGGCCGAGGCGATGGCCATGTCGGACCGTATCGCCGTGATGCAGGCCGGCCGCGTGCAGCAGATCGGCACCCCGCGCGAGGTGTACCACCAGCCGGCCAACGCGTTCGTCGCGCGCTTCATCGGCCGCAGCAACGTGCTGTCGCTGCCGGTCACCACCGCCGACGCCACCAGCGTCGAGGTCGCGCTGCCCGGCGGCGCCGGGCACATCGTGGCCGGCGCGCCGGAAGGGCACGGGCTGCGTACCGGCGACACCGCACTGGTCTCCGCCCGGCCCGAGCACATCGCGCTGGCCGGCCCCGAGGATCCCGGCGTGATCCGCGGACAGGTGACCGCCCTCGAGTTCACCGGCATGGCCACGCACCTGACGATCGACATCGGCACCGACGAGGGCGGTGAGGTGACCGTCGCGGCGGTCGAAGTGCCCGGCCGCGTCGACGTCGGTGACCGGATCGGCCTGCGGCTCTCCGCCGACCGGCTGTGGGTGGTCCGGCCGTGACCGCGGCGTCGTCCGCCATCACGTCCCGCCGGGTCGCGCTGGTCCGGCGGCTGGCCGGTGGTGCGAACTCGGCCTGGTTCCCGTACCTGATGGTGGCCCCGCTCGTCCTGATCCTCTGGGGCTACGTGGTGCAGCCGATGCTCGCCACGTTCGTGGAGAGCGTCAGCGAGGACGGCGTCAGCAACTACACGCAGTTCTTCACCTCGGCCGGCGTCGCGCGCACCTCCCTGATCACGTCGCTGGCCATCTCGGTGGCCAGCGTGGTGCTCTGCGGCGTCGTCGGTGTCGCGATGGCGTTCCTGCTCAAGCGGTTCTCGTTCCCCGGCCGCCGCCTCATCGAGGCGTTCATCCTGGTGCCGGCCGCACTGCCGCCGCTGATCGGGGCGATCTCGTTCCAGCTCCTGTACAGCGAGATCGGCATCCTGCCACGCGGCCTGCAGCACCTGTTCGGGACCGAGTCGCCGGTGCTCGCGTTCGACGGCATCGCCGGGGTGCTCGTCGTGCACACCTTCACCATGTACCCCTTCTTCTACCTGGCCGCGTCGGCCGCGCTGGCGGGCCTGGACCCGTCGATCGAGGAGGCCGCGTACAACCTGGGCGCCGGACGCGTCCGGGTCTGGCGCACGGTGCTGCTGCCGATGCTGACGCCCGCGATGGTGTCCGCGTCGCTGCTGGTCTTCATGACGTCGCTGGCGTCCTACACGGCGCCGCTGCTGTTCGGCGTCGACCAGACCATGACGATGCAGATCTACATCAACCGCACCAACGGCGACCTGCCGATGGCCTCGACGTACGCGTCGGCGCTCGGCCTGGTGTCGATCGCCTTCCTGCTGCTGATGCGCTGGTACGAGGGGCGGCGCAGCTACCTGTCGCAGTCGAAGGGCATCTCCGCGCGCCGCCGGGAGATCTCCAACCCGGTCGGGCGCTGGCTCGCGCCGGTCGCCTCCGTGCTGGCGGCGATCGTGCTGCTGGCCCCGGTCGCGACGATCGCGCTGGTGGCGTTCTCCGAGGACGGGTCGTGGACGACGGAGATCATCCCGTCCGCGTACTCCGTCGACAACTTCGTCACGATCGTGTCCGAGCCGAAGGCGTTCCAGCCGATCCTGAACTCGCTGCAGATGAGCCTGCTCGCCACCGCCGGGTGCGTCGTGATCGGCGTGCTGATCGCCTACGCGGTGCGCCGGCTGCGCTTCGTCGGCAGGAGCCTGCTCGACGTCGGCGTCATGATCGCGTGGGCGCTGCCGGGCACCGTCGTGGCGATCAACCTGATCTCGGCGTTCAGCACCGGCAACTCGTTCAGCTTCGGGCAGGCGCTGATCGGCACCTTCTGGATCCTGCCGCTGGCGTACTTCGTGCGGTTCCTGCCGCTGGTGTTCCGGGCCAGCTCCGCGTCCCTGGCGCTGATCGACCCGTCGCTGGAGGAGGCCGCGCGCAACCTCGGCGCGTCGTGGTTCCGGGCCTTCCTCAACATCACGGTGCGGCTCATGCTGCCGGGCGTCATCGTCGGCGCACTGCTGGCGTTCGTGCACGGGGTGGGCGAGTTCGTCGCGTCGGTGCTCATCTACACCTCCTCGACCGTCCCGATCTCGGTGGCCATCAACAACCGCATGTACTCCTTCGAGATCGGCACGGCCGCCGCGTACGGCATGCTGCAGGTGGTGCTGATCTTCGTGGTGATGTGGTTCTCCAGCCGGCTGGAGAACGGCGGCGGCCGGGCCGCGGCACGACAGGCGGAACAATGGACGAACTGATCGAGGCCTGGCAGGCGGACGGCGGGCTCCTCCCGGTGAGCCGCCTGCCCGGGCACGAACTGGCGCGCGTCGCCGCGGCGGCCGACTTCGCGGTCCTGCCCGTCGGCGCGGTCGAGTGGCACGGACCGCACCTGCCGCTCGGCACCGACCTGATCCTGGCCGACGGGTTCGCGAGCGAGGTTGCCGGCGCCGGGCTGCGGGCCGTGTCGTTCCCGGCCGTCCCGTACGCGGCGTGCCCGGGGCAGACACGGCCGTGGCCCGGCACCGTCGCCGTACGGCCCGAGATCGCCGTCGGATACCTGTGCGACGTGCTCGACGGCATCGTCGCTGCGGGCTTCCCGCGGGTACTCGTGGTCAACGGGCACGACGCCAACATGTCCACGGCCCGGGCCGCGATGGAATGGGTGTCCGGCCGGCGGCGGGCGAGCCTGCTGCTGGTCAACTGGTTCCAGCTCGTCGACGCCCGCGAGACGACCGAGCTGTTCGGTGAGCTGCCCTCGCGCGGACACGGCGGCGCCTACGAGACGTCCGCCGTGCTCGGCTTCGACCCGGAGGCGGTGCACCCGGGCGTCGCGCCCGACCTGCCGCCCCGTCCGAAGTTGCCGACCGCCTATCCGTACGTCCTGGTCGAGTCGCGACCCGAGCCGTGGCAGGGCTGGTCCGGCCACGTCTCGCTGGCCACCGAGGCGGCCGGGCGGCGGGTGCGCGAGACGGCCGCCGCCCGGCTCGGAGAAGTCGCGCGGGCCTGGGTCGCAGCGCCGCTGCCCGGCCCGCCCGGCGCCGATCCGGCACCACAACGACACGAGGGGAACGCATGACGCACCAGCCGTTGACCACCTACCAGCAGCACCACCTCCGCGTCGTCTTCGACCACCACGCCACCTACCTCTACGGGCCGATGGTGAAGGCCAGCGAGGCGCACGTGGTGATGCTCGCCGAGCAGGGTCTCGTCCCCGCCGACGCGGCGGCGCAGATGCTGCGCGGGCTGGTCAAGCTCCGCGACGACCGGCCCGGGACGTTCGACTACGACGGCTCGGTCGAGGACACGTACTTCACGCTGGAGAAGCGGCTCGCCGAGGCCTGCGGCATCCCGACCGGGCAGCTCAGCGTCCAGCTCGCCCGTAGCCGCAACGACCTGGACTCGGGCGTGTTCCGGATGGTCCTGCGCGACCAGCTGCTCGGTGTGATCACCGCGCTCGGCGACGCGGGCGCCGTGCTGCTGGACCGCGCCGACCGGTACGCCGACGTGGTCGTGGTCGGGTACACCCACCGCCGCCCCGCCCAGCCGACCACCATCGGACACGTGCTCGCCGGATACGCCGAGGCCCTCGCGGGCCAGGCCGCCGCATACGCGAGCCTGCTCGCCGAGATGAACCGGTCGCCGCTCGGCTCCTGCGCCTTCGCGGGCACGGACCTGGCGATCGACCCCCACCGCGTGGCCGAGCTGCTCGGCTTCGACGAAGTGGTGGTCAACTCGTACGAGGCCGTCGCCGGCGCCGACCACCTCATGCGGACGGGCGCGCTCAACGCGCAGGCGACCGCCACCGGGGCGCGCGTGGCCCGCACGCTCATGGACTGGCTGACCTGGGAATGGGTGCGCACCCCCGAGGAGTTCACGCAGGGCAGCAGCATCATGCCGCAGAAGCGCAACCCGGTCGTGCTGGAGCACCTGGTCTCGATGGCCGGCGCGACGGCCGCCGACGCCGCGTCCGTGTTCAACAACGTCGGCGCGGCCTGGTGGGAGGACTCCAACAACGCCACCACCGACGTGCAGGTGCGGCTGTGGGAGAGCAACGACCGCGCGTACCGGTTCTTCACCCTGCTCGGCGGCCTGTTCGAGCTGCTGGAGCCGCTGCGTCCGCCGACCGGCGAGACGATCGTCGCGACCGGCGCGACCACGACCGCCGCGGCCGACGCGCTGACCCGGCACGGCCTGCCGTTCCGCGCCGCCCACTCGGTCATCGGCCGCCTGGTCCGCTCCGGGCCGCCCGCGACCTGGACCGACGACGGCATCCGGGAGGCGGCGCGCGACGTCGCCGGGATCGACCCGCTCGACGCCGCCGCCGTGCAGGACCTCCGCGCCGCCGCCCTGCTTCCGGAGCTGGTGCTGCGCCGCGCCCAGTCGGACGGCCCGGGCGAGGACGCCGTCCGGGCCCAGGTCGCCCGGCTCCGATCCAACCTGGCGGCGACGCTCGCCGAGGTCGACGCGCTGCGGCAGCGGCTGCGCGACGCCGACACGAAGCTCGCGACCGCGGTCGCGGAAAGGGTCGCACAGTGAACCTCGAAGCCCCCACCGACCGGCGGTTGTTGGGCATCGACTTCGGCGGCACGAAGATGGCGATCGGGATCGGCGACACCGACGGACGCCTGCTCGTCTCGGAGCGCCTGCCGACCCTCGCCGCCCGCGGCGCGCGGCAGGCGCTCGACCGCGCCCTCGACCTGGCGCAGAAGCTCGTCACCGACACCGGCGGCACCCTGCACGCGGTCGGGATCGCCTCGCCCGGCGTGATCCGCGAGGACGGCATCGACCTCGCGCCGAACGTGCCGGGCTGGGAGAGCCTGCGCCTGGCCGATGCCGTCCGCGATCACCTGGGCGTCTCCCGCGTACGGGTCGCCAACGACCTCAACGCCGCGGCCCTCGCCGAACTGCACCGCGGAGCGCTGCGCGACGCCGACCCCGGCCTCGTCATCGGCCTGGGCACGGGAGTCGCCACGGCCGTCACGGTCAACGGCGCCGTGGTGCCCGGGTTCCGCGGCGCGGCCGGCGAGATCGCCTACGCCGTCACCGGCCCGGACTGGCCGGCGTCGCCGGAGCCGCTGCTCGAGACCGACTTCTCCGGGCGGGCCCTGGACGAGCTGGCGGACCGGCTCGCCCTGCCCGACGGCGCGGCCGGCCTCTGCGCGGCCGCGGCGGAGCCCGGGCTGGTGCGCGACGCGCTGGTCGCCCGGGTCGACGAGCTGGCCCGCCACGTCGTCACGTGCTGCCTGCTGCTCGACCCGCAGCGCCTCGTGCTCGTCGGTGGTGTCGCCCGCGACGACCTGGTGCGCGAGCTGCTGCTCGACCGGCTCTCCCGCGCGCTGCCGTACCCGCCCGAGGTGGTCCTTTCCGACTTCGCGCAGGACGCCGCGCTGCTCGGCTCGATCACGCTCGCGGCGCAGGCCTGACCGCCCCCGCCCGCAGGACCGCCCCGGGACCCGCACACAACACCCCGGGGCGGTCCCACCGATCACGCACTTCGGCGGAGCGTGCACCGCCCGCCCCGTTGCCGCCGTCCTGGGGATGGGTGCAGGCAGCAGCAGCGGTGCGATTGGCGGTGCCGAACGGCGAGCGCTGCCGGTAGGGCAACCGATGAGCGCTGGACTTCACGATGGGTGTGTTGGTACCGGCTTCGGGATCCTGCGCCGCGCACCGTAAGGGACATTCCGGTGCGCCGATCCAGTCGCAGGTACGCCGATACCGAGCCGGACGCAGTCGGCCTTCTTCCAGGATTTGCCGGTTGTGCCGTTCTACGCGACCCATCCGGCGTGCAGGAACCGGGCGATGAGGATGCCCTGGATGGTCAGGAACAGGGCGAGCGCGGACCGGTCGACGGTGGCGCGGCTGCCGAGCCGGCCGAGCATCATGAACGCCGGGAACACTTCCAGGCCGATGCGGGACGCGGACAGCAGCGGGTAGGGCACGTCGTCGGTGAACCGGGACGGGAAGCTGACCATGAACAGCAGCAGCCCGGCGCCGAGCAGCGGCAGGATCAGCTGGTCGCGGCGGACCCGCCACGGGCCGGCGAACATCAGCACGATCAGGGCCAGCAGGAACAGCACGGTGCCGAGTTCGAGGAGGTTGTGCACGAACACGTCGCCGAACGCGCCGCGCAGCTGCCCTTTGTGGAACAGCGCGTCGAGCGCGTCTGCGGGAGCGGACCACGGCCAGTCGAGTTCGCGGCCCCAGTGGTCGCGTTGGGCGTGGGAGAACGCGAGCGGGTTGCCGTAGGCGGCGTGGCTGACGGCGGCGACCGCTGCGAGGCCGAGCGGGATGACGAGCCCGGCGAGCGCGTCGATGCGGACCTTGCGGCCGTTGACGCGGAGGTACTCGTAGGCGAACGCGAGCAGCAGCAGGATGCCGGCGGAGCGGGTCGCGGCGGCCAGGGCACCGGCGGCGCCGGCCCACCACCAGTGGCCGCGGCGCAGGCAGTACACGCAAGCCACGAGCAGCGCGATGAACAGGCCTTCGTTGTAGGCGGCGGTGAGGAAGAACCCGGTCGGGAACGCCACCAGGTAGAACGTGGTCCGGCCAGCGGTGCCGCGGTCGAATTCCAGGTCGGTCAGCCGGTACAGCAGGATCAGCGCGGCGAGCAGCGCGAGGTTCGCGACCAGCAGCGCGGCGACCCACGCCTCACCCAGGCACAGCGGGGTCGCGATCCGGATCAGGAACGGGTACAGCGGGAAGAACGCCGCCGGTGCCGCGTCCGGGTCGTCCCAGTAGCCGTTCTGCGACAGCGCGATGAACCACGTCGAGTCGTACTGCGTCGCCCACAGCTTCGCCACCGCCGTGGTGTTGAGCTTCGGGTCGCCGGTGCCGATCCACGCGAACAGGGTGGCGCCGGCGAGGCCGATCTTGGTCGCGAGGAACACGCCGAGACCGGCCAGCGTCGCCCGCCGCCATGGCCGCTCCGCAACCGGTGCGCTGCCAGGCTCCTGGCCGGTTGCCTGGATGGTCGGCTGGTCGGGCTCGTGCTCCTGACCGGGCCTTTGCCGGGGTACGCGGCCCGGCTGATCGAGAGGGGCGGCGGTGAGGGGAGGTGAAGCGGCTTCACCGTGCGCGTCCATCGGGGCAACCTACAAGGCGAGGGGAGCGCTTCGGAGGTCACCCCTGTGTTGATTCGCGTTGCGGGCCGGGATTCCGCGCTGCCCATGATGCGTGCCGTGCCGTTCGAGGCCGGTCCGATGCCCCTTTACGCAGACCTCATGGTGATTCACGCCCAAGGCCTGATGCACGGTGGTTTCAGCTCCACTGGGCTCGGTGTCTGGATGTGCGTTCAGTGAAGATTAGAACACGTGTTCGACGATGGTTTGGTCTTTGTGCACGTCGCACGGCCTGCGGCTTTGTTCGCGTCGGCGGGTAGGTGGTGGCGCAGGGTAGTTGGTGAATGTGACCTCTTGTGCGCTGATCATGTCAGCCCGTAGCTTGCGGTCGTCGATGTCCGGCTGGCGGGCTCGGCGTACGGGGAGGCCTTATGTCGGCGTCGGCTCGGTCTGTGTCGGGTGTCCGGAAGCGCCGGTGGGTGGCGTCTGGGTCGCGGTGGCTGACGGCGGCGACGGCTGGTCTGCTCGGCGCGTCGATGTTGGTGGCGCCGCCGGCGGCGGCGCAGCCGCCGACGTGGCCGGTGCCTGCCGCGCCGCCCGGTGCCACGTCGGTACCGGTGACGCGGGTGCCGACGAAGGCGCCTTCGACGTCGGACACGGACACCGCGAAACCCCGGACCCCGGCCGCGGCATGGCCGTCCGGCGGTGACGCGGTCGTGTCGGTGGACACCGCGGCGTCGGGCGCCGCGCGGTCCGCGACCGCGACCACGACGGCGGGGAAGGCCACGCCGGGTGGGTTGTCGGTGGTGGTCCGCGGCAGCGCCGTCTCCAGTGACGCGCGCAGCACCCAGACCGCCGTGAAAGCGCCGGGTCAGGTGCGTGTCGCCGTCGCCGGGCAGGACGTCAGCGCCAAGGCCGGGGTGCGGGGTGTGCTGTTCACCGTCGCGAAGGCCGACAGCACGACCGGCACGGCGCAGGTCGCGCTCGACATCGACTACGCCGGGTTCGCCGAAGGGTACGGCGGCGACTACGGCGGCCGGCTCCGCCTGGTCCGGATGCCCGCCTGCGTACTGACCACCCCCGAACGCTCCGAATGCCAAGTGCAGACCCCGGTCGATGGCGCCAGCAACGATCCCGAGACCCGCGTGATCTCCGTGGACGCGGTCGATGTGGCGCAGACCGCGGTCGCGTTGACATCGGCGGCGACGTCGAAGACGTCCGAGCCGAAGCCCGGCGACCCCGCATCCGGGACCGTGAAGGCAGGCGAGCGGTCCACCACCACGTTCACCGACACCAAGGACGAGCAGGCGGCTGCAGCGGCGACTGGTGGGACGGTGTACGCGCTCGCGTCGGTCGCGGCCGGCCCTGCCGGCAACTACAGCGCGACGTCGCTGTCGCCGACGTACGGCTGGGCGGCCGGTTCGCAGGGCGGCGAGTTCACCTACTCGTATCCGCTGCAGGTGCCGCCGAGCCTGGGCGGTCCGGCGCCGGACCTGACGCTGCAGTACTCGTCGGGGTCCGTCGACGGTAAGACGGCGTTCACGAACCCGCAGTCCTCGTGGATCGGTGACGGCTGGGACCTCAACGTCGGCTACATCGAGCGTCCGTTCAAATCGTGCGCTGACGACGGTGTGCCGGGTATGGCGGATCTGTGCTGGGGACCGGACAACATCTTCACGATGGTGTTCGGCGGCAAGTCCGTGCGCCTGATCCAGGCTTCCCCCAATGGGCCCTGGAAGGGCGAGGTCGACGACGGGTCCCTGCTGGAACTGCGGCAGACCACGGAGCCTGCGTGGGGTTGGAGCAACGGCGATCACTTCAACTACTTCTGGAAGCTCACCACGGTCGACGGGACCCAGTACTTCTTCGGCCGTAACCAGCGGTTCGTGGGTGACGCGTCGCAGAACAGTGTGCAGAAGGTCCTGGTCCATGGCGGGAACGGCGAGCCGTGCTGGCAGGGCAGCATCGCGAACAGCGGCTGCTACCACGCGTCGCGGTGGAATCTCGACTACGTCGTGGACCCGCGCGGGAACTCGATGTCGTACTTCTACCAGAAGTACGAGGGCAGCTACGGGCACTGGAACAGCAACAGCACCCGCAACTACGACATCACCACCCAGCTGAGCCGCATCGAGTACGGCACCCGCCAGGGCCAGGAAGGCGGCGCCAACAACGCGCCGATGAAGGTCACGCTGCTGGCCGGCAACCGCACCACCCCCACCCTGCAATGGCCGGACACCCCATGGGACCAGCACTGCGCTGCCGGCGCGAGCTCGTGCGCGGAGAAGTCACAGACGTTCTGGACGCCGTGGCGGCTCGCGGTCGTCACCACCGAGGTGTGGGACCCGACCGGTGCCGGCCACTACCAGGAGGTCGACCGGTGGGACCTGGTCCACACCTTCCCCGCCCCGTTCGACGGTTCACCGATGCAGATGTGGCTCGACGACATCATCCACCAGGGCCGCGACACCACCAGCGGCGGCAGCACCACCGAGATCGTCCTGCCGTCCACCCACTTCAGCGGCGTTCTGCTGGAGAACCTCGTCACCAACGGCCCCCTTCGCTACCGCCGGTACCGGCTGAACCTGATCAAGAACGGGCACGGCGGTGAGACCAAGGTCGAGTACTCGGCGCCGGAGTGCACGATCGCGAACACCAGCGGGCTGCCGTGGGACCAGAACTACCGCCTGTGCTTCCCGCAATACCATGACGGTGGCTGGGACATGTACCAGAAGTACCGCACCGACAAGGTCACCGAGATCGACCGGGTCGGCGGCGCCCCGGACATCGTCACCCTGTACACGTACGGCCTTGAGGGCGCCGGCACGACCGTTCTGTGGCACTACGACCAAGGGGATCTGGTCAACGGCGCCTACCGGACGTGGGCCGACTGGGCCGGGTACAGCACCGTCACCGCCGTCACCGACGCCACCGGCGCCAAGCCGACCAGGACGAAAACGCTGTACTTCCGCGGCATGAACGCCGACTTCGTCACCGGAGGGCAACGCAATCTCAGCATCACCGACTCGCTCGGCACCGCCATACCGGACTGGCCCGCCTACCGCGGTGTGGCGCGAGAGGTGTCCACATTCGACGGAGCCGACGTCAAGGTCAAGCAGTTCATCACGCCGCAGCACGTGCAGCTCGCGACCCGGACCGCGCCGTGGGTGATGGGCAACATCAGCGCGCAGCGCGTCTCGACCGCATCGGTACGGACCGGCACGTCGCTCAACGTGGCGAGCAACGCGTGGCAGTGGGTGAAGACGTCCTACACCTACGACCCCACGTACGGGCTGCAGACCTCCGTCTTCGACGAGGGCGACGAGGGCATCACCTCCGACGACGTCTGCATCACCACCACATATGCCACGCCGGACACGGCTAAGTTCATGGTTGCGTACCCGTCGCAGACCCTGACCACCGACTGCACGGCGCCACCGACCGGCAACCACTACCTGTCCGGCACGCAGACGCAATACGACACCCTCGCCGTCGGCGCCACCCCCACCAAGGGGCTCGCCACCCGCACCAACGTGCTCGAATCCGTGTCCGGCACCGTGCTGAACTGGCAGAAGAGCAGCTCCACCACCTACGACACCACCTACGGACGCGTCACCGAGTCGTACGACGCACTGGACCGTAAAACCACCCTCCTGTACGACCCCCCATCTGGCAGCGCCCCGACCACCGTCATCAGCAAGAACCCCGCGCTGCACCAAACGACGACCACCTTGAGCCGGACCCGCGGTCAGACCCTCGCCGTGCAGGATCCCAACAACCGCACCACCACCAGCCAATACGACGCGCTCGGAAGGCTCACCAAGGTCTACCAGCCCCGCAACGTCACCAACGCCATCGGCTACACCGCGACGACGTCGACCGTGCCGTTCGCGGACATCGACGGGACCGGCTCCACCACGGTCGCGCTCACCGGGGACGAGAACCACACCCAGATCAGCCTGCCGTTCGCGTTCAACTTCTACGGCACCAGCTACAGCAGCGCCTACCTGTCGACAAACGGCCTGCTGTCCTTCACCGGCCAAGCCGCAGACTCCGCGCCAACCACCATCCCGAACACCGCCGCGCCGAACGCCGCTCTGTACCCGTTCTGGGACGACCTGAACCTCGACGCCACCTCAAGGGTGTACACCCGCACGACCGGTACCGCCCCGAACCGGCAGTTCGCGATCGAGTGGTACCAGGCATACCTGTACGGACGCAGCACCCGCGTCTCGTTCACCGTCACCCTCAACGAGAACGACGGCAAGATCACCTTCAACTACGGCGGTATCGACAACGACGCCGACCGCGGCAACGCCGCCACCATCGGCGTCGAAAACGCCACCGGCACCGCCGCCAACCAGTACGCCTACCACCAGACGCTCCTGGCCACGAACCAGGCGATCACCTTCACCCCGTCCGCGGCACCGCCGAACCCGCTGCCGGACGTCCAGTACACGTACCACATGTACGACCTGGACAAGTACCCGACGACCGGTGGCCCAACCTGGGTCTCCACCAAGACCCTGGGACCCAACGGCAACCAGATCGAATCGTTCACGATCTACGACGGCCTCGTCCGCGCCCGCCAGACCCAGACACCGTCGGCCAGTGTGGCAGGCGGACGCGTTATCGCCGCCGCCCAATACGACGGCCGCGGCCTGTCAACCAAGAGCAGCGTCATCTGGAACGCCGCGACAGCCAGCAGCACCCTCGTGGGGTTCCAAGACATCGACGTCCAACGTCAGCAACGGACCACCTACGACGCCCTCGGCCGTGCCACAGCCACCGCCAACTGGGCGGCGAACACGCTCCAATCACAGATCACGACCGAATACGACGGGAACCAGATCACCACCACCCCACCGGACGCAGATCGTGGCGCGACCGTCACCGTCCTCGACGCGCGAGGGCGGGCCACTGCACTGAAGGTCTACCCGACCAACATCATCACTGGGAGCCCGGAAACCACGACTTACGACTACAACCCACTCGGGCAGGTCACCACCATCATCGATGCCGCCGGCAACCAGACCACCCGCAGCTACAACCTGCTCGGTCAACAGACGAGCGGAACTGACCCGGACGCGGGCAGTACCTCCGCCAAGTACGACGCCGCCGGACAGATCACCTGGACCATCGACGGCCGCGGAAAAAAAATCTCCCACGAATACGACAACCTCGGCCGCGAAACGACCCGCTGGGCAGGCGACATCACCACCGGCACCAAACTCGCCACTTTCGCTTACGACACCAAAGCCAAAGGACTGCTCGACGCAGCCACTCGATGGGTCGGCAACGACCAGTACGTCGACAGCATCGACGGCTACACCACGCGCTATCAGCCCACCGGCATGACCACGACCATCCCGATGGCCCAGGCCGCCCTCGCCGGCACCTACCAGGTCACCTACAGCTATAACGAGCTCGGTCAATTGGTAGCCGTCGGATACCCGAACAAGCACGGGCTGCCGGCCGAGACCGTCACCTACGCTTACACCAACCTGGGCCTGCCAAGCACCGCAGCAGGCATCGACCCCTACGTCGCCGCGAGCACCTACAGTGAGTACGGCGAACTCACCCAACGTGTCCACGGCACGGCTGGTATCGCCCAACTCACCCGCACCTATGCAAATGAACCCGACACCGGCCGGCTCGCCAACGTCACCTCGAAACTGCCGAACCAGGCCCAGCCGGGCCAGTTCATCACCGTCCAGAACGACACCTATACCTACACCCGCAGCGGCGACATCACCCGCATCCTCGACGGAACCGACAACCAGGCCCAATGCTACCGATATGACGGTCAATACCGGCTCACCGCTGCCTGGACAGCCCTCGACGCCTGCGCCGCCAACCCCGCCGACGCCGCCGTCGCCAATTCCGGCAAGTACCCGTACTGGGACACGTATACGTTCGACACCAGCGGCCGTCGCACCACGGACATCCACCGCACCAGCGCCACCACAACAACGACCCGCACCTTCAACTACCCGACCACCGGAGCCACTGCCCAGCGCGTCCACGCCGCGACCTCAGTCGCCTACACCGGTGCGATAAGCCGCACCGACACCATGACCTACGACAACGCTGGCAACACCCAACAACGCACCATCAACGGCGTCGTTACCAACTTCACCTTCAACCCCGAGAACCAGTTCGCCGCCGCCACCGTCCACACCGTCGACGGAGACCAGACGACCACCCACCTCTACGACGCCACCGGCGGACTGCTCATCCGCAAAGACCCCACCGGCACTACGCTGTACGCCGCCAGCCAGGAATACAAAGCCGTCGGTAGCACTGTCACCGCCACCCGCTATTACACCCACGCTGGTGCCACCATTGCCGTGCGCAACAGCAGCGGATGCTATTGGCTGGCTGGCGACCACCAGACCAGCGCCAACCTCACTGTCAACGCCATTACCGGCGTCGTACAACGCCGCTGGTACACCCCCTACGGTGACAAACGCGCAACGCAAGGAACCTGGCCCACAGACCGCGGCTTCCTCAACAAGCAAACCAATACTTCGACCGAGCTCCTCGACGTCGGTGCTCGCGAATACGATCCGTTTCTCGGCACCTTCCTCAGTCCGGACCCGCTGATGGATTTCGGCGATCCGCGTACCTTCTCTGCGTACGCCTATGCTGCACACAGTCCGATCACTAACAGTGATCCGTCTGGTTTGGCCTTCGAAAATGAAGGCGGCGAGTTCCGCCCATTGGCCTGGACGAAGCTTGTGCCGGGAAGTAAGTCGGAGAAGAAGCGGCAAGGCCTGGCCGAGTCGATTATGAACTCGCCATTCCCTGGTTTTGCGAAGGCGGAGATCGACAACTTCCGCAATCGAACCATCAACCCATACAAAGGGCCAGACGTCATGACTTACGGTGATGCCCTTAGCTGGGCCGCCGGCGATGACGACACCTGGCTGACGGTCTGCAATAGGGCAGGTGGTAGTGCAGACGACTGCGGCGTATCCCCATACACTGGCATCGACCAGAACGACCCCTCTGACGCCGAGTGGACGATCGCCCTTGTTGGTGTTATAGCTGTCGGCGGCGCACTTGGCTGTACGATGGCGCCCGCGGCGTGCGCGTCGTTGGCTCTCAGTGCAGCAATTTTGGTTGGCGAGGCAACACTAAGTTACGCAACGGGTACGGCCGCATATTCAGGTGTCACCGGCGCGGCGGCTCTGATCGGAATTAAGCTCTTTCTGGCTGCGGACGCAAAAGCGGCGGCAGCCGCGGGCGGTCCCAGTGTTGCCGTGAGCTGGACTGAAATGATCAGAAAGCCCCTCGGGCGCGGTAGCACGGGACGGACGACTGCGAATAATTTAAATGAACAGCTCGCTATGGCGGAGGCAATGTCAAATCCGACAGCAGGCAAGGCTTTGGCGATGAAGAAAGGCATGACCGATCCGAGATGGGACAAAAGTGAGGGTTGGGTAAAGATGGGTCAGAATGTAAATGGTGTCGAGATTCACTATGTTCGGAATACGATAACCGGACAGGTCGACGACTTCAAGTTTAAGAATTAATATGATTGTCGAATGTACTTCTGGAAACTTTCGAAATCTCCCCCCAAATCCTTCATTATACAATCCTGAATCCGTTTCTCACGTAATCCCTGGAAAGCGGTACTACGTATTTGCGATGGCGATTTACGGGGGAGTTTTATTAGTGCTTGTGAGTGACGAGACGAAGTTTCCCAGCTGGTATCCACTTCAGCTTTTTAGGGTTGTCGATCCCGTCCTTCCTGCTGGATGGCGGTTTGCTACGTATGGCGACGTGGCATATCTTGAGGCGCTTTGGGGATATGCGGAAATCGTTGAGGATGAGTCGCATTATGACGCACTCCTGGAGCGAGAGCCGGCAGCTCTCGAGATATTCTCGCGATATGAGAGAGAGGCGCTCGAAGCTGATTTTGGAGGATGATACCCAAACTCCCAAAGGGGCAATTTTTCCGGGTAATAATGGTTATTTCGGGTCGCTACGTGTGTCAGTTCGCGGCAGTCAACATCAGTTGTTCGTTAAGAGTTGCTTACATGCTGGGTCGATAGAAAACAGGTGCCGCTTGAGCTGAGAAGGTAGGATTCGTTGAGAGTCTTTGTTGCGGTGTGGGAGTCGCCGGTACGTTCTGCGTCGAGGAAGCTCGTGCAGGCGGCGGCGCCCACCCCCGGCGGCGACGGCAGCATCGACGGCGTTGCGGTGCTGCCGTATGCGGTGCTCCTGGTCGAGGGACGCCGTGCTCGCCGCGCTGCACGCCAAGTTCGTCGAGCAGTGGTGGCGCTCGTACCCGGTCGGTCGTGTCTACCCACAGCGGCCCTGGTGTACCTGGGTCACGGTCAACGACCCGGGCCTTGACTGGTTCGACGAAGCCGGACGGGACTACCTTGCCGTGCTCGCGCAGACGCGTGGGGCGAGCACCCGGGCGGCGAGCCACCGAATCGCTCCCGCCGCCCCGGACCAGCAGTGAACCTGCCCTGATGACCGTCGACGGACGTCTCAGCGCGGACGAAGCTGAGCTGCGTGAGCGGAGCCTGCGCGCCGGGGTGTCGTGCGACCTGGTCGTGCACCACACCGACAAGGCGATCGTCGCCATCGGCAGCCGCGCCGGTCAGCCGGTGGTGGCGAAGCTGCTGACCACCGCCGACCCGTACTGGGTGGCCCGCCGTGAGCACGAACTGCAGGCCTACGACCGGTTCTCCACCGATCCGCCGCCCGTGCGCGCGCCGCGGCTGCTCTGGAACGACGAGCGGCTCACCGTGCTCAGCCACGTGCCCGGCGACAGGCTCGACGACCCACCGGCACCTGACCGCAGAACCCGCTGCCGAGCGCGTCCAGCAGCTGCTGGACGCCCTCGACCGGGTCCAGGGGTGGCGGCCCGCCTCGCGGCTGCTCGCCGCCGTCGACTACCCGGCCCGCGCCGCCGCTGAACACGACGCCGGGCTGCTCGACGATCGCGACTACGCCGCGCTCCACCGGCTGCTGGCCTTCGGCGGTGAGCTGGTCGCGGCACACGGCGATCCGTTGCCGGCGAACGTACTGTTCGACGGCGACAGCTGCGCCCTGGTCGGCTGGGAGTACGCAGGGCGCTACCTGCCCGGCTACGACCTTGCCGTGCTGTACACCGTCGGCGCGCACGCCAGCCCGGCACTGGAGCAGACGATCACCGCCCGAGTCGCGGCAGCCGGCACCAGCGCCGCGTTCGCCGTCAACGCGATGCTGCTGTACTGCCGGGAGATCCGGATGCACCGGGCGCTGCCCGCCTGCACCTTCCGGACCCAGCGGCGCGTTGCCACCAAGGCCGCCGAACGAGCGGCGAACGCTGCCGCCCATGGCGCCGGTCCGGCACGTGATCGCCTCATCACCGATGCGGCAGGCGCGACGATGAGCGCCGACGCCATCAGCATCCCGGTCCTGCCCAGACTGATCGCCGACGACGTCACCAGCGAACAAGCCGCATCCCTGCTCGCCGAACAGGGCGGCCGACTCGCGGTCCTCTCCCCGGAGGGCGGCATCTTCGCCACCCTCGCCGGCCGCTACAGCGGCACCCCAACCTGGAGGTCTTCCTCAAAGGCCACGCCGGAGACATGCTCCGCGTCGACCGCCGCTCCCGCCCAACAGAGCATGTCGACGCCCCGGCCTTGACCCTCGGCCTGGCGGTCCAACCTGAGGTGCTGCGAGACATCGCCCTCATGCCCGGCTTCCGCGGCAAGGGCCTCCTCGCCCGCATCCTCTTCGCCCTGCCAGAGAACACGGTCGGCCGCCGCCGCATCGGCACCGCGCATGTACCTGCGGCCGTTGCCGAGGCGTATGGGGTACATCTCGGCGGCCTGGTCTCCGCGCTCGACGGCTGGACCGACCCGGCCGTCCTGCCCTGACCGTCACCGCGAACGCCAGCATCCTCGACATCGAACGCGAGGTGGAACCCCGCCTCGCACCGAACGGCGCGTGGGCGCACATCGTCGACTGGGGCAGCAAGTACACCGGAGCCGTCGCCCGCATCGCCGGCCTGCTCCACCTCGCAACCCACCTCACCGACGGCTGCACCCGCCCGATCGAGGCCGCGACCGTCGAACGGGCCGCCACGCTCGGCCGCTACTTCGCCGAGCACGCCATCACCGCCTTCGACGACATGGGCACCGACCCGGTGGTCGACGACGCCCGGCACATCCTCGCGTGGATCGAGCGAACGACCTGTCACCGCTTCACCAAACGCGACCTCTTCAGCGCCCTCTCCCGAGGCCGATTCCGCAAGGCCACCGACCTCGACCCACCACTCAATCTGTTGCAGGCACACGGATTCCTCCGGCCGGAACCATCAGTGGATCGCGGGGGAGTAGGCCGCCCACCGTCGCCGGCGTGGCTCACCCACCCAGACATCACGAAGCCCGCGGGCACTGTCCACCCCCTCTCGGCGGTGACCGCATGACGCCGCGCAATCCGCAGAACCCGCACAACTCACGAAGCGCGGATTCCGCGGATTCCGCGAACCCGTCCCGTCTGCCCCTCACCCCCGCAAGGAGATCCGAAGTGGCAAGGAAGAGCGTGAGGCCGGCCGAGGCAGCCGAACTGCTGAGCGTCAGTCGCGACACCGTCTACGTGCTGATGCGCTCCGGCCGCCTGCGCTCGGTGAAGGTGGGCCGCGCCCGGCTCATCCCCGTCGCCGCAATCGAAGAACTGCTGTTGACCGGCCAAGAGGAGGCGGCATGACCACCATACGACGCCGAGGCCACGGTGAGGGATCGGTCTACGAGCAGCGCCCCGGCCTGTGGGCTGCCTCAGTCGACCTCGGTTGGATCGACGGCAAACGCCGGCGAAAGACGGTCTACGCAAAGACCCAGGCCGAAGCCATCACCAAACGCGACGATCTGAAGAAGCGAATGGAACGCGGAGAGAACCTGACCGCCGCACCGCGCACGCTGTCGCAATGGCTCGACGAGTGGCTGGTCATGAAGGCCCACCAGGGCACCCGCCCCACGACGATTCGCATGTACCTGTGGCTGATCGAGAGCCATGTCAGGCCAACGCTCGGCACCACCAAGCTCGACAAGCTGACCCCAACCATGATCCGCCGCATGATCTCGGCGAAAGCAGAGTCGAAGCTGCCGGTAACCACCGTTCGACACATCCACGGCATCATCCGAAATGCACTCGCGGATGCCCTCCGGGAGGAGCTGATCCACCGGAACCCCGCACTCGCCGTGAAGCCGTCGGCCGCCAAGAGGACCGAACGTCGCGCGTTGACTCTGGAAGAGGCGAAGCGCCTGATCGCCGCCATCCAGGGTGACCGCCTGGAAGCCCTCTGGGTGTGCGCACTGACGGTCGGCCTACGTCGCGGCGAACTGCTCGGCCTGCGCTGGTCCGACATCGACTTCTCCGAGAACCGCCTCACCGTCCGCCAGGCGCTGTCGCGGGTGAACGGTGAACTGGCGTTCTCGGCTCCGAAGACCGACCGGTCCCGCCGTACGGTCCCGATCCCAAGCCCGACGCTTGCCGCACTGAAGGCGCACAGAATCCGCCAGAGGAACGAACGCGAGGAGGCGGGCAGGCGCTGGAAGGAGCACGGCCTCGTCTTCCCATCGGTGATCGGCACACCCAAGGAGCCGCGGAACGCCGACCGGGTGTGGCACGCAACACGTGCGAGAGCCGAACTGGCCTGGCTTAGGCTCCATGACCTGCGGCACGCTTGTGCAACGTTCCTGCTCGCCTCAGGTGCTTCGCCCAGAACGGTTATGAAGACGCTCGGCCACAGTCAGATCTCACTCACGATGAACACGTATGCCCACGTCCTCGAAGACGTAGAGCGAACTGCAATAGACGACGCCGCCAGCAAGTTGTTCGGTGACTAGAAGCTGCTTTGTGACACGGTTTGAGGAATGGACGGTGCTCAAACCGTGTCGGCATCCCCCACTCAACCGTTGCTACATCGCCATGTCAACGAAGCGTGCAAGGTGCAGCTGTGCGGCCACGGTTATCGTATCTGTAGGGCCGTTCCGGTGCTTAACAACGATAAAGTCCGCTTCGCCTGCTCGTGGTGACATCATGTCGTAAAAGTCGTCGCGATGGACCACAATGACAACGTCAGCGTCACTGTCGATCCCGTTGAGATCTTCGATCGTGGGTGGTTGCTGCCTCCTCTCGTTACCGTCAGGGTCGTGCTGGATCGAGTCAATCGCTACCACTGGGATTTGAAGCTCCAGCGCTAGATTCTTCAGTGCGCGAGATACTTCCATCTCCTTGGTTCTTGCCGGATTTGGTCCGTCTACTTCTGCGAGCTGTCTTACACTGTCGACCACTAGAAGGCCAAGGCCATGTTCAGTCGCCACCCTGCGAGCTTCGTCGACAACATTTTGCAGACCGGGCGTGTGAGGGTCGTGGACAAAGAACGGCGATTCTGAGATCTCACCGAGTCGGCGAGCGAGCTTGGTCCAGTCATCGTCTGTCAGCTGGCCGGAACTCAGAACATGCACGGGTATCCGGGCTTCGGCCGAGACGAGGCGTCGGATCACCTCGATCTTTGTCATGCGGAAGGACATGAACAGCACGGGTATGCCGAGCTTCACGGCAACGTGTCTGCCAACAGTGAGCGCGAACGTCGACTTGCCGATCGCCGGCAGGCCAGTTGCCACAATGAGTTGGCCTGGGCTCAGTCCATTTAGAAGCCGGTCCAAGTCGATAAATCCGGTTGGAACGCCGGCCGACTGGCCGGTTCCAATTAATTCGATATCATCAATCAGCTCCTGAAGCATGTCCGCTAGAACTTTCGTGTGCAGGGTGCTGTCGCCTTCGTTGTCGCCAGACGTTTCGGAATCGGGCGCCGTTTCATCCGAAATGTTCCGATGTGCGTCATCGTTCGGAACTGCCACGGGGCGGCGTTTGGCGTTTCTGGCGTCAATCCAGAGCTGCTTAAACTTCTCGGTACTACCTCCTAGCTGGTCAACAATAATCTCCAGCTGTCCCCACGTTGGTAGCCTCTTGCATCGAAGAACGGCGTGGACCGTTGTATGGCTAATTGCGTAGGAGGTTTTTCCGGCAATTTGTCGCACGCTTGGCTCGCCCGCTTGGATATGCAACTCCTCGATCGCTGCGCGCAGAGCCGCCAGTTGGCTGGATGGCTGTTCCTGCTGGCGCGGCGAGTCGCCGTCGGCCGTCTCACTCAAGATCGTCCGCCCCTGTCAGCGCTTGTAAAGTCTGGTCCCTCATTGTCAAGAGTCGTAGCGCGGCGTCAACGACGGCCGACGGTGGCCCAGACTCGGTTCAGGCGGCGGCTGCGGAGTTGGCGCCACGAGACCCACATCCGCTGACTGCGTCAATCGGCGTGTGGGCTAGACCTCATCCCGTCCTGAAAGGAACGATCGTTATCATGCCTTACCCCGCGTGGGCCGCTCTGACCTGCATCATTGGCATTCTGCTAGTGGCAGGTGTCTATCTCTGGTCCGCGGATCGAGCGCGTCGCGCTCGTGCACTCCGTCTGCTGAAGATGGTGATTCTGGGTCGCTAGCCCAACGGCGAGCACCGCGCACTGAGCTGGACATTGTTGCCTCGGGCCAGCAATGCGGACGCGAGCGGCCCGTGCGCTGCGTGAGGGGACCGGCGGGAGCGACGCGTTGTCTCGCACGTCGTCTTGGCGCCACGGCGACAGGCGGAGCGGGCGTCCGGCAAGTCGTTGGCTGTACGGGGTGGCTGTACGACCCTCACAACGCGAAAGGCCCAGGTCCGGCAGTGATGCCGGGGCCTGGGCCTTTGTCGCGTACGCCGCGTAGGACTTGAACCTACAACCCGCAGATTAAGAGTCTGCTGCTCTGCCAGTTGAGCTAGCGGCGCCTGGCTGAACGGAGGAAACTCTAGCACGCCCTAGCCGGGCCCCAAAAACGAGATACCCCCCGTCCGGCCTGTGCCGTGCGTTACTCCTCATCGTCCTCCCAGAAGAAGTCGGTGGGTGTGGGTTGCTCCGGCTCCTGGTCCATCAGGTCCGTGTCGGGGCCGATCAGGTCCTCGAGCTCGTCGTCCGGCTGCTCCCAGGTCACCGGCATCTCGGTCATGTCACTAACCCCCTGAAGTGCTTACCGAAGGGAATCCAACGGGCCGCGAGCTACCCGGTCCGGGCGGTCCTAACCGCGACGGGCCAAGTGGAGGAGCGCAGGACGAGGGTGGTGGGCATGAGCAGCTCTTCGGGGGTCCAGTCACTGACCGTCATGGCTCGGCGGAGCATGCCGGCGGCCAGGACGCCCTGTTCGAAGACGCGCTGGCGGACGGTGGTGAGGTCGAGCAGGGCGCTCAGTTCGTGGTCGTCGAAGCCGATGACAGAGACGTGGCGGCCGGTGCGGCGCAGCGCGGAGAGGGCGCCGAAGGCGAGCTCGTCGGACTCGGCGAAGACCGCGGTGGGTGGGTCGGCGAGGGCGAGGAGGCGGCGCATGGCCTGTTCGCCGCCGTCGAGGCCGTGCGGGACGGACATGACGAGCTCGTCGCAGGCGGGGAGGCCCGCGGCGGCGAGGGTGTCGAGGTAGGCGCGGCGGCGGGCGTGCGCGACGGGCAGGAACATCGCCTGGTCGGCGTAGGTGGAGATCATGCCGATGCGCCGGTGGCCGAGGCTCAGGAGGTGCTGGATGGCGGAGGTGGCCGCGGCCACGTCGTCGATGCGGACCACGCCGGCGCCGGGGACGTCGTGGCCGATGGCGACGATCGGGACGCCGAGGCTGCGCAGGTCGTCGATCTCGGGGTCGCTGAACTGCATGGCGACGACGAGGACGGCGTCGACGCGGCGGCGCAGGGGGAGCTGCCCGAAGAAGCGTTGCCGGGCGGCGACGTCGCCGAGGTTGTACAGCAGCAGGTCGAGGTCGTGCTCGCGCAGGACGGACTCCGCGCCGGCGACGATCTGGCCGAAGAACCAGCGGGCGGCGTACGGGACGATCACCCCGACGGTGTGGGTGCGGCCGCTGGCGAGTCGTGAGGCGATCGGTGACACGACGTACGACAGCGACGCCGCGGCGTGCAGCACGCGGTCGCGCGTCTCGTCGGAGACGTTGGGTAGCCCCCGGAGGGTGCGTGACACGGTGGCGGTGGAGACGCCCGCCAGCCGGGCCACGTCCTCCATGCTCACGGGCACGGGAACGTCGGCCACAGGGGGCAGGCTAGCAACACTCCAGGCGACAGCAATATGTCCGCCGTGTTGCTAACTCGTTATCGATGAATCCCCTAGAAGGGCTCGACAAACCGACCTTGCAAACGCTTACATCCGAGGGACACAGCACACCGGTACGTGGGCGGAGCTGTTCGCCCGGACCGGGTCTAGCCAAAGGAGGCTAACCATGGCTGTCCTCTCGAGGCGGCGTCGGGCGTTCGCGCTCGCCGGTGTGGCCGCGCTGGCACTCGTCGCCGCCGCTTGCGGTGACAGTGGCAGTGACACCGGCACATCCAACGCCGACAAGCCCGAGTGCGCGCCGTACGCGCAATACAAGGTCGACAAGAAGAAGACCGTCTCGATCTACGCGACGATCCGCGACGCCGAAGCCACCAAGCTGACGAACTCGTGGAAGCAGTTCGAAGAGTGCACCAACATCAAGATCGACTATGAGGGGTCCGGCGAGTTCGAGACCCAGATCAAGGTGCGCGCCGACGGCGGTCAGCCGCCGGACATCGCGGTCTTCCCGCAGCCGGGCCTGCTCGCGTCGTTCGCGACGAAGGGCCAGCTCAAGGAGCTCCCCGCGCCGGTGAAGGCCAACCTCGACAAGAACTGGTCGAAGGACTGGGCCAAGTACTCCACGGTCAACGGCAAGATCTACGGCGTGCCGCTGGGCGCCAACGTCAAGTCGCTGGTCTGGTACTCGCCGCAGCTGTTCAAGGAGAAGGGCTACAAGGTCCCCACCACGTGGGACGAGATGATCAAGCTCTCCGACGACATCGCGGCCACCGGCATCAAGGCGTGGTGCGCCGGTATCGAGTCCGGTGACGCGACCGGCTGGCCGGCCACCGACTGGATCGAGGACATCGTCCTTCGCGACCAGGGCCCGGACGTCTACGACCAGTGGGTCAACCACACGATCCCGTTCAACGACCCGCGCATCGTCTCGGCCGCCGAGCGGACCGCCTCGATCCTCAAGAACCCCAAGTACGTGGGCAACCCGAAGACCATCGTGACCACCTCCTTCCAGGAGGGTGGCCTGCCGGTCAAGGACAAGAAGTGCGGTCTGCACCGCCAGGCCAACTTCTACTCCAACCAGTGGGCGAAGGGCACCAACGTGGCCGAGGACGGCGACGTCTTCGCCTTCTACCTCCCGGCCGTGGACCCCGCCAAGGGCAAGCCCGTCCTGGTCGCCGGCGAGTTCGTCTCCGCGTTCTCGGACCGCGACGAGGTCGTCAAGGTGCAGACCTACCTCGCCTCGGCGGAGTGGGCCAACAGCAAGGCCGCGCTCGGTGACTGGATCTCGGCCAACAAGAACCTGGACACCAGCCTGGTCAAGGGCACGATCGACCAGCTGTCGGTGAAGATCCTGCAGGACCCGGCCACCGTGGCCCGGTTCGACGGCTCCGACCTGATGCCCGCCGCCGTCGGCTCGAAGTCCTTCTGGACCGGTATGACCGACTGGATCAACGGCACCAAGGACACCAAGGCAACGCTGGACTACATCGAAAGCACCTGGCCCAAGTAAGTCGTTGAAGGTCCGGCACCGGCGTCCACGCGAAAGCGGCGCCGGTGCCGGCCCGGTCGGAGGACACCCCCATGGACTATGACTTCTCCGAAGACGTCGCCAAGATCTGGCCGGCTCTGCTGTTCATCGGCGCCTTCGTGGCGGTGATCGGCGGACTGCTGTTCGTGCTCGACATCCTGCCCAGATGGGGGAAGGGCAAGGAACGGCTGCAGATGTTCGGCTTTCTCGGCCCCGCCCTCATCCTGCTCGGCGTCGGGCTGATCTACCCGCTCATCCGCACGGTGACGCTGTCGTTCTACAACAACTCCCGCGGCTCGTTCGTGGGCCTGGACAACTACAGCTGGATCGTCACCAACGACGACACGCTGATCATGCTGCGCAACACCCTGATCTGGGTGGTGTGCGTGCCGCTGCTGGCGACCGCGTTCGGCCTCATCTACGCGGTCCTGGTCGACAAGGCCCGCGGCGAGGGCATCGCCAAGTCGCTCATCTTCATGCCGATGGCGATCTCGCTCGTCGGCGCGACCATCATCTGGAAGTTCATCTACGCGTTCCGCGAGGCGGACGAGGAGCAGATCGGTCTGCTCAACCAGGTCCTGGTCTGGTTCGGCGGTGAGCCGCAGCAGTTCCTCACCAGCTCGCCGAGCAACACGTTCTACATGATCGTCATGATGATCTGGATCCAGGCCGGCTTCGCGATGGTCATCCTGTCCGCCGCGATCAAGGCCATCCCGTCCGAGATCGTCGAGGCGGCCAAGCTCGACGGCGCCAACCCGTGGCAGATGTTCTGGAAGGTCACGATGCCGAGCATCCGGCCCGCGGTCGTGGTGGTCACCATCACCATCACCATCGCGACGCTGAAGGTCTTCGACATCGTCCGGACCTCGACCAACGGCAACTTCAAGAGCAGCGTGCTCGCCTTCGAGATGTACAACCAGGCGTTCCGGCTGAGTGACGACCCCAGCGGTGAGGGGCGCGGCGCCGCGCTCGCCGTCGTGCTGTTCCTGCTCGTCGTGCCGGTCGTCGTCTACCAGGCCCGGCAGCTGCGGAAGCGAGCGGAGATCCGATGAGCGACGTTTCCCTTGAGAAGAACGAGGACACGCAGGTCCCCGAGGCGAGCCCGCTGTACAAGGGCGACGACACGATGGCGGCCCGGGTCCGGCGCAAGCTGACCTCCCGCGTCGCCAGCATCGTGGCGATCGTCATCGCGGTCGTCTGGACGATCCCCACGTTCGGCCTGTTCGTCTCGTCGCTGCGGCCCGAGGAGGACATCAAGACCACGGGCTGGTGGAAGTTCTTCACCAACCCCAGCCTGACCCTGGACAACTACAACGACGTCGTCTTCGGCGACTCGGCGAGCTCCGGCCGGCTGGCCAGCTACTTCATCAACTCGCTCACGATCACCGTGCCGGCCGTGGTGTTCTCGGTCAGCCTGGCGGCGATGGCCGCCTACGCGCTGTCCTGGCTCAACTTCCGGGGCCGGGACTGGATCTTCATCGGCGTGTTCACGCTGCAGATCGTGCCGCTGCAGATGGCGCTCATCCCGCTGCTGCAGCTGCTGGGCGACTACACCAAGTGGGGCGGCGGCTTCTTCGCCGTCTGGTTCGCGCACACCTGCTTCGGCCTGCCGCTCGGCGTGTTCCTGCTGCACAACTTCATGTCCGAGCTGCCGAAGGACCTGTTCGAGGCGGCGCGGGTCGACGGTGCCGGTCCGGCGATGACGTTCCGGCGGATCGTACTGCCGCTCATCACGCCGGCACTTGCCTCCCTGACGATCTTCCAGTTCCTGTGGATCTGGAATGATCTCCTGGTGGGGTTGGTGTTCACGTCCGGCCCGGACACCCGGCCGCTGACGGTCCGGCTGGCCGAGCTGGCGGGTACCCGAGGCAACGACTGGCAACGGCTGACCTCCGGGGCGTTCGTCTCGATGGTCATCCCGATCATCGTGTTCCTGTCGTTGCAGAGATTTTTCGTTCGCGGCCTGCTGGCCGGTGGAGTCAAGGGGTGAGTTCGCTGGTCTGGTGGCGTGATGCCGTGATCTATCAGGTCTACCCACGCTCGTTCGCGGACGCGGACGGCGACGGTATGGGGGACCTGCGCGGCATCACGTCGCGCCTGGACCACCTGGCCGAGCTGGGTGTCGACGCGCTGTGGATGTCGCCGTTCTATCCCTCGCCGCAGCACGACGCGGGATACGACGTCGCCGACTACCGCGACGTCGACCCCCGGTTCGGCACCCTGGAGGACTTCGACGCCCTCGTCGCCGCCGCGAAGGCGCGCGGCCTGCGGGTCGTCGTCGACCTGGTGCCCAACCACACCTCCAGCGACCATGTCTGGTTCCAGGAGGCCCTCGCCGCCGGTCCCGGAAGCAAGTCGCGGGAGCGCTACCACTTCCGCAAGGGCCTGGGCCCCGACGGTGAGCTGCCGCCCAACGGCTGGCAGAGCGTCTTCGGCGGCCCCGCCTGGACCCGCGTGCCGGACGGCGAGTGGTATCTGCACCTGTTCGACACGAGCCAGCCCGACCTCAACTGGGACCTGGCCGAGGTCCGGCAGATGTTCGTCGACGTGCTGCGCTTCTGGCTCGACCGGGGGGTCGACGGGTTCCGGGTCGACGTCGCGCACGGCCTGATCAAGGAGAGCGGCCTGCCCGACTGGACCGAGGCGCAGGTGCCGATCACCAGCCCCGGCGCCGAGCACCGCACCCCGCCGATGTGGGACCAGGACGGCGTCCACGACATCTACCGCGAGTGGCGGCGGGTCCTGGACTCCTACGACGGCGACCGGATGATGGTCGGCGAGGCCTGGGTGTCGCCGGCCGAGCGGATGGCCCGCTACATCCGCCCCGACGAGATGCACCAGGCGTTCAACTTCAACTACCTGATGGCCCCGTGGACCGCCGCGGACCAGCGCACGGCGATCACGGATTCGATCGCCGGCGTCGCTCCGGTCGGCGCCGTGTGTACGTGGGTGCTGTCCAACCACGACGTCGTGCGGCACGCGTCCCGGCTCGGGTTCGAGCCCGGGTACAGCACGCAGGGCGGCATCGGCGTCGGCGACCCGCAGCCCGACGAGGCGCTCGGCCTGCGCCGGGCCCGGGCCGCCACGATGCTGATGCTGTCGCTGCCCGGCTCCGCATACCTGTACCAGGGCGAGGAGCTCGGCCTGCCGGAGCACACGACGCTGCCCGACGGTGAGCGCCAGGACCCGACCTGGTTCCGCTCCAAGCACGAGGTCCGGGGCCGCGACGGCTGCCGCGTGCCGGTGCCGTGGGAGCGGGACGCCCCGTCGTTCGGCTTCGGGCCGGCCGCCGCGTCGTGGCTGCCGCAGCCCGCCGACTGGGGTCGCTTCGCCGCCGACGCCGAGCGGGGCGTCCCCGGCTCGACCCTGTCGCTCTACACCGAGGCGTTGCGGTTGCGCCGCTCGTACGAGCTGGGCCGCGGCACCCTGGACTGGAACGACGGTGACGAGCTCGTCGACTTCCGCAACGGCGGGATCCGGGTGATCACCAACTTCGGTCAGGTGCCGGCCCCGCTCCCGCCGGGTGAGGTCCTGCTGGCCAGCGGCGACCTGGCCGCCGACGGCAGCCTGCCCCCGGACACGACCGCCTGGATCAGGGCATGAAGGGCGTGACAGCACCCGTTACCGTGACGGAATGATTGCACTGTTCGCATACGTCGTCAGCTCGCTGAACCCCTCGGTGCTCGAGTTCAGCGGCGAGGTGGCGAAGAAGAAACCCAAGGTCAGCGGCGGCAGCAGCCTGATCGGGGGCTGCTGTTGCGCCGTCGTGGTCATCGTCGTCGTGGTCGTCGCGGTGATCGTCCTGCGCCGTCGCAGGTCGGGTTCCTGACGTCTGCGTCCGGCGGACGCGACGCCGGACGGACAGCGGGGCAAGTTGCTTCACGTGGCAGGGTTCCCCGGCCGATGAGACGGTTGCGATCCGTCGGGAAGGGAACCCTGCTGCCATGGCACGAGTGCTGCTCGTCGACGACGACGCGGACATCCGCGAGACCACCGCGATCAGGTTGCAGATCGGCGGCCACCACGTGATCACCGCGGCCACACCGCAGGAGGCCCTCGACGTCGCCGCCGGTCAGCCGCACTTCGACGTGGCCGTGCTCGACCTGCACCTGCCCCGCGTCGACGGCGACGAGCTGCTCGACCTGTTCCGCGGCAACCAGGCGACGGCCGACGTGCCGGTGGTCTTCTACAGCGCCAACGCGCCGCACGCCACGTCGGTGCACGGCCTGTCCCTCGCGGACACGAAACTCACCCGCGGCCGTCCCCTCAACTCCCTCCTCGCCACCATCAACTGCCTGTCCCACTAGGCACACAGGGCCCGCAACCGCACCGCAACCCGCGGCGAACCGGGGCCGCACCGCCGGCTCCCGAATCTGGTGAAGCACGCACGTCACCACTTCGGGAGGGGCAAAGCCAGATGCGAGTCACCCTGCGCGCCACGTTCGTCGCCGCCGCCGCGGTCGCCGGACTCGTGACCGCCGGATCTCCGGCCCTGGCCGCCCCGGCGGAGGGGCAGATCCGCGACGCCGGGCAGCCCGGCGCGATCCGCGACCGGTACATCGTCGTCCTCAAGGACACGGTCGCCGCCGCCGACACGGCGGGCAGTGCCAGCCGCCTCGCCGACCGCTTCGGCGGGCAGGTGGAGCGCTCGTTCGGCAGCACGCTGAAGGGCTTCTCGGCGCGGCTCACCGAGCGCGGCGCCAAGCGGCTCGCCGCCAACCCGCTCGTCGACTACGTCCAGCAGGACCGCACCGTCGAGCTCGCCGCCAGCCAGACCGGCGCGCCGTGGGGGCTGGACCGCATCGACCAGGCGAGCCTGCCGCTCAACGGCACGTACTCCTACACCTCCGGCGCCGCCGGCGTCACCGCGTACGTGCTGGACACCGGCGTCCGGATGACGCACAGCGAGTTCGGCGGCCGGGCCCGCTCCGGCTACGACTTCGTCGACAACGACACCGACGCGAGCGACTGCCACGGCCACGGCACCCACGTCGCCGGCACGATCGGCGGCAGCACCTACGGCGTCGCGAAGTCCGTGAGCATCGTCAGCGTCCGGGTCCTGGACTGCAACGGCTCCGGCTCCTACTCCGGCATCATCGCCGGCATCAACTGGGTGACCGCGAACGCGCAGAAGCCCGCGGTCGTCAACATGAGTCTCGGCGGCTCCGCCAGCCCGGCCCTGGACCAGGCGGTCCGCAACTCGATCGCCTCCGGTGTCACGTACGCGCTCGCCGCCGGCAACGAGAACGTCGACGCGTGCGACATCTCCCCGGCCCGCACGCCCGAGGCGATCACCGTCGGCGCCACCGACTCCGGCGACAACCGGGCCTCGTTCTCCAACTACGGCGCCTGCGTCGACGTGTTCGCCCCCGGCGTCGCGATCACCTCCGCCAGCAACAGCGGCGACCACGGCTCGGCGATCATGAGCGGTACCTCGATGGCGTCCCCGCACGTCGCCGGCGCCGCGGCGCTCTACCTGTCGGCGAACCCGTCGGCGAGCCCGGCGCAGGTGCAGAGCGCGCTCCTGGCCACGTCGGTGGCGGGCGTCGTCGCCAACCCCGGCACCGGCTCGCCGAACCGGCTGCTCCAGGCCCCGGCCGTCGCCCCCGTCACCCAGCAGCCCGTGACCCAGCAGCCGGTCACCCAGCAGCCCGTCACGCAGCCGGTCGCCGTCGTCGCCACACCCGCCCCGGCACCGGCCCCCTGCAACGTGCGCACCAACGGCGCCGACGCCACGATCCGCGACCGCGGCACCGTCACCACCGCCGTCGTCGTCAGCGGCTGCGCCGGCAAGGCGTCGGCGAAGACCCGCGTCGAGGTGCACGTCGTGCACGCCAAGCGGGGCGACCTGGTGGTCGAGCTGATCGCGCCGAACGGCTCCGTCAAGCGCCTCAAGGCCGCCAACTCGAAGGACAAGGCGAAGAACCTCGACGCCGCCTACACCGTCAACATGAGCGCCCGCATGAAGAACGGGACCTGGAAGCTGCGGGTGCGCGACTCGTACAAGGGCAACACGGGCTACCTGGACAGCTGGACCCTGACCGTCTGAACCAGCACAGGCACGGCCGCACCGGTTTCGCCAAGGACGGCGGGCCGGTGCGGCCGTGTTTCCGGGGGTGGTTACGGGAAGTACACGTTGGGGCTGTACGAGACGACCTGCTCGACACCGTTGACGACGATGGCGATCCGGGCGTCGGCGTAGCCGGTCGGCGGGAGGACCGCGTAGTTCCACGGGCCGTAGTGGCCGGCGACGCAGCTCGAGACGTGGGCTCCGCCGCTCACGGCGGAGCCGTTGATCCGCATCTGCTGCTTGACCTGGCAGGTGAACCCGCCGGGGGCGTTGCTCTCGACGTAGAAGTCGGGCTTCAGGTGCGGGCTGCTGAAGCTGATGCAGGACGTGACGTACAGCACGCCCGCACCGCCGAAGTGGTAGGAGACGCGAGGGCCGCAACCCCCGCCGGAGGAGGCCTGCGCCGGCGAGGGCACCGCCACCAGTACGGCGAGCACCGCCACCAGCGCCGCACCCATGTGCTTCAACGATCTGAACACCCTGTTCCCTTCCGCCGTGTCGTATCGATCGATGACCATCATCGGCGGGGCGTGCTTCCGATCGGTCCCGATCGCGAACCCGTACCTGGTCCGCACCGGCCGGACCGACCGTGACCAGCGGGCCGGCGTCGAAGTGCAATATTCATGTCCATGTTTCGATGTGCAGGGTGAGCGTGCGCCGGAACCCGTACTAGGGTGGACCCGACGGGACGGGGGTCCGGTGCGTGAACGACGTCAGCGGCGGGTTCGGCGGGTTGCTCAGAGCGGGCCGCCACGCGGCGGGACTCACCCAGCGGCACCTGGCCGATCGCGCCGGCATCAGCCTCGCCGCGATCCGTGACCTGGAGCAGGGGCGCACCCGCCGGCCGCAGCGGCGCTTCGTCGACGCCATCGCCGCCGCGCTCGCGCTCGACGGCGCGGCCGAGACCGCCCTGCGCCGGGCCGCCGAGCCGCGGGACCGGGATCCACCGGGCGCGGCCGCCGGCGCCGGCCACCCCGTGCGGATCGGCGTCCTGGGGCCGCTCGCCGTGCACCGCGACACCGCCGACGTGCCGGTGGGCCGTGGCGGCCGCCGCGCGGTGCTCGCCCGCCTGGCCCTGTCGGCCAACGAGCCCGCGCCGATGACCGACCTGGTCGAGCTGCTCGGGGACGCCCGGTCGCCGGTGCGCGCGGTGCAGACCTACCTGTCCAGGCTCCGGTCGGCCCTGCGCCCGGCCGTGCTCAGCCGCACACCCGGCGGCTACCGGCTCGACCTCGCCGACGACCAGCTCGACCTCGCCGAGTTCCGGCGCCTGATGCGGCTGAGCCGCACGGCGCGGCCGGCCGAGGCCGTCGAGCTCCTGGAGGCCGCCCTGGCGCTGTGGCGCGGCGGTCCGCTCAGCGACATCCCGCAGCTGCACGGCCATCCGCTGCTCGTCGCGCTCGGCGACGAGCGGATCGCGGCGGCGCTGCGGTATGCGGAGCTGGCGCTGCGCAGTGGACGGGCCGCGGCGTGCCTGCCCCTGCTGCGCGAGCTCGCCATCGCCAACCCGCTCCACGAGCCGCTGCACGCGTGCCTCATCACCGTCCTCGCCGCCGGTGACCTGCAGGCCGCCGCGCTCAACGCGTACGCCGCCATCCGCCACCGGCTGGCGGCCGAGCTGGGCATCCAGCCCGGCCCGGAGCTGCTCGCCGCCCACCGGCGGGCCCTGCGGCCGCCGCCCCCGGAGACGGGCGCATCCGGCGCGCAGCTAGGGACCGGGCCCGCGGAGGCCGGTGCGGCGCCGCCGCCCGCGCAGCTGCCGGCCGACCTCCCGCAGTTCGCCGGGCGGCTCGCCGCCGTGACGCGGCTCGACGGCATCCTCGCCGCCCACCCCGCCGGATCGGCGGTCGTCATCACGGCGGTGTCCGGGCCGGCCGGCGTCGGCAAGACCGCGCTCGCGGTCCACTGGGCGCACCGGGTGCGGGGCCGGTTCCCGGACGGCCAGCTCCACGCCGACCTCCGCGGGCACCACCCGGCCGCCCCGCGGGACCCGGGTGAGGTCCTGCACGGCTTCCTGACGGCGCTGGGCGTCCCGGCGGCGGGGATCCCGGCCGGGACGGACGCCCGGTCCGCGCTGTTGCGCACCCTGCTCGCGGACCGGCGCGTCCTGCTCCTGCTGGACAACGCCCGCGACGCCGAGCAGGTCCGGCCGCTGCTGCCCGGCGCGCCCGGCTGCCACGTCCTGATCACCAGCCGGCGCACCCTCGCGAGTCTCATCGCCGGCCAGGGCGCGCACCTCGTGCCGCTGGACGTCCTGACCCCCGACGAGAGCCGGGACCTGCTGGCGCACCGCCTCGGCAAGCGGCGGACGGCCGCCGAGCCCCGCGCGGCCGACCTGATCGTGGAGCGCTGCGCCCGCCTGCCGCTGGCCCTGGCCATCGCGGCCGCCCGCGCCATCACCCGCCCGCAGGCGTCCCTGGCCGACCTGGTGGCGCAGCTCGGCGACGACCGTGCCCGCCTCGCCGCGCTCACCACCGGCGACCCGGACACCGACGTCCGGGCGGCGTTCTCGTGGTCGTACCGGGAGCTGAGCGCCGCCGCGGCGCGCCTGTTCCGCCTGCTGGGGCTGCAGCCCGCGGAGGATCTCGCCGCGCCGGCGGCGGCCCGTCTGGCCGGGCTGCCCGTCCCGCAGACCCGCGCGCTGCTGGCCGAGCTGACGGACACCCACCTGGTCGCCGAGGCGACGCCCGGCCGGTACACCTTCCACGGCCTGCTGCGCGCGTATGCCGCGGACCGCGCGGCCGAGGAGGAGCCGCCGGGCGCCGCCCGGGCCGGCCTCACCCGCCTGTTCGACCACTACCTGCACACCGCCCGGGCGGCGGCGCGCCTGCTGGTCCCGGGCGGGCCACGGCCCCGCCGGAGGCCGGACCGCGACCCGGCCGGGCCGGCCTTCGACGGGGCGGTGGCCGCCCGCGCGTGGCTCGACGCCGAGCGGGCCAACCTCGTCGCCGTGGCCGGGCACGCCGCCGCCCACGGCTGGCCCGGCCACACCACGGCGCTGGCCTCGGCCGTGCGGCGCTCCTTCGGCAGCGGCGACCGCGACGGGCTCCTCCTGCACGCCCACGCGTACGCCGCCGCCCGCCGGCAGGGGGACCGGGCGGCCGAGGCGCGGGCGCTGACCGGCCTCGGCCTGGCGGCGCACCGGCCGGGCGACCCGGGCACGGCCGCCGGGCACCACCGCACGGCGAAGATCACCAACGGGCTGGGCGCCGCGCTGCTCGCGGCCGGCGACATCGGCACCGCGCAGGCCAGCTACGCCGCCGCCCTGGCCCTGGCCGACCGCGCCGGCGACCGCCGCGAGCAGGCCGACGCGCACAACGGCCTGGCGCACGCGCACCGGGCCGAGGGCGACACCGAGAAGGCCCGCCACCACTGGCAGCAGGCCCTGACGATCTACGCCGACATCGGGATCAGCATCGCGACCGCGCTGTCACTGATGTGAGCGGCCGGGGCCCGAGGCAGCGGTCCAGGCGGCGGTCTAGCCGACGGTCGCGCGGCGCTCGACGGTCTCGACGAGCCGCTGGGCGACCGCGGCGAGATGTGAGCGGCCGGGGCCCGAGGCAGCGGTCCAGGCGGCGGTCTAGCCGACGGTCGCACGGCGCTCGACGGTCTCGACGAGCCGCTGGGCGACCGCGGCGAGCGGCAGCCCGAGCCGGCCCGCGGTGCCGTGCAGCACCTCGAGGGCCGCCTCCGACGAGCACGCCCGCTGCACCATCATGATCCCGATGGCCCGGTTGACGATCTCGCCGTCGGCGAGGGCCTCCGTCAGCGTCGCGTGCAGGTTCGCCTGCCGCCCACGGTCGAGGACCGCGGCCAGCAGCAGCCCGGCGTGCTCGGCGATCAGCATCGCCGTGAGCCCCGCGTCCGGGGTGAACCGTCCGGGCTGCGCCGCGTACACCGTCAACGCCCCGATGACCTGCTCGTCGATGTCGACCGGGACGGTCAGGACGCCGTGCACCCCGGCCTCCAGCGCGTGCTCGCGCCAGCCCGGCCACCGCTCGTCCGACGACAGGTCGGCGCTGACGATGAGGTCACGGGTGCGGATCGCCTCCATCGAGGGTCCGGTGCCGCTGTGGTACTGGCTGTCGTGCAGTGTCGCCGGCAGCTCGGACGAGGCGGCGGCCGTCGACGGGCCGCCCGCCCGCACCAGCGTGACCGCACACCACGACGCCCCGTCCACCAGGTCGGCAGCGGTCTCGACGAGGTCCTCGAGGGCCTCGTCGAGGTCGTCGCTGGCGATCAGGCGGGCGGTGAGCTGGCGCAGCACGGCGGCGATCTCCACCGTGTGGAGCTCCGTCACGTTTCCCCCTTCGGACACGCCGCCTCCTACCCGGCGCGCCTGGTTCTCAACCGTCGAGCAACGCGCGCCGTAATCCTTCCAGGGTGCGCGACAGCAGCCGCGACACGTGCATCTGGGAGATCCCGAGGTCGGCGGCGATCTGCGCCTGGGTGCGGTTGCCGTAGAAACGCAGCGACAGGATCCGCCGCTCCCGCTCCGGCAGGCGGGCGATCAGCGGCTTGACGGCCTGCCGGAACTCGACGCCGTCGATGTCGCGGTCGTCGTCGCCGAGCACGTCGGCGAGCGTGCCCGCGTCGTCGTCCCCGCCGAGCGGCGCGAACAGCGACACCGGCCGGTAGGCCGAGGACGCCACCAGCGCCTCCAGGATCTGGTCCTCGGCGACACCGAGATGCTCGGCGACGTCGCGCGGCGTGGGGGAGCGCCCCAGCCGCTGCCCGAGCGTGTCCCGCACCCGGTTGATCTCGATCCGCAGCTCCTGGAGCCGCCGGGGCACGTGCACGCCCCAGCCCTTGTCCCGGAAGTACCGCTTCAGCTCCCCGACGATCGTCGGGGTCGCGTAGCCGCCGAAGTCGGTGCCGTAGTCGGGGTCGAAGCCGTCGATCGCCTTCATCAGCCCGAGCGCGGCGACCTGGCTGAGGTCGGCGGGCGACTCGCCCATCCCGTGGAACCGGCGCGCCAGGCGGTCGGCCAGGGGCAGGCTGTGCTCGATCGCCCGCTGCCGCAGCGCACCCCGCCGGGTGTCCGCGACGTCCATCGAGGCGGCCTGGCGCAGCAGCTCGTTGACCGTCGTCCACTGGCTCTGCGGCTCTTCGTCCTCCTGTACCGGCGGCGGCGCGCCGACCGGTGGATCGTCGTAGGCCCGCAGGCGTTTCGCCGCCCCGATGATCTCCAGGACGTCGAGCACCAGGTCGGAGGCGCCCGGGGTGCGCAGGCCACCGCCGCGCTCCTGGGCCTCCAGCTGGGCCCGCAGCAGGGTGTCGGCGGCCGCGCAGTCGAGCAGTCGCAGCCGCGAAAGGTCGACGGTCAGGTTGACCTGTCCGGCGTCCAGCCGCTGGCTGAGCGCGTGTCGCAGGTCGAGGCTCGCCGCATGGTCGAGCACCCCGGCCGGCCGCAGGATCTCCTCGTCTCCTTCGCGCCATGATTCCAGTGAAAGTGCCGAATCAAATCGGTCTCTGTATATGGGCATTGTCTCCATGGTGGAGACTCCCCCCTATCCCATCGCGTTGCGCAGCAAGCGATTCGCGGTTGAGCGTGCGGTCGTGGAACCGGGCGGAATTGCTTTCCCGGTCACTGTACGCACGGGGGAATTGCCAATGAATATGTGAAAGGGTGAGGTACCGGGTGACCTTTCCGTGGCGCTTTTATGCGCGCAGGGTGGCCCAGACGACCTTGCCGTCGGGCAGCGGCGTGCAGCCCCACCGGTGGGTGAGCGCCTCGACGACGAGCAGCCCGCGGCCGCTCTCGGCGAGGGTGTCCCCGGTCGTGCCGCGGACCGGCAGCTCGCGGCTGCCGTCGCGCACGGAGAGGTGCAGCTGGCGGTGGCGCAGCCCGGCCCGGACCTCCAGTTCGGTGCGCGCGTGCCGGACCCCGTTGCTGACCAGCTCGGTGACGATGAGCTCGGCGAGGTCGGCCAGGCGCGACACCCCCCACGTCCGGCAGGCCCGGTCCACCAGGTGCCGCGCCGCGGCGGTCGCGTCGACCATCGGCTGGAGCTTGACCCGCATCGCGCGCGGCTCGCCGCCGGGCGCGCCGGCGCCACCGTGCGCGATGGCCGCGTCGGTGGTCGCGAACAGGGGGATCTGCCGCGCGACCGCCATGCGGTCCAGCGCGGAGCGCAGCGGCGCGGGGGCGGCCGCCATGGTGACGGCGCTGCCGGGCCAGGCAGCGGCGTGCTGGGCGAGGGCCGGGAGCACGGTCAGTGCGACGTCGTCGTGGGCCTGCAGCCCGGCGACGTCGAGCACGATGAGCGCCGGCTCGGCGGCGAGACATTCCAGGACGGTGGTGCGCAGCATCGGCGCGGTGCTCACGCCGAGACTCCCGGCCACGTGCACCACGGTCGCATCCCCGCGGACCTCGACGGTCGCGGCAAGACTCGCCCTCATGGGGTGACGCTCTACCCGCCCCCGGTGGGTTAAACCCTGGAGGCGGGCAGTGCGTGCGGTGTGCCGGTCAGACCGGCGTGGGCACCTTCACGGCGCCCCAGGCCATGGCGCAGATGTCGCTGACGTCCGCGTCGGTGACCGGGGTGAAATCGGTGTAGTAGAGACCGAGGGCGTGGAACTCCCGGGGGGAGTGGATGTCGATCACCGCGTCGACGTCGCCGGTGAGCAGGTCCACCGACTCCGCGGCGCAGACCGGGGCCGCGAACACGATGTGCGCCGGCTTCTGGGTCTGCAGCGCCCGGATCGCCGCCCGCGCGGTGACCCCGGTCGCCAGCCCGTCGTCGACGAGCACGACCACCCGTCCGGTGACCTCGGCGGCCGGCCGTGACCCGCGGTACCGCTCCTGGCGGCGCCGCAGCTCCACCCGCTCCCGCTGGACGGCGGGCGCGAGGTCACTGGTGTTCAGCCCGGCGCACGCGAGCGCGCTGCGGTCGAACACCGGTGGGCCGTTCTCCGCGATCGCGCCGACACCCTGATCGGACTGCCACGGCAGGCCGATCTTCCGGGCGACCATCAGGTCGAAGTCGGCTCGCAGGGCCTCCGCCACCGCGTGCCCGACGGGGACCCCGCCCCGGGGGAGCGCGAGCACCAGCGGGGCCTGCGTCATGTCGAGCTGCCGCAGGTGTGCCGCGACCGCCGTGCCGAGCATGCGACCCGCGGCCGTCCGGTCCGCGAACCGCTCCGCCTCAGGCGGCCACATGGTCGTAGGCTTCCACTCGGGCGACCCGGAGGCCGGCCAACATGATCCGCATCAAGCGGACACCCCCTTCGATCGGCGCGGTGGGGCACCGCCACGCTGGGCCTCGTCCCCTGTGGCCGCTCTGCCGCGGCCGCCACGCCCGGTGCGAAGACTACGCCGGTTGAGCTGCGAAAACGTCCGCTTGGCGTACTTCCTCGAGGGTGAACCCGACGTTTCCGAAATATCTGTCACCTGCCGTTTCCAGTGTGACGGTACTGGCGGATGAACGGCATGATGTGCCCGTGGACGAAGCAGTGGAGCGGGACGCGGCGCTCGCCGTGTTCGACATCGACGGTGTGGTCGCCGACGTCCGGCACCGGCTCAGGCACCTCGATCGGCGGCCCAAGGACTGGGCCCGGTTCTTCGCCGCCGCGGACCGCGACCCGGTCCTGCCGGAGGGCGTGGAGCTCGCGCTGCGGCACGCCGCCGAGCACGTCCTGGTCTGGCTCACCGGCCGCCCCGAGCACCTGCGCCCGGTGACCGACGCCTGGCTGCGCCGGGCGGGCCTGCCCGCCGAGCTGCTCTTCATGCGGCCGGCCGGCGACCGCCGCCCGGCGAGGGACTTCAAGTCCGCTCAGCTGGCCCGGCTGGCCCGCGAGTCGTCGATCGCGGTCGTCGTCGACGACGACCCGGAGGTGGTGACGACGCTGCGCAGGCTCGGCCACCCCGTCCTGCTCGCCGACTGGGTCCCGCACTCCTCGACCCTGCGGACCGCCCAGGAGCAGGACGGTAGGACCTAAGGCACCAGCTGGCCGGCGAGGAAGGTCTGCAGGGCGTCGGCGGGCATCGGTCGGGCGAACAGGAAGCCCTGGGCGTAGTCGCAGTCCAGCTCGCGCAGCGCGGCGGCCTGCTCCTCGGTCTCGACGCCCTCGGCGACCGGGCGGAGGTACATGGCGCGGGCGAGCTCGACGACGGCGCGGAAGAGTGCCTTCTCCTGGCGGTCGGCGACCCTGGACACGAACGCCCGGTCGATCTTCAGCACGTCGATGGGCAGGGTACGCAGGTACGCGAGGGACGAGTAGCCGGTGCCGAAGTCGTCGATGGCGATCCGGACGCCGTGGGCGCGCAGCCGGGCGAGCCGCCGGCTGACCGCCTCGGTCTCCTCGACGGTCGCGGTCACCAGGACCGTCTCGGTGATCTCCAGGACGAGCGCCGCGCCGGGCAGACCGGTGCGCTTGAGGGTGGCGAGGACCTCGTCGGCGAACCGCGGGTTGCGCAGCTGGCGGCCGGAGACGTTCACGGTGACGGAGATGCCGTGCGAGGCGTGCCAGGCGCGGGCGTCGGTCGCCGCGCGTTCCAGGACCCAGGCGCCGAGCCGGCCGATCAGCCCGGTCTCCTCAGCGACGGGCACGAAGCGCACCGGCGAGACCGCCGTCCCGTCGGGAGCGGTGAAGCGCAGCAGCGCCTCGACCGCCGCTACGCGCCCGGTGTGGACGTCGACGACCGGCTGGTAGTGCACGGCGAACCCGCCGCCGCTGCCGCCGCCTGTGCCGTCGACGGCGGCCCGCAGCTGCTCGGCGAGCGCGGCGTGCGCGACCTGCGCGGCGCGCATCGCGGGGTCGTAGCGCTCGGCGCGGTTGCGGCCCGCCTCCTTCGCCGCGTAGAGCGCCAGGTCGGCGTTCTGCAGCGCCTCGCCGGTGCTGGCCGGCTCGCCGGCGTAGACGCCGGCGCTCGCGGTGAGGCGCAGCTCCCGGCCGTCGACGAGGTACGGCAGGGCGAGGTCGGCGACGCACCGCTCGGCGAGGTCGTCGAGCCCGGCGGGGCCGGCGCAGACCACCGCGAACTCGTCGCCGCCGAGCCGGGCGAGGAGGTCACCGGGGCCGGCGATGGCGCGCAGCCGGGCGGCCGCCTGCTGCAGCAGCGCGTCGCCCGCGGGGTGGCCGAGCGTGTCGTTGACGTCCTTGAACCCGTCGAGGTCGACGATGAGCAGGCCGACGCCGTCGAGCGCGTCGATGCCGGCCTGCAGGCGGGCGCGGAACTCCTCCCGGTTGGCCAGGCCCGTCAGCACGTCGTGCTGGGCGCGGAACGCCAGCTCCTGCTGCAGCGACGTGCGCTCCCGCAGCGCCCGGCCGAGGCGCAGCACCATCGCCACCATGAGCGCGGCGGTGAGGACCGCCGGCACGAGCGAGTGCACCCACGACCCGGTGCCGCGGTGGATGCCGAGGTCGGCGATGAGGACGGCCGGGCCGAGCAGCGCCAGGGCGATGAACCCGGCGATGGGGGTGGCGCTCACGTCGCCCGGGCGGGGACGGTCGCCGATGTCGCGGATGTCCGGGTGCAGGCACGCCGCGGCGAGCAGGAAGCTCCAGGCGAGCCACCCGACGGAGGCCATCGGTGCCTCGACGACGCCGCCGCGCCCCCAGACGTACATGATCACGTAGCTGACGTCGGTGAGGACCATCGCGGCCGTCGACGCCAGCAGCAGGCCGTACGCGACGCCGGGCCGGGCCGCGAACGCGACGCGCAGCAGCATCGACACGACGAGGAGGTCGCAGACGGCGAGGGTGGTGATGCCGGCGGTCGTCGCCTGGTCCAGGCCGGCCCGGGACAGCAGCGGGTACAGCACGAACGCCCACGCCAGCTGCGCCATGCCGATGAGGGCGATGACGGCGTCGAGCAGGCGGTTCGAGGACCACGGCCGCAGGCGGCGGGCGAGCAGCCACAGCGCGACGCCCGTCAGCGGGTAGGACAGCAGGTAGCCCGCCTCCGCCGCCGGCGCGAGGCCCGGCACGGCGACCTCGGCGGCGGTCGTGCCGCACGAGACGCCGACGCCGGCGATGAGCAGCCAGAACGTGGCGGCGGGCGCCGGGCGGTGCCGGCGCACGCCGACCACCGCCGCGCCGAGGCAGGCCACCTGCACCGCGACCCAGAACGCGCCGAAGCCGTTCGGCGTCAGGGCGGCGGCCGCGGCGGACGCGACGGCGGCGCACGTCAAGAACCACAGCCAGATCCTCACCCGCCCATTCAGCGTTACCCCGGGTGCGGGCCGGTTGTGGTCCGGGGTGCGAGCGGGGAGGCGCCGGTCCGCGGCGGCCACCGTCCGGCTGAATGGCGAGCGAAGCTCCTTCTGCCCGAATTTCAACGCCTATAGTCCAATTTGTGGATACCGGCAGGCGTGGCGACCGGACGACCCGCCTGCTCCTGTTCGCGGCCGTCCTGCTGCTCGCCTCCGGCGTGGCCGCGGGCGGCGTGACGGCGTGGAGCTGGTGGGGCCGGGTCCGCGCCGTCCAGGCCGCCCAGGAGCGCCTCGCTGCCGAATGGGCCGGCGAGCCCCGGCGGGTCACCTCGGACGCGACCGTCGCCGCCGAGGCGGCCGGCCGCCGCCCGCCGGCCGGGATGCCCGTGCGCCCCGCCCGTGACAGCGGCGACGGGCCGGTCGCGGTGCTGCACGTACCGACGCTGCGGCTGAAGCTCTTCGTCGTCGAAGGGTCCGGGGACGACCGGCTCATGCTCGGCCCCGGGCACATCACCGGCACCGCCGCGTTCGGCGAGACCGGCAACGCGGGCATCGCCGGGCACCGCTACCCGGGCGTCTTCTGGGACCTCGACGAGCTCGAGGTCAGCGCGCCGGTCGTGGTCGAGACCCGGGACACCTGGCTGGTCTACCGCGTCGTCGACGGCAGCGTCGTGCGGCCGGAGCAGAGCGAGGTCCTCGCCCCGCCCGCGCCCGGCGCCGGGCCGCTGCTCACGCTCGTCACGTGCGAGCCGAAGCTCAGCACGTCCCGCCGCCTGATCCGGCAGGCCACCCTGGTGCGCCGCGACCCGCTCACGGGCCCGCGCCCCGCGGAGCTCAACTAACACCGCGTGACCGTCTGCTCACCGGAACGCAACGAATCTCCTTGACCGGCCCTCCAGGGTGCCGATGGTCCCTGTGAGTTTGCCGTTAAGGACCCGTTCCAGGTCCCGGCGGGTGGTTTGTCCCGGTGAGGGCTGAAGGGAGCCTGGCCGTGAGCGACTTGGGTGACATCGTTCAGGAGTTTCTCGTGGAGTCGCACGAGAACCTGGACCAGCTGGACCGGGACCTGGTGGCCCTCGAAGCGGCGCCCGGGTCGCGGGAGCTGTTGTCGTCGATCTTCCGGACGATCCACACGATCAAGGGCACGTCCGGTTTCCTGGCGTTCAACCGTCTGGAGAAGGTGACGCACGTCGGGGAGTCGCTGCTGTCCCGTCTCCGTGACGGGGCGCAGGGCATGACGCCGTCGACCACGGACGCGCTGCTGCGGATGGTGGACACGGTCCGCGGTCTGCTGTCGGAGATCGAGGAACACGGTCAGGAGCTCGAAGGCGACGACACAGGTGTGATCGCCGCCGTCAACGCCTGCATCACCGACGGCGCGCCGCCCGCCAGGGCCGCCGCCGCCGCTCCCGCCGCCCCTGCCGCCGCACCGCCGGCCGCCGCCAAATCCGCTGCCGCCGAACCCGCTGCCGCCGCACCCGCCGTCGACACCACCAAGGCGCCAGCCGCAGAACCTGCCGCAGAACCGGCCGCCGTGTCGGGCACCGTCATCGATCCGACGCCCGTCGTCGAGGTCGTCGTGGTCGAGCCGGTCGTGGTCGTCGCCCCCGCTGTAGCCGCGCCTGTCCCCGCTCCCGCCGCCGCTGCCCCCGCTCCCGCCGCTGCCGACGCCGCGCTGCCGGCCGCCGCCCCGGCTCCCAGCGCCGCGCGGCCCGCCGCCGCGCCTGCCGGTGCCGCTCCCGCTGGTGCCGCTTCCGGCGGTGGCGCCAAGCCGGGTGCTCCTGGTGGTGACGCCCCCGCCGAGGACGGCGTAACCAAGCGCAGTGTGGCGGATCAGTCGATCCGGGTGGATGTGGATCTGCTGGACAAGCTGATGAACCTCGTCGGGGAGTTGGTGCTGACCCGGAATCAGTTGATCCGGGCGATCGGTTCGGTGGCGGATCCGGGGATGACGCGGACGGGTCAGCGGTTGAACCTCATCACCTCCGAACTGCAGGAGTCGGTGATGAAGACCCGGATGCAGGCGATCGATCATTTGTGGTCGAAGCTGCCCCGGGTGGTGCGGGACCTGTCCTCGACGTTCGGCAAACAGATCCGCCTTGCCCAGGAAGGCAAGGAGACCGAGCTCGACCGGTCCCTCCTCGAAGCGGTGAAGGACCCGCTGACCCACCTGGTCCGTAACGCTGTCGATCATGGGATCGAGACGCCGGAGGATCGCGTCGCGGCGGGGAAGAACCCGGAGGGGACGTTGACGTTGCGTGCCTACCACGAGGGTGGGCATGTGATCGTCGAGGTCCGTGATGACGGGTCGGGGATCGACCCGGACAAGATCGCGCGGATCGCGGTGGAGAAGGGTCTCGTGTCCCGGGATCAGTTGGCGACGATGGATCGGCGGGAGATCCTGGCGTTGGTGTTCCGGCCGGGGTTCTCCACGGCGAAGGCGGTCACGAACGTGTCCGGTCGTGGTGTCGGCATGGATGTGGTGAAGACCAACATCGAACGGATCGGCGGCGCCGTCGACGTCGACTCCGTCGTGGGTAAGGGCACCACCTGGCGGCTCACGATCCCGCTGACCCTGGCCATCATCCAGGCGTTGACGATCGAGTGCGGCAACGAGCGGTACGTCATCCCACAGGTCGCCGTGCACGAACTCGTGTACCTCGACGGGCAGTCCGGACGCGTCGTCGAACACGCCATGGACGCCCCCGTGTACCGGCTGCGCGGCAAGCTCCTCCCGCTCGTCTACCTCGACGACACCCTCGGCCTGCACCGCGACGGCGACCACAACAAGGACGTCTACGTCGCCGTGCTCCAGGCCGAGGGCAAGCGCTTCGGCCTCGTCGTCGACCGGGTCCTCAACACCGAAGAGGTCGTCGTCAAGCCGCTCACGAGCCGGTTCAAGGACATCGGCACGTACGCCGGCGCCACCCTCCTCGGCGACGGCCGGGTCGCCCTCATCCTCGACGTCGCGTCCCTCGCCCGCCGGGCCCACCTCGCCGCCGGCGCGGAACGCTCCGAAGGCGACACCACCGTGCGCCGCGGCGGCGGCAACGGCGACCGGCTCCTCATCGCCGGCGTCGGTGACCGGCGCGTCGCGATCCCCCTGGACATGGTCACCCGCCTGGAAGAGTTCCCCGTCGAACGGATCGAACGCACCGGCAGCCGCGAAGTCGTGCAGTACCGCGACCAGATCCTGCCCGTCCTGCGCCTGTCCCACATGCTCGGCGCCTACGAAACCGAGTCCGGCCCGACCGTTCCCGTCGTGGTCTACACCGAGAACGGCCGGTCCGTCGCCCTCGCCGTGGAGAAGATCCTCGACATCGTCGAAGAAGGCCTCGACGACTCCCGCCGCGACTTCGGCGACGACGGCCTCCTCGGCTCCGCCGTCATCCAGCAACGCGTCACCGAACTCCTCGACGTCCGCCGCGCCATCCTCGCCGCCGACCCCCTCTTCCACACCAAGATCGACACCACGACCGACCCGTACGACCCGTACCAGTCGGACGCCACCGCCGACTACACCTACCAGCACGCCGGAGCCTGACCATGGCCAGCCGCCAGTACGCCACCTTCGAGGTCGCCGACCAGCTCTTCGGGCTCGACGTCGCCAAGGTGCAGGAGGTCCTCTCCTTCGACCAGTACACGCCCGTGCCGCTCGCCCCCGAGTCCGTCGGCGGGCTGTTCAACCTCCGCGGCCAGGTCATCGCCGCCGTCGACCTGCGGGTGCAGCTCGGGCTGCCGCCCCGCACGAAGAGCGCCGAACCGGCCATGAACGTCATCGTGAAGACCGACGAGGAGTCCGTCTCCCTGCTGGTCGACCGGATCGGCGAGGTCGTCACGCTGCAGGACGACACGTTCGAGCCGCCGCCGGACACCCTGCACGGGCCGAGCCGGCACCTCATCACCGGCGCGTTCAAGCTCGACGGCCGGCTGCTGCTGGCGCTGGACACCACGAAGGCCGTCAACACCAGCCAGCCGGGCACCGGCAACCGCGAGGAATAGGTCCCCATGAACTGGTTCACCAACCGCGGGGTCCGCACGAAGGTGCTCAGCGCCATCGTCGTCGCCGGCATCGCCATGATCGCCATGACGTTCGGCGCCCTCCAAGGCCTCAGCGACGCCAACGCCACCACGCGCAAGGTCACCGCGAAGAGCGCCCAGTTCGCCGCGCTGTCCGACATCCGCGACGGCATCACCGACACGCTCAGCGCGCTCAGCGACGACAAGCGCCTCGCCGCCGACAAGGAGGTGATGGCGGCGATCGAGCGGTACCGCGCCGGTGCCGCATCCGCCCACGCCGCCAAGGCCGAGATCGTCGAGACGGCGATGAAGGCCTACCAGACGGTGCGCGACGCCGAGATGATCCCCGCCGCCAACGCCGGCCGCGTCGACCTGTACGTGCAGATCGCCGCGGCCAAGGGCACCCCGCAGATCGTCAAGGCCCAGGACACCCTCGACGAGCTGCAGGCGGCGGAGTTCGCCGAGGCCGAGCAGTGGCGCGCGGACGCGCAGGACAACTACGAGTCCAGCCGGATGATGATGATCGGCGCGGCCGTGCTCGGGCTGATCGCGGCGTTCGGTGTCGGCCTGTGGGTCACCTCGCTGGTCGTGCGGCCGCTGCGCCGGGTCTCCGACGTGCTCGGCGCCGTCGCCGCCGGCGACCTGAGCCGCCGGGTCGAGATCACCTCCGCCGACGAGGTCGGCGTCATGGCCGTCGCGCTCAACAAGGCCACCGAGAGCATGCGCACGACCGTACAGACCATGGACCACACCGCCTCGTCGCTCGCCGCGTCCGCCGGCGAGCTCACCGGGGTCAGCGCCCAGATCGCCAGCGGCACCGGCGAGGCCAGCGACCAGGCCAACCTCGTCGCCGCCGCGGCCGAGCAGGTCTCCCGCAACGTGCAGACCGTCGCCGCCGGCGCCGACGAGATGGGCCTGTCGATCCGGGAGATCGCGCAGAACGCCAGCGAGGCGGCGAAGGTCGCGTCGCAGGCCGTGATGGCGGCCGAGTCGACGAACCAGGCCGTCGCCCGGCTCGGCGAGTCGTCCACGGAGATCGGCAACGTCGTCAAGGTCATCACCTCGATCGCCGAGCAGACCAACCTGCTCGCGCTGAACGCCACCATCGAGGCGGCCCGCGCCGGGGAGGCGGGCAAGGGCTTCGCCGTCGTCGCCAACGAGGTCAAGGACCTGGCGCAGGAGACCGCCCGGGCGACCGAGGACATCTCCCGGCGGGTCGAGGCGATCCAGGCCGACACCACCGGCGCGGTCGCGGCGATCGGCGAGATCAGCCAGATCATCTCGCGGATCAACGACTACCAGCTCACCATCGCCTCGGCGGTCGAGGAGCAGACGGCGACGACCAACGAGATGAACCGCAGCGTGAGCGAGGCCGCGACCGGCTCGGTCGAGATCGCCACGAACGTGTCCACCGTCGCCGCCGCAACCCAGAACACGTCACTCAACGTAGCCGAGGCGCAACGCGCGGCTTCGGATCTGTCCCGGATGTCGAGCGAGATGCGCGCGCTCGTCGCACGGTTCAAGATCTGACCCTGGCCGGGCGGGGTACGCTCCCAGGGCCCCGCCCGCGACCCTTTTGGCTGACAGACCGGGGTGCAGCTGCGTTGCAGACTAGTTGCCATGTACAGCCTGGTTAGCGCCCCCGTTCTCGGCTTCGACCTCTCCCGCCTCCAGGGAGGATCGGCCGCCGCCGATGTGCTGCTCCGCGGACTTTCGCTCACGCAGAGTGACCTTGACGCGGTCGCGTCGGCGCGTGCCGACGACGACTGGGACCGTGTCGACCTGTGGCGGGACGTCGACGCCGCCGCCCAGGAGCGGCGCGCCGTCAACGCCGACGCCGGCGCGCTGGCCGTGGTCGAGCGCGCGCCGCTCGGCACCCTCGACGGGCTGCTGCACTGCCTGCGGTACGACATCCTCGACTGGACCTGGGGCAACCGCCCGGCGCGGGCGACCACGCCGACGCCGCAGGTGCGCGCCCCGCGGCAGCGGCAGAGCGAGGTCGCGAGCAAGGCCACCGGCGTGCTGTCCGACGCCGCCGCGGCCGCCTACCTGCGGGAGCTGCTGACCGACGAGTCGCGGCGCCGGCTGAGCGCCCCCTACACCGCGGCGCTGCGCGCGCTGCCCGAGGCCGAGCACGACCTCGGCCCGCAGGGCGACGAGCTGCGCCAGATGCTGAGCCGGGTCGGCGCGCTGTCGCCGGCGGAGATGCGGCAGCTCAACAAGGTCACCGACACCTCCCGCCCCGGGCTGACCGACTGGGCGCCGGCCGTGCACTCCGCGTCCTGGGCCGTCTTCCTGTCCGGCCGGGTCCGCGCCGGTGCCGCCGCGCAGCTGCTGCTCGTGCAGGCCCTCGACCGCTCCGGCGTGCCGGTCAGCGACCGGGCCGGCGGGGTGTGGAACCTGCTCAGCGGCGCCGTCCAGGCCCTCATGGTCCGCGACCTGCTGGACTCCGCGACGGCGAAGCGCCTGCTCGACCCGTACTTCACCGCGATGGGCCCGCTCGCCGTCTGAGCCCCCGCCGCCACGGGCCCGCCCCCGGGTCTGCGCCCCAAACATCGCCCCTGTCCGGTTGCTCCGGGCAGGGGCGGTTCTTTTGGAATTTCCCTCATCGTCCCCGGAGCACCGCCGATTAGCCCGCTGGAACGTGACGGGCCTCGCATTTGCGATGAGGCCCCCGGTGCTGGAGGCAGGGGCGCGTGATCTCGGTTCTGGTGGTGGACGACTCGGTCGTCGTCCGGCGTCTGATCACCGACGCGCTCAGCGACGACCCGGAGATCCGCGTCGTCGGCACCGCCCCCAACGGCAAGGTCGCGCTGACGAAGATCGAGCAGCTGCGCCCGGACCTCGTGACCCTGGACATCGAGATGCCGATCATGGACGGCCTCGAGACGCTGCGGGCGATCCGCGGCCTGTACGCGCGGCTCCCGGTCATCATGTTCAGCACGCTCACCGCGGCGGGTGCGACCGCGACCCTGGACGCGCTGTCCGCCGGCGCCAGCGACTACGTCACCAAGCCCGCCAACGTCGGCAGCGTCGCGGAGAGCATCCGGTCGGTCCGCGAGCAGATCATCCCGCGGATCCACGCCCTGTGCGGCGGCGGCCGCCGGTCCACCCTGCCCCGGCCGCCGATCGGCATCGGCCCCAACATCGGCCCCAACACCCGGACGTTCGGCACCGGCCACGCCGTCGCGCCGCCGCTCGCCCGCCCGGGCGGCAACCCGCTGCCGGGCTCGGTCCGCCCGCCGGTGACCGCCCCGCCCACGACCGCGCCGGCCCGCACCTCGCCGCGCGGCGACCGGGTCGAGGTCGTCACCATCGGCTGCTCCACCGGCGGCCCCGACGCGCTGACCACCGTCGTGCGGGCCCTCCCGGCGAACCTGCCGGTGCCGGTGGTCGTGGTGCAGCACATGCCGCCGGTCTTCACCAAGATGTTCGCCGACCGGCTCGACCGGACCGCCGCGCTGACCGTCGTGGAGGCGACCGGCGACATGCCCGTGCGCCCCGGCACCGTCTACATCGCGCCCGGCGACTACCACCTGGAGGTGCACCGCCGCGGGACAGAGGTGATCACCAAACTCAACACCGGCCCGCCGGAGAACTTCTGCCGCCCCGCCGTGGACGTGCTGTTCCGCTCGGTGGCCAAGACCTACGGCGGTGCCACCCTCGCGATCGTCCTCACCGGGATGGGACAGGACGGCAAACGCGGCGCCGAGCAGCTGCGCGGCGCGGGCGCCGAGATCGTCGCGCAGGACGAGGCGACCTCCGTCGTCTGGGGGATGCCCGGCGCGGTGGCGACGGCCGGGCTCGCGCACGCCGTCCTGCCGCTGGGCGACATCGCCCACCATCTCATCAGCCGTACGGCCGGGGGCCGGGGTGCGAAATCCATGGAGGTGACCCGATGACATTGACCGCCCAGGAATTCGCCTTCATCAGCGGCCTCGTCCGGCGCGACGCGGCAATCGTGCTCGAGGCGGGCAAGGAATACCTGGTGGAGGCGCGGTTGCTGCCGCTGGCCCGGCAGTCCGGCCTGCCGAGCGTGTCCGAGTTCGTCGCCCGTGCCCAGCAGCGCCCCGAGCCCGAGATCCACCGCAAGATCGTGGACGCGCTCACGACCAACGAGACGTCGTTCTTCCGCGACGGCGAGCCCTTCAAGCAGCTCGTCGACACCGTGCTGCCGGATCTGCTGGTACGGCGGGCGACCACCCGCTCGATCAAGGTCTGGTCGGCGGCGAGCTCCAGCGGGCAGGAGCCGTACACGATCGCCATGGTGCTGCAGGACAACCTGCCGCCGGGCTGGTCCTTCGACATCATCGGCACCGACATCTCCACCGAGATGCTCACCCGGGCCGAGGCCGGCCAGTACACGCAGCTCGAGGTCAACCGCGGGCTGCCGGCGCCGCTGCTGGTGAAGCACTTCGAGCGCAACGGCGCGCACTGGCAGGTCGCCCAGGCGTTGCGCAAGCACACCTCGTTCCGCCGGCTCAACCTCGCCGCGCCGTTTCCCTCCATGGGGCCGTTCGACATCGTGTTCATCCGCAACGTGCTGATCTATTTCGATGTACAGACGAAGCGGACGGTGCTGCAACGGGTCGCCGGCACCTTACGACCCGACGGCTGGCTCTTCCTCGGCTCCGCCGAAACGACGATCGGCATCGACGACAGATTCGAACGGGTGGTCGCCGGCAGGACGTCCGCCTACAAGCTGCGGACCGCACCGAAGACCGCCGCTTCCGTGAGCGCTGTAGGAAAGGGGTGACGCCAGATGCTCACCATGGTGATCGACGATTCGCGCGCTATGCGCCTCATCTTGAAGCGGATCGTGGCACAGCTCGGCTTCGAAGTTGTCGAGGCGGGCAACGGCCAAGAGGCGATGGACTACCTCACGGCCAATGTTCTCGACGGTGACGGCGAGATCCCCGGCCTGGCGCTGGTCGACTGGAACATGCCCGAGATGAACGGGCTGGAGTTCGTGACCGCGGTCCGTGCCGAACCCCGCCTGCGCGGGATGACGTTGATGATGGTCACGACGGAGAGCGAACAGAGCCAGATCGTGCGGGCCCTCGCATCGGGCGCCCACGAGTACGTGATCAAGCCGTTCACACCGGACGCGATCATCGACAAGCTGGCGCTGCTCGGCCTCGTCCCGAACGGAGTCGCAGCATGACGAACCCAACCGAGGAAGACCTCAAGGTCATCGCCGAACAGGTCTGGTCCTCCTACCTCGATCTCGACGGCGCCAGCCCGCTGGTGCCGATCCCCGCGGACAAGCACCAGGCCGACGTCACGGCCTCGGTGTCGGTCACCGGAGCCTGGCGCGGGCACGTCCTGGTCAGCTGCTCCGACGCGGCATCGAGGAACGTCGCGGCCGCGCTGCTGGGCATCGACTTCGACGACGTGGCCGAGGAGGACGTCGCCGACGCCCTGGGCGAGCTCGCCAACATCATCGGCGGCAACGTGAAGAGCCTGCTGCCGGAGCCCAGCGCGCTGTCGCTGCCGCACGTGCACGTCGAGGGGACGCAGGGGCGCTACCCGCACGTCACCGAGGTGTGCCACCTCGAAGGTACCTGGATGGACGAGTCGGTCACCGTGACCGTTCTGGAGAGCACCACCGATCTCGCTGGAGCAGTGGCATGAAAATTCTGATCGCCGACGACAGCCGGGTCATGCGGCAGATCGTGACGCGGACCCTCCGGCAGGCCGGCTACGAGGGGCACGATCTGGTCGAGGCGTGTGACGGGCAGGAGGCCTTCGACAAGGCCGTGGCGGAGAAACCGGACCTGGTGCTGTCGGACTGGAACATGCCGCACCTGACCGGAGTCGAGGTGCTGCGGATGCTGCGGGCCAACGGCGACCAGGTGCCGTTCGGCTTCGTCACGTCCGAGGGCACGCCCGAGATGCGACAGGCGGCCGAGGACGCCGGGGCACTCTTTCTGGTCACGAAGCCGTTCACAGCGGACACATTCAAGGACGCACTCGACCCAATTTTGGGATGATTTGAGCCATGTCGCATGTTCTGCCCGTTCCCAAGGCCGTCAAGGACCTCTTTGACGACCTTCTCGGCCGGCCGGTCACGGTCAACCCGGCCGAGCCCCTCCGAGCCGCCGACGTCCCCAAGACCCTGGTCGCCCTCTACACCGACGAACGCACGCAACTGCTCGCCGTGATCGGGATGGACTTCGGGCTCACCGCCTACACGGGCGCCGCGATCGGCCTCATCCCGCCGGGCGGCGCCGAGGCCTGCATCGAGGACAACGAGATCTCCAAGATGATCGGCGAGAACGCCATCGAGGTGTGCAACATCCTCGCCGGTCTGCTGAACAAGGAAGGCGTCCCGCGCCTGAAGCTGTACCAGACGTTCCTGCCCGGCGAGACCGCGCCGACCGACGCGGTGAACTGGCTGCTGGCGCTGGGCCGCCGGATCGACCTCATCGTGGACGTCTCCGGATACGGTGCCGGGAAGATCTCGATCGCCCTGGCCGGCGCCGGCGGCTGATCGTGGCGGCTGCGGCCTTTGTGCCGGTTTTCCGGTGGTCGCAGCCGCATGATCAGCGCCGGGGCGGATGGGTGGGCGACATCGTGCAAAAAATTGCGTAGTCATGCACTACGCTTGCGGGCATGACTCGACGACTCGCTGAGGTGGCGAAGTACGCCGGCGTGAGCGAGGCGACCGTGAGTCGGGTGCTCAACGGCAAGCCCGGCATCTCCGACGCTACCCGCACCGCTGTGCTCACCGCGCTCGACGTTCTGGGCTATGAGCGGCCCACGAAGCTGCGCGGAGAACGCGCGCGTCTCGTGGGGCTCGTGCTGCCGGAGCTGCAGAACCCGATCTTCCCTGCCTTCGCCGAGGTGGTCGCCGGCGCGCTGTCCAAGCGCGGCTTCACCCCGGTGCTGTGCACCCGGACCGCGGACGGCGTCTCGGAGGCCGACTACGTCGAGATGCTGCTGGACCAGCACGTGTCCGGCATCATCTTCTGCGGCGGGCTCTATCACCAGGCGGCCGCGGAGCACGAGCACTATCACCGCCTGCACGAGCGCGGCCTGCCCGCCGTGCTGGTCAACGCCGCCATCGACGACCTGGGCTTCCCGCGGGTGTCGGTCGACGACGGTCACGCGGTGGACCAGGCGTTCAACCACCTGGTCTCGTTGGGACACAAGCGGATCGGGCTCATCCTCGGCCCGGCGGACCACGCGCCGTCCAACCGGAAGCTGACCGCTTTCGAGGCGGCCGCGCAGTTCAACGACACCGTCAACGACGAGGACGTCGAGCGGGTCATCTTCTCCATGGAGGGTGGCCGGGCCGGCGCCACGCGGCTCATCAAGCACGGCGTCACCGGCATCATCTGCGCCAGCGACGTGCAGGCGCTGGGCGCGATCCGGGCGGCCCGGCGGCTGGGCCGTGAGGTCCCCGACGACATCTCCGTCGTCGGCTTCGACGACTCGCTGTTCATGAACTGCACGGATCCGCCGCTGACCACCGTGCGCCAGCCCATCCAGGCGATGGGCCAGGCCGCCGTGACCCTCCTCGTCAGCCAGGTGGCCGGCACGCTGGTGCCGACCGAGGAGATGCTCTTCGAGCCGGAGCTCGTCGTGCGCGGCTCGACCGGCGCCCTCAAGATCCCGGCGCCGAAGGCGACAAAGGCGGCATCCGCGGCGTAGCAACCGTAGCTTTCTGTAGAGCGCCACGACTCCTGCACGGAGTCGTGGCGCTCTTTCGTTGCGTCCGCAAGCAGCTTCCCGCTGCGGACCGCGAGCGCTCGACCGCGTCCAGTCAGGGACATCCGGCCCTCGCTGCGCGTTTTCGGCCGCTTTCGTGCAAGTCCCCGGGCTGTGGGAGCGAGTCCATGCAAGCAGCTGCCAGTGGATCATTAAAATTTTGCAACGGACCATGGACTTCTTGTGGCGAGTGAGCCTAATCTCTTGCCTACGCCAGGCCGAAACCCTGACGCGATGCGATGGAAACCGACGAGTAACGCGCCTGAAGCTCTTGCGAATACCCCGGCAGCCGACGCAAGGCTGCGCACGGTCTCCGCCCCAACCGAATTCCCCCCATCCGGGTCCACGCAGGGCTGGATGTCTCCACACCCCAACAAGGAGCGACGATGAAGTACTCACGTACCAGGATGGCTCTGGCCATCGCCGGTGCGCTGGCGCTCACCAGCACGCTCGTCGCGTGCGGAAGCGACGAGGACACCAAGGCCGACGCGAACGCCAAGGTCACGCTGAACGTCGTGGGTCTGCTCCCCGGCGCGAAGCCCGAGGCGCAGCAGGCCCTCGCGGCCGAGGTGGCGGACTTCCAGAAGGAAAACCCGAACATCACGGTCGTCACCAAGGACTACGAGTGGAAGGCCACCACGTTCGCGGCCGACCTCGCCGGTGGCACCCTGCCGGTGGTGTTCGAGATCCCCTTCACCGACGCGAAGACGCTGATCGCCAACGGGCAGATCGCCGACATGCAGTCCAACGTGGACACGCTGTCCTACGCGAAGAACTTCAACCCGAACGTCCTGCAGTACGGCCAGGGCCCGGACGGTCACGTCTACGCCATCCCCGCCAAGAGCGTCTACGCGGTCGGCCTGCACTACAACCGTGACCTGTTCACCAAGGCCGGCCTCGACCCGGCCAAGCCGCCGACGACGTGGGACGAGGTCCGCACCGCCGCCAAGGCGATCGCGGAGAAGACCCAGCAGGCCGGCTTCGCGCAGATGGCCAAGGACGGCACCGGCGGCTGGCAGCTGACGGTCGACACCTACGCCCGCGGCGGTCGCCTCGAGGACGGCAAGAAGGCCACCCTCACCAACGACGCCACCAAGGCCTCGCTGCAGTTCCTGAAGGACCTGCGCTGGACCGACAACTCCATGGGCGCGAACTTCGACTACGACTGGACCGGCATCAACCAGGCGTTCGCCGCCGGCAAGATCGGCATGTACACCTCGGGCCAGGACGTCTACACGAGCCTCGTGCAGACCAACAACATCGACCCGAAGACCTACGGCCTCACGATGATCCCGCTGACCGGCAGCGACGCGGGCGTCCTCGGCGGTGGCACCATGGCCGGGGTCTCCACCAAGGCCAGCGCCAACGAGAAGGCCGCGGCGATCAAGTGGATCGACTACCACTACCTCCGCAAGTACACCTCCGAGGCCGCCGCGAAGAAGAACGCCGAGATCCAGATCGCGAGCAAGCAGCCCGTCGGTACCCCTGAGCTGCCGATCTTCTCGCAGCAGCAGTACGAGACCTACCAGGGCTGGATCAAGCCGCAGATCAACGTCCCGCTGGACCAGATGACCTCCTTCACCAGCAAGGTCTTCTCGGCCAAGGTCGTCAACGAGCCGGCCATCGCCACCCAGGACGTCTACAAGTCGCTCGACTCGGTCGTCCAGGCCGTGCTGACCGACAAGAACGCCAACATCGACCAGCTCCTCACCGACGCCAACGCGAAGGCGCAGCGCGCCATCGACTCGGCCGGCTGATCCCTCTCCACACCACCGACAACCCACCAGGTGTGGGCCGCGGGGAGACCGGCGGCCCACACCGGGGGGTTCTGCCCTTCGAAAACCAGGACGAGGAGTGACGTCGTGAGTGCATCGGGAGCCCTGCGGCAGACCGGCGGCTCCGCCGGCCGGGGCAACCACGACCCGGGCTCGGACGGGCCCACGCGCCGGGTCCGCCGGCGCGACCCGGTGACCTGGGTCCAGCGCGGCGGGCTCAGCTCGCTCCTGTTCGCGCTGCCGCTCCTGATCGTCTTCGGGGTCTTCTCGTGGTGGCCGATCCTGCGGTCGATCGTCATGAGCTTCCAGAAGACCAACCTGGTCGGCGACCCGACCTGGGTCGGCTGGAAGAACTTCGAGTTCGTGCTCACCGATCCCGACCTGCCGAAGGCGATCCTCAACACCCTGTACTTCGCGCTGCTCGCCCTGGTGTTCGGCTACCCGCTCCCGCTGGTGACGGCGGTGCTGATGAGCTCGGTCCGGCGCCGCAAGGGGCTGTTCTCCGTGCTCGCCTACCTCCCGGTCGTCGTGCCGCCGGTCGTCGCGGTGCTGCTGTGGAAGTTCTTCTACGACGGCGCGGCCGACGGCGTGTTCAACACGATCCTGAGCTACGTCGGGCTCGGCCCGTACGCCTGGCTGTCGAGCCCCTCCCTGGCGATGCCGTCCCTCGTGCTCGAGGCGACCTGGGCCGCGGCCGGCGGAACCGTGATCATCTACCTGGCCGCGCTGCTGAGCGTCCCCGACGAGCTGTACGACGCCGCCGAGGTCGACGGTGCCGGCATCTGGCGCCGGGTCTGGCACGTCAGCATGCCGCAACTGCGCGGTGTGCTGCTCATCACGTTCATCCTGCAGATCATCGGCACGGTCCAGGTCTTCCTCGAGCCGTTCCTGTTCACCGGCGGCGGCCCGGCAGGCGCCACCCTCACGGTGCTGCTGATGATCTACGACTACGCGTTCGGCAGGTCCCTGGGCGGCAACTACGGCGCGGCCACGGCGCTGTCCGTCATGCTCGCGACGTTCCTCGCGATCCTGTCGCTGGTGTACTTCAAGCTCACGTCCGGCTGGAGCAAGTCATGACCGGGCAACACAGCTCAGAGGGGAAGAGGACCACCATGACCGTCACCGATCGCAACGGGCGGCGGGACACCGGGCCCGTCGTCGCGGGTGCCCGGGGGCGGGCGTCCGACCTCGGGGCCCCGGCCGGTGCGGCCAGGGTCGCCCGGCCCGCCCGCAGGCGCAAGAAGTCGCAGTTCGAGGGCGGCCGCGGCTACGTGTCCGCGCAGGACTGGCGCAACCCGCGCATCAGGGCGACCATGACCACCCTGCACGCGATCCTGCTCGGGCTGCTGCTCCTGGTCGGCATCGGGCCGATCCTGCTCCTGGCGAAGTACGCCATCACCCCCACGCAGGACATCATCCGCACCCCCCTGGCGATCTTCCCGAACGGCGTACGCCTGGAGAACATCTCCGAGGCCTGGAACGACGTCCAGATCAGCAAGTACTTCCTCAACACGATCTGGCTGGCCGCCGGCTCCTGGTTCGTGCAGATGCTCGTCGCCACCACCGGCGGCTACGTGCTGTCGGTCCTGCGTCCCGCCTGGGGCAAGATCGTCAACGGCCTGGTGATCGCGACGCTGTTCGTGCCCAGCGTGGTGCTGCTCGTGCCGCTGTACCTCACGATCCTCAACCCGCCGGTCGTCGGCCAGTCGCTGATCAACAACTTCCTGGCCGTGTGGCTGCCGTCCGGCGCCAGCGCCTTCAACGTCGTGCTCATGACCCGGTTCTTCGACGGCCTCCCGCGCGAGGTGTTCGAGGCGGCCAAGGTCGACGGCGCCAGCAACTTCCGGCTCTTCTGGTCGGTGGTTCTGCCGATGTCCAAGCCCATCCTCGGCGTGGTGTCGGTGTTCGCGACGATCGCCAGCTGGAAGGACTTCCTCTGGCCGATGCTCGTGCTCAAGGACCCCTCGATGCAGCCGCTGTCGGTGCGGCTGCCGGCGATCGCCTCACAGACCGACCTGGGTGTGTTCCTCGCCGCTCTCGCGATCTCGACGCTCATCCCGATCGTCTTCTTCATCGCCTTCCAGCGACTCTTCCTCTCGGGCGCAGGATTGGGAGGGGCCGTGAAGGGCTAGGTCACGACCCTCGCCAGATCCCGATCCACCTGTCGTGTGTAGGCAATTCGAGTGTGAGAAAGCAGGTTCCACGTGGCCGACCAACACCACCAAGCTTGGTGGCGCAGTGCCGCTATCTACCAGGTCTATCTGCGTAGCTTCGCCGACGGCAACGGCGACGGTGTCGGCGACCTGGCGGGCCTGCGTTCCAGACTGCCCTACCTGGCCGGCCTCGGTGTCGACGCGATCTGGATCGTGCCGTGGTACCCGTCCCCGCTCGCCGACGGCGGCTACGACGTCGCCGACTTCCGCGCCATCGACCCGATCTTCGGCACCCTCGCGGAGGCCGAGAAGCTGATCGAGGAGGCGCACGCCGCCGGCATCCGGGTCATCTGCGACATCGTCCCCAACCACTGCTCCGACCAGCACGCCTGGTTCCAGAAGGCCCTCGCGTCGGCGCCCGGCTCGCCCGAGCGCGACCTGTTCTGGTTCCGCAAGGGCCGCGGGCCGGAGGGCGACCAGCCGCCTACCGACCTGCAGTCCATCTTCGGCGGCCCGGCCTGGACCCGCGTGCCGGACGGCGAGTGGTACCTGCACCTGTTCGCCTCCGAGCAGCCGGACTTCAACTGGGACCACCCGGCCGTCCGCGACGAGTTCGAGGACATCGTCCGCTTCTGGCTCGACCGCGGCATCGACGGCATCCGCATCGACTCCGCCGCCGTCCTCATCAAGGACCCGCTGGTCAGCGACAAGTACGAGGACAACGACGGCATCCACGACGTCTACCAGGCCTGGCGGCGCATCTCCGACACGTACACGCCGCCGCGCGCCCTCATCGGCGAGGTGTGGCTGCCCGACCACGAGGCCTTCGCCAGGTACCTGGCCCCGAACGAGCTGCACACGGCGTTCAACTTCGCGTTCCTCAACGCGCCGTGGGAAGCGGCGCGGCTGCGCTACGAGATCGACATGACCCTCGAGGTGCACGCGCCGGTCTCCGCGCCCGCCACCTGGGTGCTGTCCAACCACGACGTCACCCGCGAGGTCACCCGCTTCGGCCGGGAGTCGACCAACTTCTCCTTCGCCGAGAAGCGCTACAACGTGCCCTCGGACCTGGAGCTCGGCACCCGCCGCGCCCGGGCCGCCGCGCTGCTCATCATGTCGCTGCCCGGTGCGGTCTACCTGTACCAGGGCGAGGAGCTCGGCCTGGAAGAGGTCGAGGACCTCGACGACGACCTCCGCGAAGACCCGATGTACCACCGCTCCGGCGGCACCAACCCCGGCCGCGACGGCTGCCGGGTCCCGCTGCCCTGGTCCGGCGGCGAGGCCCCCTTCGGCTTCAGCCCCGCCGACGCCGGCGGTAGCCCCTGGCTGCCGCAGCCCGCCACCTGGGCCGGCAAGACCGTCGCCGCGCAGGAGGGCGTCGAGGGTTCGTTCCTCGAGCTGTACCGCCAGGCCCTCCGCGTCCGCCGCGCCGAACCCTCCCTCGGGGACGGCCCGATGCGCTGGCTCGACTCCGCCCCGGACGTCCTCGCCTTCGCCCGCGACGACACGTTCGCGAACGTCACCAACCTCGGTACGGCGCCGGCCACGCTGCCGCCGCACCGCGAGGTGCTCGTCAGCAGCGTGCCGCTCAACGACGACGGCACCCTTCCCCCGGACGCCTCCGCCTGGCTCCGGCTCTCCTGACCCACACAGCACCACGCAGGCGCCGTCTGGAACCTGGCGCTGGGTCCGGCCGCCACCGGGCCCAGCGCCAGCCGGACCGGACGGCCCCCTGAACGCCGGGCGGTCGCACAAGTTGGCGGGTGCGACCGCCCGGTCTGTCATGTCCCCGCGCGGGCCGCGCGGCAGGCGTCAGAACGCGCGGCAGCGTGCCGCAAGTTGCCGATTGCGCCATGCGGCGACGATGAACGGCGTATTTCCCACACTTAACTGTTAAGGGGCCGGAAGGGTCGAGCGTTAACTGTTAAGCCGGGTGGAGATCTTCCGGTCGCCAGGGGCGCCGCCATAACGTCATCGGCAAGGAAAACGAACTTCCTTGTGGAGGCGGCACATGCGTTCCACCCTTACCGTCGCGGCGACATCCCAGCCGTTCAGATGGTGACGCCGGTAGTGTCCGGGAACAGAGGCGGGGCGCTGGTCACACCGGCGCCCCGTTGTTCTCAACTGCCCAAGACCATCTGAGCAGCCGGAACCTTCAGTCCCAGTCCCATCGGAACCCGTAACGACCCGGGCCGTAGTCCAGTGCGATCGCGTGGACTGAATTGCCCACGTCGACCTCGTAAGGGGTCACCTGTTCGGTCTGGCCGTCCATCTGCTGGAACTGATAGACGGCCCGCGGCAGCGCTGCCGGGTCGAAACACACCTCGAGCACGTATTCACGCACAGGAAGCCGAAACTTGCGCTCATAATTGGTCGCCGTCGGAAACGGCGGATAATTGTGCAGCGCATGTTCGGTGATGACCGTTTCACCCTTGGCGAGCGGGCGGTCGAACAGCAGTTCGGCCAGCAGTAGCCCGCTTTCCAAGTGCTCCACCACCCTGCCCAGCCGGCAGTTGCGGACCGCGGTCATCAGCGGCAGCGGGTGCTCCTGCTCGTCGAGGCGCACGATGACCACATAGCGGTCCGGCCCGTCCGCCTCGGCCCGTAAGACCTGCCGGACGAGGAACGAGACCTCGCCGCGCTCCGGCCCCACATTGACCCGGTCGTGCTGGCTCAGCCTGGTCAGCCGCTCGTCCCAGCGGGTGTCCACGCCCTGCGCGAGGTCGGTGATGAGATCCTGCTCCGACCAGAACGCGCCCAGCGCCGGCGCCTCCTGGCTCTTGTGCAGATGCCGGCCGCGCGGGCGCGGCGGCCCGACGAGGGCGGCAAGGGACCCCGGCTCGACCTCCAGGATCTTCTCGAGCTCGGCGAGGGCGGCCAGGGACTCACGGCGCTCCGGGCGGCTGCGCCCGGTCTGCCAGTAACTCAATGTGGCGAGACTCACCGAGAAACCCTCGGCGCGAAGCCGCTCCTGGATGCGTTCCAGTCCCAGGCCCCGTGCCTGGATGGCGTCACGTAGCGCGCCGGCGAAGTCGACCATCAGCCCCCCGGGTGCCATCCTCGCGGTCCGGGCGGGGCGCACGCAAGCGGGCGTTTGCGTAATTGCCGATTCGGTAACCCGGATCGCATGGGCGAGCGCTGGTACACCGAGAGTGTCATCTATTGCCTGGACGTCGAGACGTTCCAGGACTCCAACGGGGATGGCATCGGCGACTTTCAAGGTCTCATCAGTCGTCTCGACTACCTGACCAGGCTCGGGATCAACTGTCTGTGGCTGCATCCCATCCATCCGACACCTGGCAAGGACGACGGCTACGACGCCACGGACTTCTACAACGTCGACCCGCGGCTGGGCACGCTCGGCGACTTCGCCGAGTTGCTGCACGAGGCGGCGAACCGCGGCATCAAGGTCATCATCGACCTGGTGGTGAACCACACCTCGGACGAGCACCCGTGGTTCCAGTCGGCGATCTCCTCGAAGGACTCGCCCTACCGGGACTGGTACGTCTGGGCGGACAAGGAACCGTCGGACCGCCACCAGGGGATGGTGTTCCCGGGCGAGCAGTCCGAGACGTGGACCTACCACCGCAAGGCCCGCGCCTGGTACTACCACCGCTTCTACGACTTCCAGCCGGACCTGAACTTCGCCAATCCGCTGGTGCGCGCCGAGGTCAAGAAGATCCTCGCCTTCTGGATCCAGCTCGGCGTCGCCGGCTTCCGGATGGACGCGGTGCCGTTCATCATCGAGCTGACCGAGCCGGGGCGCCCGGAGTGCCCGATGGACTTCGACTACCTCACCGAGCTGCGCCAGCACATCCAGTGGCGGCGCGGCGACGCGGTGCTGCTCGCCGAGGCCAACGTCGAGCCGGAGAAGCTGCCGGAGTACTTCGGCGACGCGGGCGGCTCGGGCAACCGCATCCACATGCTGTTCGACTTCATGCTCAACGGCCGGCTGATCCTCGCCCTGGCGCGGCAGAACCCCGAGCCGGTCATCGACTGGCTGAAGACCACGCCGAAGCTGCCGCAGGGCGGGCAGTGGGCGACGTTCCTGCGCAACCACGACGAGATCGACCTCTCGCGGCTCACCGCCGAGCAGCGCGAGGACGTGTTCCAGCAGTTCGGGCCCGACGAGAACATGCGCCTGTACGACCGTGGCATCCGCCGCCGGCTCGGGCCCATGCTCGGCAACGACCGCAGCCGCCTGGAACTGGCCTACTCGCTGCAGTTCTCGCTGCGGGGCACCCCGGTGCTGCGGTACGGCGAGGAGATCGGCATGGGCGAGGACCTGACCCAGACCGGCCGCTACGCGATCCGCACGCCGATGCAGTGGTCGTACGCCACCAACGGCGGCTTCAGCGCCGCGGACCCGATCCGCCCGGTGATCAGCAAGGGCGAGTACGGATACGACCGCGTCAACGTGACCGCCCAGCGGCACGACGAGCGGTCGCTGCTCGCCTGGTTCGAGCGGATGATCCGGACGCTGCGGGAGATCCCCGAGGTCGGCGGCGGCTCGTGCGCATGCGTCGACCAGCCGCTCCCGCCGGGGGTCCTGGTGCACCGCGCGGACGGCCCGACCGGCTCGATGCTGTTCCTGCACAACCTCGGCACCCAGGACGCCGTCGTCGACCTCGGCAACCTGGCCGCGGACACGCACCTGCCCAACGACGTCTTCGCCGACCGGGAGTACGAGCCGGTCGGCGACTTCACGAAGCTCCAGCTGGCCGGCTACGGGTACCGCTGGATCCGCCTGCGCCGCGGCAACACGTAGCGGCGCGTCAGGGCCCGGTCAGGGCATCGTCAGGGGCAGCCCCAGCCGGGTGAAGTGCGCCTCGTCGATGAACGCGGTGACGGCGCTCAGCCGCGCGCCGCGCACGGTCAGCACATCGAGCGACCAGGCGCGGTGCGTGCCGGCGGCGGCGGCGTCCCAGCGGTAGGAGGCCACGGCGGGCTGGGCGTTCGCCGTGGCCGGCAGGTGCCGCCACGAGCCGCACCGGGTGAACGGCAGCTCCTCGGCGAAGTCGACCACGGCGGCGATCCCGTGGTACCAGTGCGGCAGCGGCGGCATCGACCAGCTCACGTCCTCGGTGAGCAACGCGACGAGACCGGCCGTGTCGCCGTCCTGCAGCGCCGCCGCGTAGCGGGCCACGAGGTCGCGGACCCGCGCGTCGCCGATCTCGCGGAGGGTCTGCTGCTGGGACGGCTCCGGGATGCGCTCGGCGACCAGCCGGCGGGCCCGCGCAAGGGTGGAGTTCACGGACGTCGGCGTGGTGCGCATCATCGCGGCGATCTCGGCGGCGGAGAAGCCCAGCACGTCGAAGAGCAGCAGCGCCGCGCACACCGTCGTCGCCCACGAGCCGCCGGTGACCGAGCTCCTGCCCGACGCCGCGCAGCAGCGGGCCGCGGTGGAGGACATCATCGCCACGTACGCGGCCGGCGACGTCCCCGGGGCGTGGATGCGGTTCCTGCGCAACGCCGACATCCCGATGGACCCGGACGCGCAGCAGACGGCCGACGAGCGCTTCTGGTTCCTGCACGAGATGCGCGGCACCACCGTGTGGCGGCCGGACGCCGGAGCGCTGACCGCCGGCGGCGCGCGGATCGTGGTCGGGGTGGGGGAGAGGAGTCCGCCGGCCAGATCTGCGACCGCACCTCGGCGGCCCTGGCGGCGTTGCTGGGCACCGAACCGGTCCGGTTCCCGGGCGGGCACATCGCGTTCGTCGAGGACCCCGTCACGTTCGCACCACGCCTGCGAGAGGTCCTCGCCACCCCGGCGCGGACCTGACGCGGCATGGACCGCGGCGGCCCGGGGCGTGACGGGGTCAGCGGCCCGGGATCGCCTCGGCGGTGACCGGGCGGCCGAAGTGCCAGCCCTGGCCGAGGTCGCAGCCGAGGGCGGCGAGGCGGGCGGCCTGGTCGGCGGTCTCGATGCCCTCGGCGGTGACGGTCATCTGCAGGGTGTGCGCGAGGCGGATGACCGTCTCCACGATCTGCTCGTCGACGTGGTCGCTGGCCAGGGAGCGGATGCCGGCCATGAAGGCGCCGGCCAGCTTCAGGCCGTGCACCGGGAGGTGGCGCAGGTAGGCGAGGTTGGAGTAGCCGATGCCGAAGTCGTCGATGACGATGCGCACCCCGAGGTCGGCGATCGTGCGCAGGGTCTGGATCGGCTGGCCGGTCGACTGCATGAGCACCGTCTCGGTCAGCTCCAGCTGCAGGTTGGCCGGGTCGAGGCCGGTGTCGGCCAGGGCGTGCCGGACGTCGTCGAGCAGGCGCGGGTCGGTGCACTGGCGGGGTGAGACGTTGACGCTGATGAGCAGCGGCGTGTCCGGGTGGGTGCGCTGCCAGTCGGCGCCGACCCGGCACGACTCGCGCAGCACCCAGCGGCCCAGCGGGTGGATCATGCCGGACTGCTCGGCGACGGGGATGAACGTGTTGGGCGAGACGGTGCCGAGGTCGGGGTGCCGCCAGCGCAGGAGTGCCTCGGCGCCGCGCAGCCGGTTGTCGGACAGCGCCACGAGGGGCTGGTAGACCAGCTCGAACTCGCCGCGGTCGAGGGCGCCCGCGAGCCGGCCGGTCAGGCCGTAGCGCAGGACCTGCTGCGCGTTGCGCTTGACGTCGAAGAGCGCATACCGCGCGCGGCCCTCCTCCTTCGCCAGGTAGAGGGTGGCGTCGGCGGCGCGCAGCAGCTCCTCGGGCTCGGCGCCGAGGCACGGCTGCTCGACGATGCCGATGCTCGCCGACACGGACAGCTCGTGGCCGTCGAGGCGGACCGGCTTGCTGAGCTCGGCGAGCATTGCCTCGGCCAGCTCGGTCAGCTGGCCCGGGCCGCCGCAGTCGCGCACGACGACCACGAACTCGTCGCCGCCGACCCGGGCCACGAAGTGCCCGGCGCCGTTGACGCAGGCCCGCAGCCGGTCGGCGAGGGCGACGAGGAGCTGGTCGCCGTAGCCGTGGCCGAGCGTGTCGTTGATGGTCTTGAACTCGTCGAGGTCGAGGAAGCAGACCCCGATCCGGTCGCGGTCGCCGGCCTCGGCGATCGTGTCGGTGAGGTGCCGGTAGAGCAGGACCCGGTTGGGCAGGCCGGTCAGCGGGTCGTGGTGCGCCTGGTGGTGCAGCTCGAGCTGGAGGCTGTGCTCGGCGTCGGTGAGCGCCCTGGCCCAGGCGCGGCGGATGCGCTCCTGGTCGTCGAGGATGCGCCGCCGCCCGGCCCGGGTGAAGCCGGCCGCGACCGCGCCGAGCAGCGCGCCGATCCGGTCGTCGTCGGTCTTGACGTCCGCGGCGGCGGGCAGGGCCGCGAGGACCGCGATGGAGCGCTGCAGCGCCTCGGGGCTGGACAGCCCGACGTCGACGAGTGCCGTGCCGGCCTCGGCCGCGGGCGCGGGGTCGAACGGCTCGGCGCGCAGGACGGCGGCGAGCCGGGCGACGAGCCCTTCGAAGCGCTCGCGGAGCACGTCGGCACCGACGTCGAGATAGCTGGTGCGGCGCACGGCGGCGACCCACCGCTGGGCGAGGTCGGACAGCGCAGGCTCGATGAGCACATCGTCCTGGCCGTCGGCGCCGGTCAACCGCATCACCCCTGGCGCGAAGATTACCGTGCGACGCTGCATTGAAGAATCGACGCTCAGTGCCGTTGTGCGGCCGTTTCGGTGAGCCCCGCGACGAAGCGGGTCAGGAGCTGGGCGAACGTCTCGACGTCGGCGGGGGACCAGTCCGAGGTCGCGGCGGCGAAGCGGGCCCGCCGGGCGGCGTGCACCCGCTCCGACAGCGCCACCCCGTCCGCGGTGCGCACCAGCAGTGACCGGCGGCCGTCGTCCTGGTCCGCCTCGCGGCGCAGCCAGCCGGCCTCGACGGCGGCGGCGACCAGCTTGCTGGCCCGGGGCTGGGCCACGTCCAGCGCGGCGGCGACGGACATCACCGTCGCGCGGTCGGCGAGCCCTTCGACGGCGTCGACGACGTCGAAGACGGCCGGGTCGGCGTCGCCGGTCGGACCGCTGCGGGCCAGGGCGCGGCGGGTCTGGCTGCGCCGGATCGACACCATCGCGGCCTCGACGTCGGCGAGAGCAGGATGCATAATCTTTGTTATCTACATTCTTCCGGCATGTACAGGTGGAGTCCATGAAACCAGAGGACCGGCCGATCGGGTACTGGCTGCGCGAGCTCGACCGGCGCATCGAGGACGCGTTCGTGTCCACACTGGACCGCTCGGGCCTGCGGCGGCGGCACTGGCAGGTGCTCAACGGGCTGGGCCCGGACGACCCGTTCTGGGGCCCGGGGGAGCGGTCCCACCGGGAGGTCCTCGCCGACCTCGCCGACCGGGGCTGGGCCGCGCCGGACGGCACGCTCACCGCCGCCGGTGAGCAGGCCAGGGCGGCGATCGCCGCGGAGGTCGCCGCGATCCGCCGCAAGGTCGCCGACGGCGTCCCGGACGAGGACTACCGCACCACCGTGCGCACCCTCGCCCGGATGGCCGGCAACCTCAGCGCCGGGTGACGGCGGACCGGGCGATCGCGCCGGCCGTGCGCGGGGTCAGCGTGCCGTCGCCGAGACCCAGCTCGATCAGGTCGTCGAAGACCGCCTGCCGCCCGGCGGCGGCCCGCACCGCCGCGTCGACGATCCACTGCCGGCCGCCGAGCAGCGCCGCCGCCCGCGAGTGCCGCAGGTGCCGGCCGAGCCGGGCGCGCAGCGCGGTGACATAGCGCCGGTCCGGCGACGACCCGGGCGCCGCCGCGGCCGCACCCGCCAGGGCGCCGGACAGCACCGCGTAGAAGATGCCCTCGCCGGTGAACGGGTTGATCAGCGACAGCGCGTCGCCGGCCAGCAGCAGCCGTCCCCTGGCCGGCACCGGGCGGCGCGTCGACAGCGGCAGATGGTGCGCGCGCAGCCCGGTCGCCGCGGCGGTGTCCACGTCGGGCAGCAGCGCGGCGAGCCGGTCCAGCAGGTGCGCCCGGGAGATCGACCGGCCGCGCAGCACCTCCCCGTAGCCGATGTTGGCGGTGCCGTCCCCGATCGGGAAGGCCCACGCGTACGCCGGCCACTGCTGCGAAGCGGTCACGATCCGCTGCTCGACGGGCCCCTCCGGGGCGGGCGCGTAGCCGCGGATGGCGAGCGCCAGGTGGCCGGGGCCGTTCGGTGGCTGCCCGAGCGCCTTGCGCACCAGCGAATACGCGCCGTCCGCGCCGATGACCGCCCGGCCGGACACCACCCCGTCGACGACGACGCGGGAGCCGCGCTCCTCCAGCGAGCGCACGGTGTGCCGGCGCAGCACCGCCCCCGCCGCCACCGCCGCGTCCGCGATCCGCCGGTCGAGGGTCAGCCTCGGGATGGTGTACGCCGGGCGCGCGTGCCTCCTGGCGACGGCCCCGCCCGCCGGCCCGACGAGCCGCAGCGACGGCACCGGCGCGAAGCCGTCCTCCACCCCGGTCACCCCGAGCCCGGCGAGCACGTCGAGGGCGTGCGGCGCGACCCCGTCGCCGCAGGGCTTGTCCCGCGGGAAGCCGGCCTTGTCCAGCAGCAGCACGCTCGCCCCGGCCCGCCGCGCGGCGACCGCCGCCGCCGCACCCGCGGGACCGGCACCGACCACCACGACGTCGAAGTCGTCCATGCGAGCAAAGCTAGCGTTGCTCCGGGACGGTGTGCACACCCGCGGCGGAGCCCTTCGACTTGAGCATCATGATGAACGCGAGGACCCGGGCTACCGCGCCGAAGAACTCGGCCGGGATCTCGTCGCCGATCTCGCACGCGCCGTGCAGCGCCCTGGCGAGCGGCACGTCCTCGACCATCGGCACGCGGTGCTCGGTGGCCACCTCGCGGATCTTCAACGCGATCACGCCCAGGCCCTTCGCCACCACGCGCGGCGCGCCCTTCGTCGGGTCGTACCGCAGCGCGACCGAGACATGGGTGGGGTTGACGACCACGACGTCGGCCTTCGGCACGTCGGCCATCATGCGGCTGCGGGCCATCTCGTGCTGCCGCTGGCGGATGTGGCCCTTGACGTGCGGGTCGCCCTCGGACTTCTTGTGCTCCTCCTTGACCTCCTCCTTCGACATCTTCAGCTGCTTGTTGACCCGCCGCTTCGCCACGAAGTAGTCGGCGAAGGCGAGCACGAGCCCGGTCGCCGCGGCCACCCGGACGACCTGGAGCACGGTGTCGGCGACCAGGCCGATGATGGTCTGCAGCGGCATCGCCGTCGCGCCGAGCAGCGTCGGGATCAGCGTCTGCATCGTGTTGTAGACGACCAGCCCGAGGATGATCACCTTCGCGAGGGACTTGACCGCCTCCCACGCGGCCTGCCCGCCGAAGGTCTTCTTCAGGCCCTTGAGCGGGTTGAGCTTCTTGAAGTCCGGCTTGAGCTGCTTCGTCGCCGGGCGCAGCCCGCCCTGGGCCGCGGTGCCGAGGATCGCGAACAGGAACAGGCTCACGGTGATCGGCCCGGCCAGCAGCGCGATGTCCAGCACGCCGTCCTTCAGCAGCCCGAGGGCCACCGCCGGCTCCGGGTCGACCATCGCCTGCGTGCTGCGGGTGAACAGCTCCTGGGTCCGGGACATGATGCTGCGGGCCGTCCACGGCAGCAGCATGCTGGCCAGCAGCACCCCGCCCCAGGCGCCGAGATCAGGCGTGCGGGCCCGGGTGCCGTCACGCCTCGCCTGCCGCTTCTTCTGTTCGGTAGGCTGCTCGGTCTTCTCACCGGCCATGGCAGGGGCCTAGCGGCCCAGCGCCCCCTCGATGGTCCGCATCGACCAGCCGACCGCCGCCAGGTACGCCTTCGCCAGGTCCGCCGAGGACACCGGCGCGGCCGCCAGGGCGTCGCTGTCGGCGACCTCGTACGCCCGCACGATCGACAGCACCTGGCCGAGCCGGCCGTGCCCGTCGACGAGGGCGTCGGCCACCTCCACCGTCAGCGGCAGCCGGGTGACCAGCTCCGCGACCGGCTCCGCGATGAGCTCCGCGACGCCGGCGAGCAGCCCGACGGTGAACGCCGCCTCGCCCGGCAGCCCGAGCCGCTCCGCCACCGTCTGGCACAGCCGCGCCCGGGCCATCGTCGTGGACAGCTGGTCCTCGCTCGCGGACTCCGCCACGTCGCTGACGAGCATCAACGCCGCCCACTGCCGGATCTTCGCCGAACCGAGCAGCACCACCGCGTCCCGGACCGACGCGACCTTGCGCGGCAGCCCCGACGCGGCCGAGTTCGTCGCCCGCAGCACCCGGTAGGACAGCGCCGGGTCGCTCTGCACGATCGCCGACACCTTCGCGATGTCGGCGTCCTCCGCGGTCACCGCGCCGAGCAGCTCGAGCCGGCGCAGCCGCGACGGCGACAGAGCGACGGCCGTCAGCACCTGAGGGCGGCCCACGGCGTACCCCTGCAGCAGGTCGAAACCGAGCCGCTGCGCCAGCAGGATGTGCTCCTCGATCTCCACCCGCTCCGCGACCAGCTTGATGCCGGGGAAGCGGCGGCACCGGGCGACGACCTCGGCGAGCTCGTCCGGCTCGCGGATCAGCAGGTCGAGCTTCACGTAGGAGGCCAGGCCCAGCAGCCGCTCGTGGCCGAGACCGAACACGAAGTCGTCGAGGGCGATCTCGTACCCCTGCTGGACCAGCCGCGCGGTCCCGGCGAGCACCGCGTCGTCGATCTCGACCGTCTCCAGGATCTCCAGGATCGCGTGGTCCGGGTCGAACGGCAGCGGCAGGTCGCCGACGAGGAAGTCGCGGGTCAGGTTGATGAAGCACTTGCGGCCGCCGACGAGCTGCTCCAGCCCGAACTCGGTGAACGCGTTGACGATGACCTGGCTCGTCGCGTACGCGCTGCGCCGGGACGCCTCGACCTCGTCCGCCGCGCCCCGGAACAGCAGCTCGTACCCGACGACGTGGCCGGCCCAGTCGTACAGCGGCTGCCGCCCGATGTGGACGAGCTGCGTCGAATCGGGGGTCGAGGTCGTTGCGGGCTGCACGTACCGACGATCGGCAACCGGCGCTGCAACCAAAGGAAAACCCTCAGAACTACCCGTTCGGCACCGATCAGGGGATCGCGTCACATCGGAAAGACGGGGAGAGCGTGCCCAAACGCCTGTCGCAGTACATCGTGCCCATCGGCATCGTGTTGATCATCCTCATGATGGTCGTGCCGCTGCCGGCCTTCCTGCTGGACACGCTCATCGCCGCGAACATCACCCTGGCACTGGTGATCGTGCTGGTCAGCATGTACGTGAAGCGCCCCCTGGAGTTCTCCTCGTTCCCGTCGCTGCTGCTGATCGCGACCCTGTTCCGCCTGGCGCTCAACATCAGCGCGACCAGGCTCGTGCTCACCGACGGCTTCGCCGGCAACGTCATCGAGGCGTTCGGCCACTTCGTCGTCGGCGGCTCGCTCATCGTCGGCCTCGTCATCTTCCTCATCCTGTTCATCGTCCAGTTCATGGTCGTGACCAAGGGCGCCGAACGCGTCGCCGAGGTCGGCGCGCGCTTCACCCTCGACGCCATGCCCGGCAAGCAGATGGCGATCGACGCCGACCTCAACGCCGGCCTCATCGACGAGGCGACGGCCCGTAAACGGCGCACCGAGATCACGTCGGAGGCCAGCTTCTACGGCGCCATGGACGGCGCGTCGAAGTTCGTCAAAGGCGACGCGATCGCCGCCATCATCATCACGCTGGTCAACCTCATCGGCGGCTTCGCGATCGGCATGCTGCAGCGCGGCATGTCGGCCACCGACGCGATCTCCACCTACTCGCTGCTGTCCGTCGGCGACGGACTCGTCTCGCAGATCCCGGCGCTGCTGCTGTCGGTGGCGACGGGCCTCATCGTGACCCGGTCCGCCAACGACGGCGACATGGGCGCCACCGTCAGCAAACAGCTCAGCCAGAACAAGCGCGCGCTGCAGATCGGCGGCGGCGCGGCCCTGGCCCTGTGCGCCATCCCGGGACTGCCGAAGCTGCCCTTCCTGCTCGTCGGCGCGGCGGTGCTGATCATCGCCCAGCGCCTGCCGAAACAGGTCACCGAGGAGGAGCAGCAGGCCGCCGCGGCCGCCGAGGCGGAGCCGCCACCGCCGGACCCGACCGAGACGCTGCTCGGCGAGATGCGCGTCGACCCGCTCGAGCTGGCGCTCGCCCCCGACCTCGTCGACCTCGTCGACGCGAGCGGCGGCGACCTCCTGGAACGCGTCCGGGCCCTGCGCCGCAAGGTCGCCCTGGAACTCGGCATCGTCATGCCTCCCGTGCGGACCCGCGACGACCTGGAGCTGCCGCTGTCGACGTACGCCGTGCGCATCAGCGGCGTCGAGGTCGGCCGCGGCCAGGCGCCGCCCGGCACCGTCCTGGCCATCGGCGACGGCCTGGACTTCCTGCCCGGCCGCGCCGGAGTCGAGCCGGTCTTCGGCCTCGCCGGCAAGTGGGTCCCCGCCGAACTGCGCCACCAGGCCGACCTCACCGGCGCCACGGTCGTGGACCGGGCGTCGGTCATCATCACGCACCTGGCCGAGATCGTCCGGGTGCACGCCAGCCGCCTGCTCGGCCGCGAGGACGTCCGCGCCCTCACCGAGATCGTCAAGCGCACCCACCCCGTCGTCGTGGAGGAGCTCACCCCGTCGGCGCTCAGCCTCGGGCAGGTCCAGCGCGTCCTGCAGACGATGCTCGACGAGGGCGTGCCGATCCGGGACCTGGTGCGCATCTTCGAGTCGCTGTCGCTGCAGGCGAAGCAGTCCAGTGACCCCGACTCGCTCGTCGAGGCGGCCCGGGCGTCGCTCGGCCCGGCGATCGCCTCCCGGCACGCCCAGGACGGCACCCTCACCGCGATCACCCTCGAACCGCGACTCGAACAGCAGCTGCTCGAATCGCTGCGGCCCACCGACAGCGGGCTGCAGCTGCTGATCGACACCGCGCGCGCCGAGTCGATGCTCGCCGACCTGACCAGAATCACCGAACTCGGCGAGGAACGCGGCGTCAGCCCGGTCCTCGTGTGCTCACCGCAACTGCGCAACGCACTGCGAAAACTGGTGCAGATGGCGCTACCGCGTTTGCCGGTTCTGTCTTACTCAGAGATCGCCGGGAGTACGCTGCGGATTGAGACTATTGGGGTGGTGAATGGTGCCTACCCGGTTGCTGCTTGAGGGTCGTGACCTCGAAGAACTGCTCGCGCAGGTCCGCGCCGAGCATGGGCCTGACGCTGTCATCGTCTCGGCCGAGAAAGTGCGCACCGGCGGTGTCGGTGGCCTTTTCGGCACTCAGAAATATGAGCTGACGGTCGAGGTCCCCGATGCCGTTGCGACAACTCAATCATCCGGTCAGGCGCCCCGCAAAGCCGACACGCCGAAACGCTCACTGAGTATCGAGGATCTGGCCGCGCTGGCGGACGCCGCGGAATCGCAGGGCCGGAATCCGACGTTCGCCGATGTCCTGGCCGGCGCCCGCGACGGTGTCCCGCTCGTCCCCAGCCCGCCTCCCGGTGGTGCGGCCGCCCGGCCCGGTCCGCCTCCCGGTGGTGCCGCCCGGCCTGGTCCGCCTCCCAGCGGTGCGGGTGGTCCCGCCGGTCCCGACCGGGGAGCGGGTAACGGGCCGCCGCGGCCACCGACCGCCGCGGACGCTCTCAACCGGCTCCTCGCCGACGCTCCGCCGCAGGCCGAGGCGCCCGCCGGGGCGCCGTCGGTGCGGCCGTTCCGGCCGGCGGCCAACCAGCCGATCGCCAAACTCGGCGTCCGGCAGGTCAACGCCGACCCGCGCTTCGAACAGCGCCCCGATCTGCCGCAACCACAGCGGTATCAGCCGCCGCCCGTCGACCCCCGGAGCATGCCACCCGCGGCCCCGGACGACGGGGGGATCTGGCCCGAACAGACGCGGATGGACCCGCGACGGCGCGCACCCGCGCGTCCGAACCCGCCCCGCCCACTGTCCGACCCTGAAACCGAATTCTGGCAGGAGTCCCCAATGCCTGTTGAAGCCACCGCCACCGTGGAGAAGCCGCGGACACCGGACGCGAGCGAACGGCTGGCCGGCGCCTACAACGCGCACCCCGCGGCCCAGGCCGCGGCGGCGCAGGCGACCGCCGCGCCCGCCCCGGCCGAACGCGCACCCGAACGGCCCGCGCCGGCGGACCGCACCGCCGACCGCGCCGCCGCCGCCGACCGCGCTGCCGCCGACCGCGCGGCCGACCGCGCGCCGGAGCGGGAGCGCACCGTCGCGGAGAAACCGGAACGGCAGACCGCGCTCGGCCGCCGGCTCCAGTCGCTGGGCGTGCCCACCGACATCGCGTTCCGGGCCAACGCCGCCGACACGTACACCGCGGTCGTCGACGCCTTCGCCGCGCTGCCCGTCGCGGAACCCGCGCCCGACGGCCCCGGCGAGACACTCATCGTCGTCGGCGAGTCGACGCACGCCGTCGAGGTCGCCCGGTGGGTCGCCGAGACCCAGCGCCTCGACACCGGCCACATCCTGTTCGCCGGCCGCAACGCCGCCGCCGCCGGCATCGACGGGAAACGCCGCATCACCGGCGCCCACGACGCCCGCCTCTGGGCGAAGAAGCTCCGCAAGTCCGACGCGCCCAGCGTCGTCGCCGTCGAAGCCGCCCTGGACGAGTCCGCGTGGGCCGCCGCGATCGTCGAAGCCGTCCGGCCCGTCGCCGTCTGGGTCGTCGTCGACGCCAGCCGCAAGACCTCCGACGTCGCCCACCACCTGCAGGGGCTGCGCCGCGTCGACGCGATCTGCCTGCGCGGCACCATGTCCAGCGGCGACCCGGCCAGCCCGCTGTCACTGCGGCTGCCCGTCGCGCTCCTCGACGGCCGGCCCTCCACACCGTTCCAGTGGGCCGCGATGCTCTGCGAACGGCTGAGCCTGGTGGGCGGCTGACATGCTCGGCATGGCGCGGTTCTCCACGCTGTTCCTCGCGTTGCTGATCTCGTCGCCCGCCCTGTACTCCACCTTCGTCACCCACGCGCTCGACGTGGAGACCGGGCTGCTGCGGCTGCTGATCGCCGTGCCGGTCGCCGCCGCGATGCTCGCCCTGTTCCGGCTCGTGACCCGCAACTACGGCAAGTCCGACGACCGCGGGAAACCGGGCACCGACACGGACGCCGACACCGGCGACGAACCACTGCGCGCCGAGGCCGTCGCAGGCGAACCCTTCCCCCAGCGCCGCGCCGAAGACGCCCCCTGAGGCCCCGCGGGCGGCAGACCTCGCACGCACGACGCCGAGCGCCCGCCCGATCGGCGGCGCACGCGGAAAGCGGCGGCGCACGCGGAACTGGTGACGCGGCGAGGAGCGGAAGGCGGCAACGCGACACCAAGCCGTGGCGCAGCGCAGATCGGTGGCGCGGCGCGGCGCGGGAAGCACGGCGCGGCCGGGGGGTTGTGGGTCAGGCGGCCAGCAGGCGCAGGACCAGGGTCACCGAGCGGTCGGTCAGGTTCGCCACCGCGTTGGGCAGGAGCATCATCGCGGTGCCCGCCACCGTCAACGTCAGCAGTACCTTCGCGGGGAAGCCGAACGAGAACGGGTTCAGCGCCGGCGCGGCGCGGGTCAGCAGGCCCAGCGCGACGTCGACGGCGAGCATGATCGCGATCAGTGGCGCCGCGATCTGCAGGCCCGCCAGGAACATCTCGCCCAGGCCGTTGGTGATGATCTCGGTGAACGTCTTCAGCGACAGCGCGTCGTTCAGCGGGATCGCCGTGTACGACCGGGCGAACCCCCGCAGGATCAGCTGGTGCGAGTCCGTGGCGAACATCAGCGCCATGCCGATCAGGTTGTAGAAGCGGCCGAAGACGGCGTTGCCCTGCAACGAGAACGGGTCCATCGAGAACGCCAGGCTGAAGCCGCCGACCAGGTCGACGAGGTTGCCGGCGACCTGGACCGCGGCGAAGAGCAGCGCCGTGATGAACGCCAGCGAGGCGCCGACGACGGCCTGCTCCGCGGCGTTTGCCAGCAGCAGCGGAGCGGACATGTCGGCCGGCACCTGCGGGGCGAGCTTCGGCGCGAGCGGCAGCGCGATCGCCAGCGACAGCAGCACCTTCACCGTCGACGGCGCGCCCCGGTTGTTGAACGGCGGGCACAGCATCAGCCACACCCCGGCCCGGATCGAGCCGAGCAGGATCGCCAGGACCGTGCTCAGCGGCACGGTGTAGGTGTCAGGCACCCTTGATCAGATCGGGGATCTGGGCGTACAGCTGCTCGGTGTAGGTGATCATCTCGTGCAGCATCCAGTTGCCGGCGAACAGCAGCGCGAGCCCGATCGCCGCGGCCTTCGGCACGAACGACAGCGTCGACTCCTGGATCTGCGTGACGGACTGGAAGAGCGAGATGGCGAAGCCGACGATGAGCGCCGTCAGCAGGATCGGCGCGCCGAGCTTCGCCGCGATCGTCATCGCCTGCATGCTGAGTTCGATGATCTTGGTGTCGGTCATGCGGGGGTACACCTCGTTCAGTGGTAGCTGGCCACGAGGGCGGTGAGGATCAGCCCCCACCCGTTGACCAGGACGAACAGCAGGAGCTTGAACGGCAGCGCGATGGTGACCGGCGGCAGCATCATCATGCCCAGCGACATCAGCGCGGCCGAGACGACCATGTCGATGACCAGGAAGGGGATGTAGATGACGAAGCCGATGATGAACGCGGCCCGCAGCTCGGACAGCACGAATGCCGGTACCAGCGTGGACAGCGGCACGTCGTCCTTGTTCTTCGGCAGCGGCCGGTCGGCGATCTTGGTGAAGAGCGCGATCTCGTCCTTGCGGGTCTGCTTGAGCATGAACGCCTCGAGCGGCTGTACGCCGTCCTTGAACGCCACCGCCTGGGTCTTCTCTCCCTTCAGGTAGGGCTGCAGCCCGACGTCGTTCACCTCGGAGATGACCGGCGACATGATGAAGAGGCTGACGAACAGCGCCATGCCGGCGATCACCTGGTTGGGCGGCACGTTGCTCAGGCCCAGCGCGTTGCGGGTGATCGAGAGGACGACGAACACCTTCGTGAAGCTGGTGGTCATCAGCAGCAGCGACGGCGCGATCGACAGCAGCGTCAGCAGGATGATGATGGTGATCGACTGGCTGGGCTGCACGCCGCCGACGTCGATGTTGACCGTGCCGTCCGGCGGGCTCGGCGACACCGGCGGCTTCGGCGTCGGCGCGGCGAAGGCGGTCGCGGGCAGGAGCAGCGTGGTGCAGAACGCGGCGGCCGGCAGCAGGAACCTCATCGCCGCCCCCGCAGGAAGCGCCAGGCGTCGGCCGAGAGCAGCGACCCGGCGAACGGTGACCGGACGGGCGGCCCGGCCTCCGGTGGCTCGTCGAACAGCTCCGCGTCGGCCTCGGCGAGCAGGGACACGCCGGTGTCGGTGACGCCGAGGACCAGGGCCCGGTCGGCGACCTTGACCACCGCCACCGACGAGCCCCGGCCGAGCTGCTGGCGGGCGACGACGGTGAGCAGCCCGGCGCCGCGGCCGGCGACCCCGCGGCGGGCCAGCCGCGCGAGCGCCCAGAGTAGTACGAAAACCACTGTGAGTGAGCACAGGACGCGCATTGCCAGCTCGAACATGGTCAGGGGTACCTAGGCCCGATCCGTCGGGCCGACGATCTCGGTGATCCGGATGCCGAAGTTCTCGTCGATCACGACCACCTCACCGCGGGCGATGAGCCGGCCGTTGACCAGCAGGTCGGCCGGGCCGCCGGCGGCCCGGTCCAGCTCGATCACCGCGCCCGGGGCGAGGGACAGCAGCTCCCGCACGCTCATGCGGGTGCGCCCGAGCTCGGCGGTGACCTCCATCTCGACGTCGTGGAGGAGGTCGAAGGCGGGCCGCCCGCCGCGGTCGCCGCGCTCGTCGTGCGCGTCCTCGCCGCGGCCGCCGCCCGGGCCGGTGACCTCGACCGCCACGGCGAGCGCGACGACGGCCTGCACGGTGCCGTCGTCGGTGCTGAGCGGCACCAGGACCCCGCCGGCGGCGACCAGCTGTCCCATGGCGTCGGCGGGCTGCAGCACCTCGCCCGGGTCGACCACGACCGGGCCGACGGTGGTCGCGGCCGCCTCCAGGGCGGGCCGGACGGCCTGGCTGAGGTCCAGGGCGCCCATGGGGGAGTTCGCGAGGGCCTCGACCAGGTCCTGGGTGACGACGATGGCGACCTCGCCCTGCGCGGTGCCGGCGAACCTGGCGCGGACCGCCTGGCCGTCGATCGCGAGCTCGTCGACGTTGGTAGTGGGCGCACCGACCGAGAGCGGGGAGCTGGCGGGCAGCAGCGCCACGGCGGCCTGAGCGGCAGCCTCGGCGCGGGCCAGCAGGGCCTCGTTGGTGGCGATGGTCATCGGTGGGTCTCCTCAGCGCGGTTCTGGCCGAGCTGTCCGGCCGGCTGTCCGGCGGGCCGGTGTGTCGGACGTTGACCTGGCTGCGGGCTCGGCACCACGAGACAGGCCAGACGGTTGCCCTGCGCGCCGGGGACGGCGTAGGCGAACGTGATGTCCGCCGTGGTCACCGCCAGGGGCGTCGAGGTGGTGTGGGCGAGCGGCACCACGTCGCCCGGGCGCAGCCCGATCAGGTCGGCGGGATGCATGCGGACCGGCTGGAAGCGCACCGCGACCTCGATCGGCGCGCCCTCCAGGCCGGCCACCACGTTGCGGTAGGCGACCTCCCGGGCCAGCCGCTGGGCCTCGGTGAGCACCGCGCTGCCCTGCTCGCCCTGCAGCTTCGGGAAGATCGACCCGAACGGCAGGCAGATGCTGGCCACGCACTCCTCGGTGCCGACCCGCATCTCGAACGACGCGACGATGACCGCGTCGGACGTCGCGCCCGCCTGGGCGAACTGCGGGTTGTACTCGATCGTGGTCATCTCCGGCCGCAGTGCCACGATGCCCTCGAAGGCGTAGCGCAGTTCGCCGAGCGTCCGGTCGATGAGGCCGTGCAGCAACGGCATCTCGATGTCGCTCAGTGGTCGTTGAGGCTGCGGACCGCCCGGGCCGCCGAGCATGTGGTCGATGCAGGCCATGGCGGTGCTCAGGGAGAACTCCAGAATGGCTGTGCCGGGTAAGGGATCGATGCTGAACATGGCGACGACGGTCGGGCTGGACAGGCCGCTGATGTACTCGTCGTAGGTCAGCTGTTCGATCGAGATGAGGCTGACCTGCGACACCGCCCGAAGGCTGGTGGTCAAGAGTGTGGCGTATTGGCGGGCGAAGGTCTCGTAGGAGATCTGGAGTGTCCGGATGTGTTCGCGGCTGAGCTTGGTCGGACGCCGGAAGTCATACGGCTCAGGACCGGAGCTTTTGCCGCCGCGCCGGCTCATCTTGCCGGGCGTGCGGCCGCTACCGGTCGCCGACGTTGACTGCGTCACTCTCTTACCATCGGTCCTTTTGGGGGCAGCTTGACGTAAAACGGCCGAAACGGACCTGGAGGTTTCCTTGAAAACCCCCAGATCCGCCGGTTCGGGCCTACTGGATCACGAACGACGTGAAGTACACGTCCATGATCTCTTTCTCCTTGTCGACCGTGTACGCCTTCTCGATCTTTTCCTTGAGCTCCTTCTTCAGGCGCTCCCGCTCCGCGTTGGACATCAGCGCCGCCATGTCCATGTTGCTGTACAGGTCGATCGCGATGTCCAGGGCCTTGCTGCCGTCCGGCGCCTCGGCGGCCGCCGCGGTGGCCTGCAGGGACAGCCTCAGCTTCAGGAAGTGCCCGTCGGCCAGGTTGATCGTGATCGCGTCCAGCGGGACCACCACGCCCGGCTCGGGCTCCGGCTCCGCCGTGGCGGTGGACGGCTTGAACATGAAGTACCCGCCGCCACCGCCGCCGAGCAGTACCGCCACGATCGCGATGATCATGATCAGCTTCTTCTTGCTCTTCTTGGGGGCCTCTCCGGTCTCCGCCGGCTTCTCTTCGCTCGCCATCCAGGGTGCTCCTCAGCTGTTCTCGGAAGCCGAGGGCAGCAGCGCCCGGGTGTCGGCCGGAAGTGACGACAGGACGATGATCTCCACCCGCCGGTTGAGCGACGCCGCTCGCGGGTCGTCCGCCGGGTACAGCGGCTTGGTGTCGGCGTAGCCCGCCGCCAGCAGGCGGTTCTCGGCGATGCCGGCGTTGCTGTGCAGGTAGCGGACCACGGTCGAGGCGCGGGCGCTGGACAGCTCCCAGCCGCTCGGGTAGGTGCCGGTCGTCGCGGCCAGCTGGTTGGTGTGGCCGTCGACCTCGATCTTGTTCGGCAGGCCGGCGACCGCCGGGCCGATGCCCTTCATGATCTCCTGGCCGGCGGACAGCAGCTGCGCCTCGCCGCCGTCGAACACGACCGCGCTGGTGACGACCGTGACGACCAGGCCGCGCTCGTCGACGGTGAACTTCACCGCGTCGCTGAGGCCGTCCTTCTTCAGGCTCTCCTCGATCTGCGACTTGATCTTCTCGAAGTTCGCGACCTCCTGCTGCGCGGCCTTCTGCCGCGCCGACGCCGACGCCCGCTCCTTGGCCGCCACGGCCTCCTGGACCGCCGTCGCGTCGCTGGTGGTGCCGCCGATGCCCGAGGACATGTCCATCGGGGAGTCGCTGTCGGAGGACTCCATGAGCGAGGCCTCGCCGCCGTCGAACGCCACCGACGGCGACCCGAAGCCGACCGCCAGGCCGTTCTTGAGCTCCGCGAACTTCTTCTGGTCGACCTGGCTGATGGCGAACAGCACGATGAAGAGCACCATCAGCAGCGTCATCATGTCGGCGTAGCTGACCAGCCAGCGCTCGTGGTTCTCGTGCTCCTCGTCGTGCGCCGCGTGCTTCTTGCCCTTGGCGTGCGTCCCCTGCTTGCCGCCCTTGGCAGCGTGTGCACCTCCGCTCATCAGGCGGCCTCCTTCTTGTCAGTGACGCTGCCGGGCGGCAGCAGGCTCCGAAGTTTCTGTGCGACCAGGCGGGGGTTGGCCCCTGCCTGGATGTTGATGATGCCGGCGATCACGAGCTCCATCTGAGCGCATTCGAGCTCGCTCAGCCGTTTCAACTTGGCTCCCATCGGCAGCCACATGACGTTTGCTGAGAGAACTCCCCAAAGCGTCGCCACGAAGGCGCCGGCGATGAGGTGACCGAGCTTGTCGGGCTCGCTCAGGTTCTCCAGTACGTGGATCAGGCCGATGACCGTGCCGATGATGCCGATCGTCGGTGCGTAGCCGCCCATGCCGGTGAAGATCGTGGCGGCCTGTTTGTCCGCTTTCTTTTTCGCGTCGACCTCGGCCTCGAGGATCGCCGCGAGCTCCTCGGAGTCCGTGCCGTCGATGGCGAGCTGCAGGCCCTTCTTGAGGAACGGATCCTGCACCTCCTTCATCGCGTCCTCCAGGGCCAGCAGCCCTTCGCGGCGGGCCTTCTCGGCGAGCTTCACGATGTCGTCGACGAGCGAGTCCGCCGGCTGCACGCTGCCCAGCAGCACCCGCTTGAACGAGTCCGCCAGCGCGATCGTGTCCTTCAGCATGCCGCCGGCCATCGCCGCGCCGAGCGTGCCGAAGAAGACCAGGATCAGCGGGGGCAACAGGAAGATGGAGCCGGGGCTGCCGCCTTCGAGGATCATCGAGACGAAGATCGCGATGAAGGCGAGCACGATCCCGATGAGGGTTGCCGGATCCATGTGTCAGCGCTCCCGACGGTGGAGATGGACGACGTTGGTCTCCTTGACGCGCTCCCGGGCGTCGTCGGCGCGTTCCGCCGAGGTCTGCCCGACGAGCTGTTGCGCGTCGACGACCACCTGCGCGCGGTACTGGCGGATCAGCGCCACCAGCTCCGGCAACGACTCGGCGATCAGGTACTTCGTGCCGTCGACCAAGGTCACGACGGTGTCAGGGGTGCAGTCGGCCCGTTCGACCAGGTCGGGGTTGAGGGCGAACACCGGGCCGTTGAGTCTGGTCAGCAGGATCATCGACGCGCTCCCGTCCTTGGTGGTAATGGGCCAGGCCCCCTCCGTGGTGCCTTCGGATCTCACATCGGACCGTTCGGCCGACAGGTGAGGAGTTGACGGTTGCCGTGGAGGTGCTACGCAAAAGGCCCGCCACGAATGGCGGGCCTTTCATGCCGTGATGTCCGTTATCGCTTGAGGTTCACGAGCTCCTGGAGCACCTCGTCCGACGTGCTGATCACCTTGGAGTTCGCCTGGAAGCCGCGCTGGGCCACGATCAGGTTGGTGAACTCCTGCGCCAGGTCGACGTTGGACATCTCCACCGCACCGCTCTGCAACGTGCCGAGACCCACCGTGCCGGCGACGCCGACCTGCGCCAGGCCGGAGTTCACCGTGAAGCGGTACAGCGAGTCGCCGACCTTCTCCAGGCCGGGCGGGTTGTTGAAGTTCGCGAGCGCCAGCTGCGCGACCGTCTGCTTGTTGCCGTTGGAGAACACGCCGACCAGCTGACCGTCGGGGTTGATGCTGAAGGACTGCAGCGTCGCCGCGGGCGAGCCGTTCTGGCTCAGCGGGCTCACCGTCGTGTTGCCCGTGTACTCCGTCAGGCCCGCCAGGTCCACCTCGACGCCGATGCCGTCACTGTCCGGGTCGTACAGCAGACCGATCTTCGTGTCGCCGTTGGAGTCCGTGTACGTCGGGCCGTTGATCTGCCCGTTCGGCAGGAACGTCAGGCTGGCCGGGGCCGAGGGCGTGGTGCCGTCGCTGACGACCACCTCCCAGCCGCCGGCGGTCAGCGTGAACGTCGACGTCAGCATGACCACGTTGCCCTGCACGTCGTACGTCTTGATCGCGCGCGGGATCGAGGTGTTCAGCGGCGCGTCGGCCGGCAGGTTACCGGCGATGACCATCTGGCGGGTCGCGTTCGGCGCGATCAGCGTGCCCATCGGCAGCCGGATGTCACCGATCGGGGCGTTCGTGTTGACCGAGCCGTTGACCGCCGGCCAGCCCTGCACCGCGGCGCCGGTCGGGGTGACCAGCTTGCCCTCGGCGTCGAAGTTGAACGACCCGGCGCGGGTGTAGAGCATCTCGTCGACGGAGTTGACGATGAAGAACCCGTCACCGGAGATCATCACGTCGGTCGCCCGGCCGGTCGTCTGCGCGGAGCCCTGCACGAAGCTGGTGTTGATCGCGCCGAGCCGGACACCGAGACCGACCTGCGCCGGGTTGGTGCCGCCCTGCCCCTGCTGCGGCGCGCCCGCGGACCGCATCATCTGGCTCAGCGTGTCCTCGAACAGCACCTGCGACGACTTGAACCCCACGGTGTTGACGTTGGCGATGTTGTTGCTGGTGACATCCATCATCTGCTGGTGGGCCCGCAGACCGCTGATGCCGGAGAAGAGTGAGCGGAGCATGAGGGAGGGGTCCTTTCAGGATGCCGGGTTGCGGACTTCCTTGACCGCACCGAGTGCGACATCCGTGTCGCCGACCCGCAGGGTGGGGCTGGTGCCCGAGAACGCCGCCGCGGTCACCACACCGGACTGCGTCTTGCCGTCCTTGTCGGTGAACGAGACGGTCTTGCCGATCAGGTTGCTCGCGCCGAGCTGGAGCTGGGCGGTGAGCAGGGTCTGCTCCATCGTCGCCAGGTCGGACAGCTTCTCGACCGTGGTGAACTGCGCCGTCTGCGCCAGGAACTCCGAGTTGTCCATCGGCTTCATCGGGTCCTGATACTTCAGCTGCGCCACGAGCAGCTTCAGGAACGCGTCCTTGCCCAGGTCACCGCCGGGCTTCGCGGGCTCGTCCTTCTTCGTGCCGTCGGTCTTGGCCACATCGGCCGGCGCGCTCGTCTTCGGCACGTAGTCACTGACGTTGCCAGGGACCGGCTTCGGGACGTAGTCGCCGACGGTGCCGCTGACAGGCGTCGTCGGGCTGGTGATGGCGGAACCCCCTCCTAGATGCGCACGTCGACCAGGACATCGGGCGCGTCCGGATCGATGACCGGCTCCGTCGCCCGTGGTTCGGGTGCCTGCTGTTGAGATCGACCCTGCGGCTGCCAACCTGAGAACTGTTGCGACTGGTTGCCCGGCCGGTTCGCGTCCTGGTGCAGATCCAGCGAGCACTGCGAGAACCCGGCGTCGCGCAGGTCCTGCCGCAGGTCCGGCAGCGCCGCCTGCAACGCCGCCCGCGCCGCGTCGCTGCCCGCCGCCAGCTGCACGGCGATCGTGCCGTCGCGCACCTCCGCGACGATGCTGACCGGCCCCAGGTCGCCCGGGCTGAGCTGGATCGTCATCCGGTGGACCCCGTCGGGCCCCTTCCGCAGCGGCGTCAGCACCATCGCCACCTGCGCCGCCACGGGCGCCTGCGCCGGGGCCTGGGCCTGCGCCGGAGCCGACGGAGCCAGGACGGCCTGAGCCGTTTGCGGCAGCGGCGTCGGTACCGCCGGCGCCGTCCCGCCCGTAACGTCCTCGACCGGTGCCGGCTGCCGGGTGTGGCCGCCCCTGCCGTCCGTGCCGCTCTGTCCACGCCCCTGCCCGTCGCCCGCGAGGCCGCTCTGGGCGCTCTGGGCACTCTGGGCGGCGGCCTGCTGCACCACTGCCTGCGGCACGCCGGCCGTCCCGGCCGGTGCCTGCCCGGCGGCACCGGCGGCGTCCGCGGTCACCGCCGCGGTGGACTGCGCGGCGTCGACCGGCACCTCGGCGGACCGGGGGAGCGGCTGCCGCGGGTCCATTTGCGCCTCGGCCGGGTGCCGGACGCCCGTCCGGGCCTCGCCACCGGCCACGACCCGCCCCGCGTCCGCGGCGACCGGCACCGCGGCGCCGCCCGGCACGGCGGCCGGGCTGCCCAGGCCGTCCACCTGACCGCCCACCGGACCGGTGTCCGGCCCGCCCTGCCCCGTGCTCCCGGTGTGCCGGCCGGCCTGCGGCCCCTGACCGGCGGCCTGGACGAGCCGCGGAACCTGGTCGCCCGGCGGCTGCGCGGCCGACGCCGCCGTGGCGACCGCCGGCACAGCAACCGCGGCGGGCCCGCCCGCATCGCCCGGTTGCGCGCCGGCCGCGACCTGCGGCGCGGCGTCCGGTCGAGCGGCGGCAGGCCCGGTGCCCGGCGCCGGCGCGGCCCGCGCGACCTCGGCCGGCTCCGGCCCGGTCCCCGGTGTCGCGGCCCGGACCGCGTCGGCCGGCAGCGTCGGCGACTGGGCCGCAGCGGTCCGGCCCGCGACACCGGCCGCCATGGCAATCCGTGCCGCTCCGCCGGCCTCGGTGGCGGACCGTGCCGCGTCGCCGGCCGCCGTGGGGGTCTGTGCCGCGACTCCGGGTGCCGTGGCGGTCTGTGCCGCGTCGCCATGCGCCGTGGTCCGGCCTGCGGCGGTCTGCGCTGTCGTGGTCAGGACCGCCGTGGCGGGAGCGGTCACCGGCTCCGGGGTGGCGAGTCCCGCACCCGGGACAGGGTTGCTGGTCCACGCACCCAGCTCCGGCCGGCCCTCCGCGAGCACCGGCGCCGCGGTCCGGGCACCGGCCGGCACCCGGTCCGCCGCACCGGTCGGCACCACGGGCACCGTGCCCACCGAGGGCGCGCCCGGCTGGTCCGGTCCCTGCGGCGCCGCCTGAGACGCGACCAAAGTCTGTGAAACGGCCTGGGAAACGAGCTGCGACTGCGGTCGGGACAGCGTCGCGGACCGCGGCACGAGCTGGGGGACCACCGGCGGAGGCGACTCGGCCGCGACGAGCGGCACGGTCACCTCGGTCGTGGTGGCCCGGGCGGCGGCGGCCCGGAGCATCGCTTCCAGGGAGCGCTGGACGGAAGCCCCGGCGGCGGGCGCATCGGTCGACCGTCCGCCTGCCGGTCGCCGCGCCGGAGCGGGTTCGCCGTCCATGGCCTGAGCCGCTGCCCGGACCGGCGCGGCGCCGGCGTCGTGGGACTCCCTCGGGCGGTCCTGTTCCGGGCGCCGCGCCACGGCGTCGCGGCGCTGCTGGGCCGCGGCGGTGGAAGCGAAGGTGTCCGACTCCGGGGTGCGGTCCCGGTCGTCCTCGACGCGCCGGTCCCGGCCCGCGGGCCGCCGGTCCTGCACCCGGTCCCGCCCTCGATCCTGGACCCGATCCTGGACCCGGTCCTGGACCCGGTCCTGGACCCGGTCCTGGACCCGGTCGTGCGCTCGATCCTGGACCCGGTCGTGCGCTCGATCCTGGACCCGGTCCCGCGGCCGATCCCAGCCGCGGTCCCTGTCGGCGGGCCTGTCGTAGGTGGTGTCTGGGCGGCGGTCGCGGGCGTCCCTGGCCGAGCGGCTGCGGGCGACGGCGGCGGCCAGGGCGTCGGTGAACGCGTCCGACGGCCCGGTCGCGGCCGCCGGATCGGCGGACCTGGCGGTGCCCGGCGGGCGGGTCGCGTCGAGCGGGGCGGTCACGCGAAGCCCCTTCCCGCGAGCTGCTCCATGGCGGCCTTCACCTTCGGGACGTAGGCCTGGGTCTGCGCGAAGGGCGGGATGCCGCCGTACCGGCTCACCGCGCCGCCGCCCGCGTTGTAGGCGGCGAGGGCCAGGTCGATCGAGCCGAAGCGTTCGAGGTTGGCCGACAGCATCCGGGCCGCGCCGTCGACCGCCTGCGCCGGGTCGAGCGCGTTGACGCCGAGGCCGCGCGCCGTGGCCGGCATGAGCTGCATGAGACCCTGCGCGCCGGCGCTGCTGACGGCGGCCGGGTTGTAGCCGGACTCGACCTTGGCGACCGCGGCGAGGAGGGCCGGTGACAGGCCGTACTTCGCGCCCGCCTGCTGGAACAGGTCCGCGTACGGCACGCCGGTCAGCGTCGCGGGCCGCATCGTCGCGGCCGCCGCCATCGTCGCGGCGGGCGCCGACCCGGCCCGGGTCCCAGCCGCCGACAGCGCCAGCGCCGCGGACGACGCCGTCCCGCCGCCGAGCATCCCGGCCAGACCGCCCGTCCCGCCGCCCAGGACCCCGGCCAGACCTGCCGATCCGCCGCCCAGGGCCCCTGCCACGGAGCCCGAGCCGCCCAGCACACCGCCCGGACCGGACGCCCCGCCGGCCAGGCCGCCGGCGAGCGCGCCGGACAGGGCGGCCGCGGACAGGGCCCGGGGCAGGCCGCCCGCCGCGGACGGGTCGAGGGACGTCGTGGGCACGATCCTGCGGATGGCGGACGGGGGCTCGTACACCTGCTGGACCTTCACCACGTCGCCGGTGTGCGGGGCGACGATCATCTTGTCGCCGCCGGCGTAGATGCCGATGTGGTCGACCGGGTTGCCAAAGGCGAGCAGGTCACCGGGGCGGGCGTGGGCCATGTCCGGCACGGCGGTGCCCTCGCGGGCCTGGTCCTTCGCGACGCGGGGCAGCTTGACCCCCAGGTCGGCGTAGACCCGCTGGACGAGGCCCGAGCAGTCCAGGCCGCTCTCCGGGTTCGTGCCGCCGAAGACGTACGGCGTGCCCAGGTACCGCTTCGCCGCGTCCACGACCGAGGTCCCCGTGACGGACCGGGAGCTGTCCAATGTGGACTGCAGGGTGGCCGCGAACGCGTCCCCGCCGCCGGTCGTCATGGGCGCGCCGAGCCCGATCCGGCTGCGGATCTCCGCGACCCGCGCCTGGGCCTCGTACACCGTCATGCGTCCTCCCGGCGGTTGAAGGCGGCGGCGGTGGTCAGGTCGTCGACCGCCTTCGCCTCGTTCGCGGCGGCCGTCTGCTTGCGCGTCAGGTCGTGCCGCTCCTGGAGCTTCTCGATCGTGCGGCGCTGCACGGCCGCGTCGGTGAGGTCGTCGAGGCGTTCCTGGACGGTCTCGTCCGCGAGGGACGCGGCGCCGATCGCGGCCGACAGCGCGGTCGCTGTCGCCTGCCGGGCCATGAGGGTGGCGGCGAACGCCGCGGACGACGCGCCGTCGGGGACCCGCCGGCCGTCGAGGTCGCGTTCGCGGGCGTGGACGCTGGCGTGCGCCGCCGCCGCCTCGCCGCGGGCCCGGACGACGGCCGCCTTCGCCGCGTCCTCCTGCGCCTTGCGGGCCCGCAGGACCGCACCCAGCCGGAAACCGTTCTTCGCCATCAGGATTTCACCAGCGCATCCAGCATCGACCAGGCCAGCGGGGCCGGCGTGGTGTCGTCCATGTCCTGCCGCAGGAAGTCGTTGATCTGCGGCCACAGTGCCCGGGCCCGGTCGGCGTCGGGGTTGGTGCCGCTGACGTACGCGCCGATCTCGACGAGCTCGCGCACGTCGCGGTGGGCGGCCAGCATCCGGCGCAGGGCGGTGGCGTCGGTGCGCTGCTCCCGGGTGGTGACCGCGCTCGCCACCCGGGAGATCGACTCCAGCACGTCGATGCTGGGGAAGTGCCCGGCCGTGGCGAGCCGCCGGTCGAGGGTGATGTGCCCGTCGAGGATCGAGCGGGCGGTGTCGGCGATCGGCTCGTTGTGGTCGTCGCCCTCGACCAGGACCGTGTACAGGCCGGTGATCGAGCCGACGGGCGCCGGCCCGGCCCGCTCCAGCAGGCGTGGCAGCAGCGCGAACACGCTCGGCGGGTAGCCGCGGGTCGCGGGCGGCTCGCCGGCGGACAGGCCGGCCTCGCGCTGCGCCATGGCGGTGCGGGTGAGGCTGTCCATGAGCAGCAGGACGTCCTGGGCGCCGTCGCGGAAGTACTCGGCGATCCGGGTGGCGACGAACCCGGCGCGCAGCCGCACCAGCGGCGGCTGGTCGGAGGTCGCGATCACCACGACGGACCGGGCCAGGCCCTCGGGTCCGAGGTCGTTCTCGATGAACTCGCGGACCTCGCGGCCACGTTCGCCGACGAGACCGATGACGGAGATCTCCGCGTCGGTACCGCGGGTGATCATGGACATCAGGCTGCTCTTCCCGACACCGGATCCGGCGAAGATGCCGATGCGCTGCCCGCGGCCGCACGGCACGAGCGTGTCGAGGGCGCGCACGCCGAGCGACAGCGGCTCCTGGACCCGGCCGCGGGCGAGGGCGTCCGGGGCGTCGTTCTCGACGGTGACGCGCTCCAGGCCGGTGAGCGGCGGCCCGCCGTCCATGGGCCGGCCGAGCCCGTCGAGGATGCGCCCGCGCAGCTGCGGTCCGACGGCGATCCGCAGCGGCGACCCGGTGCCGCGCACGGGGCTGCCGGTGCCGATGCCGGTGAGCGCGCCGAGGGGCAGGCAGGCGAGCCGGTCACCGTCGATGGAGACGACCTCGGCCGGCACGGTCGCGCCGGCCTCGCCGATCTCCACCAGGTCACCGACGCGGCCGTCGACGCCCGCGACGGTGACCGACAGGCCGACGATCGAGGCGACCCGGCCGGTGACCCGCGGCCCGGCGGCCTGGCGGGCGGCGGCGAGGCGCTGCTGGAGCGACGACGTCACTGTTGGAGCACCTCCCGCACCCGGTCGAGGGCCGGCCCGAGCCGGGCGTCGACCTTCGTGGCGTCGCACAGTGCGAGAGCGTCGCCCGGTCCGAGGCCCGGGTCGTCCACGAGGGACACCGTGCGGCCGTCCATGACCAGTTCCGTCTGTCCTATCGTCAGCCGGTCCGCCGGGTTGAGCCGGACCGTCACGGGACTTGTCCCAGGCACCAGCGCGAGGGCCCTGGCCAGGGCCTCCCGGCCGGGTTCGGTGGCGGTGCGCAGCTCCCGGCCGAGGACCGCCTCGGCGAGCGCGAACGCGGTCGCGACGATCTGGTCCTCGACGTCCTGCGCGGCCGGCACCACCCGGCGGTCCAGGCCGTCGGCGGCGGCGCCGATCGCGCGCAGCGCCGACTCCACCCGGCGGCGGTGCGTTTCCGCGACCTCGGCGGCCTCCTCGGCGACGAGCGCGGCCTGCGCCTGCGCGCCGGTGCGCGCCTCCCGCATGCCCTGCGCCCAGCCGGCGGCGTAGCCGGCCGCCTCCGCATCGGCGCGGACCTTCGCCACCAGCTCCGGCGGGTACGTCTCCCGCTCCCGCAGGTCGACGTCGAAGCGGGCCTGCGGTGCGGCACCGGCCCGGTGGTCGGTGAGGACCTGCTCGCCGTAGCCGAGCGTCGACGGGACCTCCGGCGGTGGGAACGCCCTGGTCGCCGGCGTCGGCGGCGGTGGGGGAGGGGGCGGGAACGCCGGTCGCGGCTTCCCCGCCTTCTTCTGCGGCGGCGGCGGGAACGCGAGGGGGTAGTCAGCCGACGAACTCATCGTCGTCTCCTCGGCGGATGGTGATCTGGCCGGACTCCTCCAGGGTGCGGATCGCCTGGACGATCTTCGCCTGCGACTCCTCGACGGTGCGCAGGCGGACCGGGCCGAGCATCTCGATCTCGTCGGCGAGGTTCTCCGCGGCGCGCTCCGACAGGTTCCGCATCACCTTCTGGCGGACCTCCTCGCGCACGCCCTTGAGCGCGGTGGCGAGGTCGTTGGTCTCGACCTGGCGCAGGACGAGCTGGATGGAGCGGTCGTCGAGGGACACGATGTCCTCGAACATGAACATCTTCGAGCGGATCTCCTCGGCCAGCTCCGGGTTGCGGCCCGCGAGCCCTTCGAGGATCAGCCGCTCCGTCGCGCGGTCGGTCCGGTTGATGATCTCGACGAGCGGTTCGAGGCCGCCGACGGCCGACAGGTCGCTCGGCTGCAGCACCGAGGACATCTTGCGTTCCAGGGTCGCCTCGACCTTGCGGATGATGTCGGGCGAGGTGCGGTCCATGACGGCGATCCGGTGCGCGACGTCGGCCTGCAGCTCCGGGGCGAGCCCGCCGAGGATCTGCGACGCCTGGGTGGCCGTCATGTGCGCCAGGACCAGGGCGATCGTCTGCGGGTGCTCGTCCTGCAGGAAGGACAGCAGCTGCCGCGGGTCGGCCTGCCCGAGGAAGCCGAACGGCACGTCCATGAAGACGGTGTTGAGCCGGCCGACGATCTCACCGGCCCGCTCCCGGCCCAGCGACGCCTCCAGCAGGTCCCGGGCGAAGTCGAGGCCGCCCTGTCCCACGTACCGGTGACCGGTCGCCATGTCGTGGAACTCCTCGAGCACCACGTCGGCGACGTCGCCCTCGACCTGCCCGAGCCGCATGATCTCGGCGGTGAGCTCCTCGACCTCCGACTCGCGGAGGTGCGACATGATCTTCGCCGCGTCCTCCTTGCCCATCTGCACGAGCAGGATGGCGGCCTTGCGCAGGCCCGTCAGCTCACCCGTGGTCATCGATACGCGCTCCTGCCCGCGTGGCCGGCCGCACGGTCAGCCGCGCCGGTCGGCGAGCCAGCCGCGCAGCAGCTGGGCGACCTCGTCGGGCTGCTTCTCGACCATCTGGGTGATGTCGCGGAAGCGGCCGTCGCGGTCGAACTCCGCGCCGGGGCCGCCGGCGCCTTCGAGCTCGGGGGTGCCGCCGATCCCGCCCTGGCCCTCCAGGGCGAGCTTGGCCCGCGCCGCCTCGATGGCCGCCTGCATCTCCTCCAGGGCCGCGTTCTGCTGGTCGGTGAGCTTGACCTTGTCGGCCTTGCGCCGCCGGCGGCCGGACAGCGCGGCGACGATCAGCAGGATCAGCAGGGCCAGGATGATCAGGCCCATCTGGATGTACTTCTGCTGCAGCTCACCCTGCTCGGCCTTCGCGGCGTCCGCCTCGGCGCTCGCCTCCGCGTCGGCCTTGGTGGTGTCGAAGGCCATCGAGCTGACCGCGATCTGGTCGCCGCGGGTCGCGTCGAGGCCGACGGCGGAGGAGACCAGCTGCTGCAGCTGCGCCTCGTCGATCTTCGCCTTCGAGCTGTCGACGATGACGGCGACGGCGAGCTTGCGCACCGCGCCCGGCGCCGACTTCTTCGTCTCGGTGACCATGCCGACGGCGTTGTTGCGGGTCTCGGTGGACTGCTGGTAGGTGCCGTCGCCGCCGGCGCCCGTGCCGTTGGGGACCTGGATGTTGTCCGGGCCGAGGACGCCGCCGACCGGGGTGCCGTTGCCGCCGGTGTACTGCTCCGACGTCTTCGACTCCGACAGCGGCGGGACCGCCGGGTCGGCGACGTACTTCTGCGTCTTGGTCTCGGTGGCGTCGAAGTCGAGGTCGGCGGTCACCTGCACGACGGAGTGCCCCGGCCCGACGACGGTGTCGAGCATGTTCTGCAGCGCGTTGTTGAGCCGCGTCTCGTAGGCGGACGTCTGCCCGGACTGCCCGTCCGGTGAGGACCCGGCGCCGTCGCCGGATCCGGACAGGACCTTGCCGTTGGCGCCGACGACGGTGACCGCCTCCGGCTCCAGGCCCTCGACGCTGGAGGACACCAGGTGCACGATCGAGGTGACGGCGCCGCCCGGGATCGGTTTGGTGCCGGTGTCCACCAGCACCGACGCGGTCGGCGCGAGCTGGTCGTCGGTGAACACGTCCTTCTGCGGGATCGCCAGGTGCACGGTCGCCTTGTTGACGCCGTTGATCGCCTCGATCGTCTTGCCGAGCTCGCCCTCCAGGGCCCGCCGGTACGTGACCTGCTGCATGAACTCGCTGGTCATGACGCCCTGCTTGTCCAGCAGCGCATAGCCGGCGTCGCCGGACGCGGGCAGCCCGGCACCGCTCATCGAGATCCGCAGGCTGTACACCTGGTCGCTCGGGACGTTGATGGTGCTGCCGCCGTCGGACAGCGTGTAGGTGACGCCGTCGGCGTTGAGCTTGTCGACGATCGCGCTCGCGTCGGCGGCGGCGAGGTTGGAGAACAGCGGCGCCATGGTCGGCTTGCCGGCCCACGTCGCGAAGAAGTAGCCGCCGATCGCGAGGGCGAGCACGGCGACGATGGTGACCGCGCGCTGCCCGGGGGTGAACGCGGCCCAGCCGTCCTTGCCCCGCCGCAGCAGAGCGGTGAGCCGGTCGCGCATCAGGCCTGCATCCTCATGATCTCGTTGAAGGACTCGAGGGCCTTGTTGCGCACGGCGACGGTGAGGCTGGTCGCGAGGTTGGCCTCGGTCGCGGCGATCATGTAGTCGTGCACGTCGGTGAGGCGGCCAGTGGCGGCCTGCACGGCGAGGTCGTCGGCGTGGTCCTGGACCTGCTGCAGCTGCTGCAGGCCCTGCGCGACCATGGCGCCGAAGTCGGCGCCGGACGTCGACGGGCCGGCCGGGTCGGACGCGGTGAGCGGGGCGATCGGGGAGATGGCGGGGATCGCGCCCGTGGCCTCGATGGCGTTGACGGTCATGATCAGCCCTTCCCGATCTGGATCGCGGCCTGGTACGCGTCCTTCGCCCGGTCGACGACGGTGAGGTTCGCCTGGTATCCGCGCTGCGCCATGATCATCTGCGTCATCTGCGAGCCGAGATCCACGTCGGGGTACTTGACGTAGCCCTCCCGGTCGGCGAGCGGGTTCTCCGGCTCGTACACGAGCCGGCCCTTGGGGTCGCCGAGCGCGGTGCCGGCGACGACCACGCCGCCCTCCCCGGTGCCGTAGTCCACGGCGCGGGCCTGCACGTAGCGGGCCCGGAACACCTGCCCCGACGTCGACTGGGCGTCGTTCATGTTGGCGACGTTGTCGGCGACCGCGTCGAGCCACTTGCGGTAGACGGTCACACCCGTGCCGGCGATGCCGATCGCGCTGAAGATGGTCATCGCCGTCAGCCCCTGATCGCGGTACGCAGGAGGATGAACTTGTCGTCGACGCCGCGCAGCATCGTCTGGTACCGCAGCCCGGTGTCGACGTTGGAGAGCACCTCGTGGTCGAGGTTGACGTTGTTGCCGTCCTCGCGGGTCGGCTCCATCGAGCGGGCCACGGCGATCGACGCGTCCTGGGGCCGGCCGGCCTCGACCGCGCCGAGCAGCGAGTCCTCGAACGACACCTTCCCGGCGAGGAAGCCGGGTGTCTCGATGTTGGCGATGTTGTCGGCGATCACCCGCTGCCGTTTCGCCAGGCCCGTCAGGGCGCTGTGCAGGGTGACCGACGTGACGTCCTCGAACACGGCAGGGATGCTCCCGTCCAGGTGAAAAACGGTTCCGCTCGCGGTGTGTCGCCGGTCCCTGGCTGCCTCGATGAGCGATCCTTGCTCGTTTGAGCTATCGGCGTCATCGACCCGGGGTTGAGGAATACCGCTCGGGGAAAACCCCCACGGCGCGAATCCGGGTGCGAGTCGGGTGCAGCCCGGATGTCCGCGGCGCCGCCGGTCCATAGCGTCTCTGTACGTGGAGAAGAGACCAGTTACCGTACGGGTGGCGCGCTGGAGCGCGGAACACCCTTGGCGCGCAATCGCACTGTGGGTCGTGTTCGTCGCTGTCTGCTTCATCGGCGGCAACATGGCGGGGACCGTCGAGGCCAGCAACTCCGACCAGGCGATCGGCGAGTCCGGCCGGGCCGGCGTCATCGTCGACGACGGCAAGTTCGACAACCCGGCGACCGAGAGCGTCCTCATCACCGCCCTGTCGGGCGGGTTGGACCGGACGGCCGCGGACAAGGCCGCCGCCGACGTCGCGACCGCGATGAAGGCGCTGCCCGAGGTCGCGTCGGTGAGCGACCCGCTGCCCTCCCACGACGGCAGCGCGCTGCTGGTCCGGGTCACCATGAGCGGCGACCCCGACACCGCCCAGGACCGGGTCGGCAGGCTGCGCGACGCCACCGCGGACGTCCAGCGCGCCCACCCCGGGCTGCGGGTCGAGGAGACCGGCGGCGAGTCCATCGGCCAGGCCATGGACGAGACGCTCGGCAAGGACTTCCAGCGGGCCGAGTTCCTCAGCCTGCCGGTGACGTTCGCGATCCTCATCGTCGCGTTCGGCGCGCTCATCGCCGCCGGCGTGCCGGTGCTCCTCGCGCTCTCGTCGGTCGCGGCCGCGCTCGGCCTCTCGACGCTCGCCTCGCACCTGGTCCCGTCGACCGACACCACCGCCAGCGTCATCCTGCTCATCGGCATGGCCGTCGGTGTCGACTACTCGCTGTTCTACCTGCGCCGCGAGCGGGAGGAACGGGCCAAGGGCCGCCGGCACCTCGACGCCGTCGAGATCGCCGCCGAGACCTCCGGGCACGCCGTCGTCGTCTCCGGTGTCGCCGTCACCATCGCGATGGCCGGGCTGTTCCTCGCCGGCGACGTGGTCTTCTCGTCCCTCGCCGCCGGCTCGATCCTGGTCGTGCTCGTGTCCGTGATCGGCTCGCTGACCGTCCTGCCGGCGCTGCTGTCGAAGCTCGGCCGCTGGATCGACCGGCCCCGCGTGCCGGTCCTGTGGCGGCTCACCCGGCCCCGCGCCGAGAGCGAGGGCCAGTCGAAGGTCTGGAGCTTCATCCTGCGGCCCGCCCTGCGCCGGCCGGCGATCACCCTGGCCGTCTCGGTCCTGGCCCTGCTGGCGCTCGCCGCGCCGGCCCTGACGATGCGGCTGAGCTTCCCCGGCATGGAGGACCTGCCGCGCACCACGCCGGCCATGCAGGCCTACGACCGCCTCGTCAAGGCGTACCCGAGCAACGGCACCGTGCACACCGTCGCCGTCCGCGTCCCGGCCGGCCAGCTCGACGCCACGAAGGCGGCACTGGCCGAGCTCGCGAAGGCCGCGGCCGCGGACCCGCTCTTCGCGCCGCTGGACGAGGCACCGGACATCCAGGTCTCCGCCGACGGCAGCGTCGCGGTGCTCGACGTCGCCACCCCGTACGCCGGCCGCTCCGCGCAGGCGAAGGAGTCCCTCGACCGGTTGCGGCAGGTCATGGTGCCGCAGACCGTCGGCAAGGTGGCCGGCACCGACACCGCGGTGGGCGGCTTCGTCGGCGCGGACGTCGACTACGCCGAGCACGTCAAGCAGAAGCTGCCGCTCGTCGTCGGGTTCGTGCTGATCCTGACGTTCCTGGTGATGGCGTTCACGTTCCGCTCGGTGGTCGTCGCGGTCACCTCGATCGGGCTCAACCTGCTCTCCGCCGGCGCCTCCTACGGCCTCGTCGTCCTGATCTTCCAGGGCACCTGGGCCGAGGGCATCCTGGGCTTCACGTCCATGGACGCGGTCGTGTCGTGGCTGCCGCTGTTCCTCTTCGTGGTGCTCTTCGGCCTGTCGATGGACTACCACGTCTTCGTCGTCAGCCGCATCCGCGAGGCGGTCAGGCAGGGCATGCCGACCCGCGACGCGGTGGCGCACGGCATCACCGGCTCCGCCGGCGTGGTCACCAGCGCGGCGATCGTGATGGTGGCGGTGTTCTCCATCTTCGCGACGCTGAGCACCATCGACATGAAGCAGCTCGGCGTCGGTCTCGCCGCCGCGATCCTGCTCGACGCGACCGTCATCCGCGCGGTCGTCCTGCCCTCGCTGATGACGATGCTCGGCAACGCCAACTGGTGGGCGCCGCGCTTCATGCGCCGCCGCGAGGTGCCGCCGCCGCCCGCCCCGGTGCTCGAGGGCGAGCTGGTCGGCGCCGGCCGGCACTGACCGCACCGCTCGACCGGCCGGCTCCGTTTCCTAAGACGGTGCCGGCCGGTTGCCGATCAGGTCACCGTGGCCCGGAATTCGCGGCGGCCCTGCGTGGCCGTCATCCTCCCGTCCCGTGACGCCGTCGCCTTCGAGCGCTGCACCGGCCTGGCCCGCCAGGTCGCCGCCCGCGGCTGGGACGTGCTGACCGTCGAACCCCGCCCGGCGACCGGCGCGGTCGCCCTGCACGACCTCGGCGTCGCGCAGGAGGTGCACCGATTCGCCCTCGACGTCGGCGCCGCGCCGTACCTGGGCGACACGCCGTCGGAGGCGCTGCTGTGCGAGCTGATCGCCGGTCGGCCCGTCGACGCCGTCCACCTGCACCTCGCCGGTGACCTCGCCGACCCCGCGATCATGGAACGCGCCTGGCTGCTCGGCGTCCCGGTGGTCGCCAGCGTCCACGCCGGCTGGCACCCGCCGCCGGGCGAGCCCGCGCAGGTCTACCTCACCGACCAGTTCACCCGCGCCGACCTCGTCTGCGTCGCCGACCAGCGGGGCCTGCACGCCGACTGGCTCGACCCCGGCAGCCCGGTGCTCGACCACTCCAGCGGCCTGGCCGGCCACGGCTGGGCGGACGTCTACCAGGAGCTCGCCGGCGACCTCGCGCCGCCGCGGACCGCGCTCACGATGAGCGTCGTCGTCACCGCGGACGACCGGCCCGCCGCACTGCCGGCCTGCCTCGCGGCGCTGTGCGAGCAGACGCTGCCCGCCTTCGAGGTGGTCGTCGCCGGGGACGACGCCGCCGGGGCGGTCGCGGCGCGCTTCCGGGACCGGCTCGACCTGGTCTTCGTCGGGCACGACGGGCCGCCGTCCGAGGCGCGCAACGCGGGCGTCGAGGCGTCCCGCGGCGACGTCCTGTGCTTCGTCGACGCCGGGGACGAGCCCGCGCCGCGCTGCCTCGCCGAGCACCTGCGCACCCACGCCGAGCACGGCGCCGAGGTCGACGCGGTCCTCGGCCGGACCGGACCGGCCGCCGGCACCGCCACGACCGTCGAGGCGTGGCTCGCGTTCCGCGGCCAGGCGCACCTGAGCCATGAGGGAATCCGGCACCTCGGCGTGGGGGAGTGGCACCAGTTCTGGGACCGCCGCTGGTCGATCCGCCGCGGCGCGCTCGGCGACGCCCGCTTCGAGCTGCCGGCCGCCGGCGACGCCGACCTCGCCTACCGGCTCTGCGAACGGCCCGGCGGGCTGCGGGCCGTGCACAACCGGCACGCCGTGCAGCGGGTCCGGGCCGGCTTCGACGTGGCGTCGCTGATCGACCGGGCCGGGCGGACCGGCGCGGCCCGCGCCCGGCTCGCCGAGCGGCACCCGGCGCTGCGCACGCATCCCGCGTTCCGCGCCACCACCTACGAGGCGACCGCCCGGAAGCTGACCCGGCGCACCGACGCCCGGCTGCGCCTGCTCACCGCGACCTGGCCCGGCACGCTCGAGGAGCTGCGCGCGCTGCCCGACCCGCACGGCAAGGGCACCCTGCTCGACCGGCTGCACTCCGACCTCGTCACCGTCACCTCCATCGAGGTGAGCGTCGGCTGGCTGCTCAGCGGCCGCCGGGCCGCCGCCCGGGAGGAGGGCCGCCCGGTCCGGATCGGGGTCAGCGCCCTGTCGCCGCTGCTCGGCGACGTGACCCGGGAGGTGGCCGCGCTCCCGCCGGGCGCCGCGGTCCTCGTCGTGGGCGTCCCGCCGGGCGCCCGGTCCGACGGCCCGGTCGACGCCGGCGCGGAGGTGCTCGCCTGCGCCGACGCCGACGACCTGTGGCGCGCCTGCGACATCGTCTGCGCGTTCACCCCGCCCGGCGGGCACGATCCCTACCGGCACGCGATGCCGTTGCCCCGCGGCCCGCTCGACGTCTCGTTGCGCGAGCTGCTGCACACCCGCGACCTCGCCGGGAGCCTCCGATGACCATGACCAGCACAGACCGCCAGCTCATTCCCCGCGTGTTCCACCGGATCAGCTTCGGCGGGCCGCTGACGGACCGGGCGCGGGCGTTCGGCGAGACGTGGCGGCGCCACCACCCGGGCTGGGAGCTGCGGCTGTGGCAGGAGGACGACGTGCCGCCGCTGATCAACCAGGCCGCGTTCGACGCCGCCGCCTCCCCGGCGCGCAGGGCCGACATCTTCCGCTACGAGCTGCTGCTCACCCACGGCGGCGTGCACCTCGGCACCGACTTCGAGTGCTTCCGCAACATCGAGGACCTCCTCACCGGCGTACGGGCGTTCACCGCCCGCGAGGACGGCTTCCACGCGGGCATCGGCCTGTTCGGCTGCGTCCCCGGCCATCCGTTCCTCGCCGCGGTCGTCGCCGCGCTGCCCGACGCGCTGGCCTGGCAGACCGCCGGCGAGCCGGCGCAGACCGGTCCGGAGCTGCTCACCCGGGTCCTCGCCGAGCAGGACGCGCTCGGCCGGGAGATCCCCGCCGTCCTCGGGTCGGAGCTGTTCTACCCGTACCACTGGACGGAGCCGCACCGGGCGGGCGAGACCTTCCCGGACGCCTACGCCGCCAACCACTGGGCGCGGCCCGGGCAGCGGCCGGCGGCCGCGCCGGCGCGTGAGGACAGCAGCCGCATCACGGTCGTCGTCGACCCCGACCTGATCGAGACGGCGGCGGTCGTCCTGTCCGGTGCGCTGGAGGTGGCGACCACGGTCCCCGGTGTCGAGCTGGCCCTGGTGGTCCAGGGACTGCCGGAGGTCACGGACGCGGTCGGCGACTCGATCGCCGGGGTGATGCGGGAGCTCGCCGACGGCCGGACCCTGCCGGAGATCGTGGTCTACGGCGAGCCGGAGGGCGAGTCCCTGCCGTCCGCCGTGCGGGTCACGCTCAGCGACGACCCGGCGGTCAACGCCCGCTCCGTGCTGACCCTCGCCCTGGCGTACGGCCCGCGCACCTGACCTGACCGACTTCGCCGCCGGCGCTCGTCGAGCACCGGCGGCGAAGCGTGCGTGCTCAGGCGTCGGCGAGCTCGATCGAGTCCGACACCTTCGGGGCGAGGATCCGCATCTCCTCCAGCACCGGGGCGCTCTGGTCGTCCGGCACCTCCGACAGCGCGTCGTTGAGCAGCGGCAGCGCCGCCTCGTCGTGGAACATCTCCAGCGCGATCGCCGCGGCCAGGGTCCGCTCCCGCGGTGTACGCCTTGGATCCTCGGACAGCGCGAGCAGCGTGCAGCGCTCGGCGAAGCCGTGCTGGCGCAGCCGGGCCGACCACTCCATCGCCCGGATCAGCGGGACCAGCCGGCCGACCCGCGCGGCCACGGTCAGCACCGTCGGCTCACCGGGGTACCGGCGCCACAACGCCTCCAGGAGCTCGTCGGCGGCCTCCGGCGGCGCCTCCGCGATGCCGAACAGCAGCCCGCGCAGCCCTTCGCGGGGCAGCACCTCGGCGACCTCGGCCAGGCTGCCGTCGGCGGCGCCGAGCACCTGCGCCATCCGCGACACGGGCACCGGCACCCGGCCCTCCCGCAGCGACTCGCGCAGCCGCTGCGCCGCCTCCTGGTGCCGGTCCAGCCGGCTGAGCGTGTCGATCTCCAGCCCGGCGAAGCGGCCCCTGCCGACGCCGTACAGCAGGTCGTTCATGCCCGACTCCGGCAGGCTGGTGACGATCTCCAGGGCGCGCTCGTAGTCGCCCTCGGCGAAGCGCAGCTTGACCTCGTGCTCGTCGACGGTGAAGCCCTTGCTGGCGATGCGGCGCAGCTCCTCGATCGTCTCGTTGGCCTCGGTGAGCCGGTTCAGCGCCAGGTAGGCGTCGGCGAGGATCTTCAGGAACAGCACGTGGTGGCTGTTCTCCTTCGCCTGGGCCAGGCCGCGGCGGGAGGTGACGATCGCCTCCTCGACGTGCCCGGAGCCGATCTGGGCGCGGGCGAGGTTGCCGATGGCGGTGATCCCGCTGACGTCCTCGGCGGCGAGCTCGGCGAGGCGCAGGTTGCGTTCCGCCTTGCCCTTCACCGTCTTGCGCAGCTCGGTGTACCCGGTGTGGTTGAGCACCAGCGCCGGCAGCTGGCCGCCGACCTGGGCGTACCCGGTGATCCGGTCGACGACCTGTTCGTGCAGCCGCCCGTACAGGCGCGACGGTGCCCTGCGGAAGAGCCGCGGGAAGTAGATGGTGCTGATGCCGGAGCCGCCCTCGTGCCCCTCCTGGTTGTCGATGGTCACGAAGAAGGCGTTGGCGTCGCTGGCCGCGACGGCCTCCCGGACGGCCCGGATGTTGCCGGTGAAGATCTCGTCCGCGTCGACCCACAGCGCCCACCGCCCGCGGCAGTGCTCCAGGCAGCGGTTGCGGGCGTCGCCGAAGTGGTCGTTCCAGAAGCCCTCGATGACCCTGGCGCCGTGGGCGCGCGCGACGGCGACCGTGTCGTCGGTCGAGCCGGTGTCGTAGACGACGATCTCGTCGACCAGGTCGCGGATCGCGTCCAGGGACCGGCCCAGCACGTCGGCCTCGTCCTTGACGATGAACGACGCGCTGATCAGCGGCGCGTCGGCCGGGTCCACGAACTCGGCCCGCAGCCCGCACGACGGCGACGCGACGTGCGCGACCAGCGCCGCGTGCGCGATGGTGATGCGGCCCTGCGCGGCGAGCCCGTCCCAGGGCAGGTCCGCGGTCGGCCCGCCGGCGATGGCGAGCGCGTCGCGGCGGATCGCCACGCACACCGGTCCGAGCCGGTCCACGTCGCTGAACTCGCCGCGATGGTCCTGCCGCCACTGCCGGGCGTAGGACTTGAACGCCGCGGCGCTGCCCATCGCCTCCGGGGGCAGGCCGGCGTCCTGGGGGCCGAAGCTGAGGTGGCAGCGCGGGCCGGTGGCGACCACGGACGGGTCGTGGAAGGGCTCCAGGACCGGGTCGAGCCAGTGCGCGGACAGCACGACGTCGCCGTCGACCATCACGATGATCGGGTGGCGGGTGGCGTCGACGCCGGCCGCCCAGCGCTCGGCGGTGCTGGATCCGGGGGCCGGCTCGATCACCTTCAGCCAGGTCTCGCCGCGCAGCTCGGCGCGCAGGTCGGGACGCTCCGGTGGCAGGACGCAGACCACCTCGTCGCGCAGGCCGAGGGTGGACCGCAGCGACAGCAAGCAGGCGTGGAAGTCGTCGGGGCTGCCGCCCGCGGCGACGATCACGGACACCGGGATATGGGTCATGCCGACCACATCGGCCGTTTCGGGCGCAATCGAAGTGCTTTTCAGGTGCGGTTGTCGACGTACACCGGGACCGTGTCGATCGCCTCGCGGTGCAGCCGGTTGACCAGCCGCGCCTGCTGGCGGTTGCCGGCCATCGCGATCGTCAGCTCCCGCGCGAGGTCCAGCTGCCGCTGCACGAGCCGGCGGGCCCGGTCCGCCAGGGCGATCGGCAGCGGCCCGAGCCCTTCCGGCGGCGTGAACGTCACCGGCGTCACCGGCGCGGACTCCAGCACGTCACGGTGGCGCAGCATCTGCTCGACCTCGTCGGCCTCGAGCTCCATCGCGTCGAGCGCCGCGCCCCACGCGGTGTCCCATTCGCCGGCCGGCGAGGTCACGGGCCGGACCCGATCACCTGCGCGGCGGCCTCCCGCCACGCGTCGCGCAACTGTTCGGCGAAGCTCTGCACGTGCTCGACCTTGCTCCGGTCGCCGCTCACGTTGGCCTGCATCAGCTCGGTGATCAGGTAGCTGTACAGCGACGCGAGGCCGGGCCCGCCGCTCCACGCGGAGGTGTCCAGCGTCGCCCGGAGCTCCATGATGATCTCCTGGGCGTGCTGGATGCGCCCCGACGCCGTCTGCCGGTCACCCTGCTCCAGGGACTGGCCCGCGATCATCAGGTCCAGCACGAGCCGGTCGTAGAGCATGACGAGCAGCCGGGACGGGGGAGCGGTCGCGACGCTGTCACTGACGTAGCGGTTGCGCAGTGCTTGTGTGGTCATACGTTCTCCAGGGCCAAAGGGGAATCGGCGGCGGCAGCGGCAGTGGTACCGGCACCGGCCTAGCCGAGCGAGGCGAGCTGGCCCGACAGCCAGTTGCCCTGGTTCTTCAGCTTGCCCAGCGCGGTCTCCATGGCGCCGAACTGCTTCTGCAGCGTCGCCTGCCGGGCCTGCAGCCGCACGTCCCAGTCGTCGACGCGCTTGTTGAGGTCGGTGATCGCGTCGTTGCCGCTGGTGATCAGCCGGGACAGCGTGCCGGTGTTGGTCTGGGTCGCCTTGTCCGCGGCGGCGGACAGCTTGTCGGCGAGACCGGTCTTGAGGGTGACGTCGGTCTGCGCGGTGTTGATGAACAGGCCCTCGACCTTCGCCGGGTCGGCCTCCAGCGCCGCCTTGAACTTCGCCTTGTCGAAGGTGAGCTGGCCGTCGCGGGTCAGCTCGATGCCGATGTCCTTGTAGCTGCCGCCGGTGGAGGTGCCGCCGGAGACCGTGTTGAGCACGGAGCTGGCGACCGACGACATCATGCTGTTGCCGGCGAGCGGGCCGCCGGGGACCGCGCCGCTCTTGTTCTTGGTCTGGCCGGCGATCTCCGACAGCGCCGAGTTCGCCGCGTCGACCATCGCCTGGACCTTCGTGGCGACGCCCTCGGTGTCGCTGGCGACGGTGACCGTGACCGGCGGGTCGGTGGGGGCCTGCACCTTCGTGGCGGTGACGGTGAGGCCGCTCATCAGGTCCTTGAACGTGTTCGTCGACGACGTCACCTTCAGCGGGGTGAGCGGGTCGCCGACGAGCAGCTCGGCGTCCGCGCCCGTGGACACGGTCTGCTCGGCGCCGAGGGAGAAGGGGTTGGCGCCGTTGAGGTCGAACACCGACTGCGCGCCGGTCGTGGTCGACGTCAGCTGCATCGTGTACTGGCCGGGGGACACCTGGAACGCGGTGGCCTTCACGCCGAGGTCGGCGGTGCCGTTGATCGCGTCGACGACGCCCTTGAGCGAGCCGTCGGCGACCGTGACGCTCTTCGGCGTGCCGTTGACGTTGATGTTGAACGACCCCGGCGCCATGATCTGGTCGGTGGTCGCCGAGACCGTGCTGGAGAAGACCATGGCGTGCGCGGAGGCCAGCTTGCTGACCCGGAAGGACAGCGAGCCGCTCTGGGCGCTGCTGGTCGCGGTCGTCGAGGCGGTCGCCGCGTCGGAGCTGGACGTGGCGACGCCACCGCGCCAGGCGGTCGGGTCGACCAGCGCCTTGGACGCGGTCATCAGGGCCTTCATCTTCGTGTTGATGCCCTGGTACGCGGTGACGACCTTCTGCTGCGTGGCGACCTTGGTCTTGAGGGCGGTCTGTGGGGCGGCCTCGACCTGCATCAGCCCGCTGATGACCGACGAGGTGCTCATGCCCGAGATGAGGCCGTCGACGCTACCCATGCTGGTACCTCCGTGAGACAAAGCGTGCGGGGAGGAAACCTCGGTCCCCTCCCCGCGCTACGAGCGCTGTCAGCGCAACAGCGACAGCACGTTCTGCGGTGCCTGGTTGGCCTGGGCCAGCATGCTCGTGCCGGCCTGGGTCAGGATCTGCGACCTGGTGAACGAGACCATCTCCTGGGCCATGTCCGTGTCCCTGATGCGGGACTCGGACGCGGACAGGTTCTCCACGGCGACGTTCAGGTTGTTGATCGTGTGTTCGAAGCGGTTCTGGTACGCACCGAGCGTCGCCCGGGCGGTGGAGACACCCTTGATCGCCGTGTCGATCGCGGTGATCGCGGTGCTCGCGTCGGTCACCAGGTCGAGCGCGCTGGTGCCGAGGCCGGTGGAGTCGAAGCCGGTCACGGCCACGCTGCCGAAGGCGGCGGTGCCGAGACTGACGGTGATCTGGTCCGCGGTCGCCGTGTTCGCGCCGACCTGGAAGGTGCCGACGTACGTGGTCGACGGGTCGAGCAGCTTCTGCCCGCCGAACGACGTGGTCGTCGCGATCCGGTCCAGCTCCTGGTTGAGCTGGCTGAACTCGGTCTGCGCGGCGGCCCGCGCGTCGGCGTCCTGCGAACCCGTCGAGGCCGCCTGCACGGAGAGGTCACGCATGCGCTGGAGGATGGAGTGCGTCTCGGTGAGCGCACCCTCAGCGGTCTGCACGACCGAGATGCCGTCCTGGGCGTTGCGTACTGCGACCTTCAGGCCGCCGATCTGCGAGCGCAGGCCCTCACTGATGGAGAGGCCGGCGGCGTCGTCGGCGGCCCGGTTGATCCGGAAGCCCGAGGACAGTTTCTCCAGCGACTTGCTCATCTGGTTGTCGGTCACCGACAGGTTCCGGTAGGAGTTCTGAGCGGCGATGTTGTTGTTGATCCTGAGACCCATGTCAGTTCCTCCTTGAGCTCGGTCCGGCCGTCCGTGGCCTGTTCAAGCAGCCGATCGGCCGGGTCCGGGGCGAGTTGAGAAGAAACTGGCAGGGCACGGCGCCCTGGTTGGGTGCCGTGCCCTGTCATGCCCTCGTCAGGTCATCAGACTCCAGCTCCGTTAGCGCAGCAGGGAGAGGACGTTCTGCGGCGCCTGGTTGGCCTGGGCCAGCATGCTGGTGCCGGCCTGGGTCAGGATCTGGGAGCGGGTGAACGACACCATCTCGGAGGCCATGTCCGTGTCACGGATGCGCGACTCCGAGGCGGACAGGTTCTCCACGGCCGTGTTCAGGTTGTTGATGGTGTGCTCGAACCGGTTCTGGTATGCACCGAGCGTGGCCCGAGCGGTCGAAACACCCTTGATCGCGGTGTCGATCGCGTCAATGGCCGCGGACGCGCCGCCAACGAGATCGAGTGCGTCGGTCCCGAGGCCGGTCGAGTCGAAGCCGGTCACAGCAACGCTGCCGAAGGCCGCGGTGCCGAGGTTGACGGCGATCTGGTCTGCGGACGCCGTGTTGGCGCCGACCTGGAATGTGCCCGTGTAGGCAGCCGAACGGTCGAGCAGCTTCTGCCCGCCGAACGACGTGGTGGTCGCGATCCGGTCCAGCTCGGCGTTCAGCTGAGTGAACTCGGTCTGCGCGGCCGTGCGCGCATCGGTGTCCTGCGAACCCGTGCTCGACGCCTGAACGGACAGGTCACGCATACGCTGCAGGATGGAGTGCGTCTCGGTGAGCGCACCCTCAGCCGTCTGCACGACCGAGATGCCGTCCTGAGCGTTGCGCACCGCGACCTTCAGGCCGCCGATCTGGGACCGAAGACCCTCGCTGATCGAGAGGCCTGCCGCGTCATCGGCGGCCCGGTTGATCCGGAAACCCGACGACAGCTTCTCCAGCGACTTGCTCATCTGGCTGTCCGTGACCGAGAGGTTACGGTAGGCGTTCTGAGCAGCGATGTTGTTGTTGATGCGAAGACCCATGAAGTTCCTCCTTGAATCGGGTCACAGACCGGGCCATCCGTGGCCCGCTCGTACTCAACATCGGCGCTTCGCCTTGCCGCATAAGGGATTTCCGAAGAAAAAACAGCGGCGGCGCCCCCGTGGGTGGAGGCGCCGCCGATGTGTCATCACTGAGGAGGTTGGTGCGTGTGGTGCGGTGCGGGTGGTGCGCCGGTACTACCGCAGCAGGGACAGCACGTTCTGCGGCGCCTGGTTGGCCTGGGCCAACATGCTGGTGCCGGCCTGGGTCAGGATCTGCGAGCGGGTGAAGGAGACCATCTCCTGGGCCATGTCCGTGTCCCTGATGCGGGACTCGGACGCGGACAGGTTCTCCACCGTGGTGTTGAGGTTGTTGATGGTGTGCTCGAAGCGGTTCTGGTAGGCACCGAGCGTCGCCCGGGCGGTCGAGATGCCCTTGATGGCCGTGTCGATCGCGGTGATGGCCGCCGACGCGCCGGTCACGAGGCTGAGCGCGTCGGTGCCGAGGCCGGTCGAGTCGAAGCCGGTCACGCCGGTGACGCTGCCGAACGCGGCGGTGCCGAGGTTGACCGCGATCTGGTCGGCGCTGGAGGTGTTGGCGCCGACCTGGAAGGTGCCGGTGTAGGCGCCACCCCGGTCGAGCAGCTTCTGCCCGCCGAACGACGTGGTGGACGCGATCCGGTCCAGCTCCGAGTTCAGCTGGGTGAACTCGGTCTGCGCGGCGGTGCGGGCGTCGGTGTCCTGCGAACCGGTCGAAGACGCCTGCACGGACAGGTCACGCATGCGCTGGAGGATCGAGTGGGTCTCGGTGAGCGCGCCTTCAGCCGTCTGCACGACCGAGATGCCGTCCTGCGCGTTGCGCACCGCGACCTTGATGCCGCCGATCTGGGACCGCAGGCCCTCGCTGATGGACAGGCCGGCGGCGTCGTCGGCGGCCCGGTTGATCCGGTAGCCCGAGGAGAGCTTCTCCAGCGACTTGCTCATCTGGCTGTCCGTCACCGACAGGTTCCGGTAGGCGTTCTGAGCGGCGATGTTGTTGTTGATACGAAGACCCATGGTGATTCCTCCTTGATGCGGGCCGGTGCTGCGCGGGCCGTCCTTGGCCCGCTCGCTCAACACATCGGCGGCATCGCCGGGGGCATGAGGAATCTGCTTGAGAAATCTTCCGCAACGCAACTACAACGCGACGAGACCCGGCTCCGTGGGGAACCGGGTCTCGGTGGCTAGAACGTTCTCGGGATGCCGAGCGGCGTGGTGTGCGCCAGCCGGGCGTTGAGGTTGCCCTGGTCCGCGATCTGGCTGTAGTACGCCTCCCGGCGGCGGGCGATGCAGCCGCCGGCGCGTTCCTTCGCGGCCAGCAGGTGCGGGTCGAGGTGGTTGTTGAGCCCGTCGCGCAGCAGGACCAGGGCCTCGGCCCGCAGCTGGCTGACCCGGCTCTCCGTCACGCCCAGCTCCCGGGCGATGTCGTTCATCGGCCGCTCGTCGAAGAAGTACGACGTGATGACCGTGCGCAGCCGCTCGGGCAGGGCGTTGACGGCGTGGTGCAGGTAGCCGATCTTCTCCCGGTGCAGGATCAGGTCCTCGGGGCCCGGGGTGCGCTCGGGGACGAGGTCCTCGGCGGTGCCGGCGGTGAAGCCCTGCAGGGACAGCACCACGGCGCGCTGCACGTCGTCGTCGATCGTCTTGAGCTCGTCCGGGGCGATGCCCAGCGCCTCGGCCAGTTCCGTCTGGGTCGGGGTGCGGCCGAGTGCGGCGGTGAGTTCCTGCTGGGTGGTTTCGACCTTGCGGGCGCGGGTGCGCACGGATCGGCTGGCCCAGTCGAGGCCGCGGAGTTCGTCGAGGAGTGCGCCGCGGATGCGGGTGGTGGCGAAGCTGCCGAAGGGGATGCCCCGGCTGGGGTCGAAGCCTTTGGCGGCGTGGGCGAGGGCGGCCATGCCGGCGGAGACGAGGTCCTCGCGGGACACGTGCGCGGGCAGCCGGCCGAGCATCTCGCGGACGAGATGCCCGACGAGCGGCAGGTGGGCGCGGACGAGGTCATCCCGCTCGCGCGCGCTGGTGGTGGTGGCGGTGCTGCTGGGTCGTGCGTGGGTGGCGGTGCTGGTCACGGCAACCTCTTCGTGGCAGGAGTGGGTCTTCGTGGGCCGGGAGAACCTCCCGGCAAGATCCAGCCTCTGTCACTTTGGGTACACAAATGGTCGCACTCGGTTGCGAACAGGTTGTTGTCCTCAGGCGGCGTCCTTCAGCTCCGAGGTGGGCATGCCGAGGGCGGTCGTGTGCGCGAGCCGTGCGCTCAGGTCGCCCTGGCTCGCGATCTGGCTGTAGTACGCCTCCCGCCGGCGCGCGACGCAGCCGTTGCCCCGCTCCGGCGCGGCGAGCAGCTGCGGGTCGAGGTGGTTGTTGAGCCCGTCGCGCAGCAGCATGAGCGCCTCGGCCCGCAGCTGGCTGATCCGCGACTCGGTGACGCCGAGCTCGGCGGCGATGTCCGTCATCGGCCGCTCCTGGAAGAAGTACGCGGTGACGACGTGCCGCAGCCGCTCGGGCAGGGCGTTGACGGCGTGGTGCAGGTAGCCGATCTTCTCCCGGTGCAGGATCAGGTCCTCGGGGCCCGGGGTGCGCTCCGGCACCAGGTCCTCGGCGGTTCCCGCGGTGAAACCCTGCAGCGACAGCACGACCGCGCGCTGCACGTCGTCGCCGATCGCCTTCAGCTCCTCGGGCGCCACCCCGAGCGCCTCGGCCAGCTCGGCCTGGGTCGGGGTGCGGCCGAGTGCGGCGGTGAGTTCCTGCTGGGTGGTTTCGACCTTGCGGGCGCGGGTGCGCACGGATCGGCTGGCCCAGTCGAGGCCGCGCAGTTCGTCGAGGAGTGCGCCGCGGATGCGGGTGGTGGCGAAGCTGCCGAAGGGGATGCCCCGGCTGGGGTCGAAGCCTTTGGCGGCGTGGGCGAGGGCGGCCATGCCGGCGGAGACGAGGTCCTCGCGGGACACGTGCGCGGGCAGCCGGCCGAGCATCTCGCGGACCAGGTGCCCCACCAGGGGCAGGTGGCTGCGCACGGCGGCGTCGAGCTCGGCGGCGCTGAGCGAGGTCTGGGCTTCGATGCTGACGGTCACGGCAACCTCTTCGTGGCAGGAGTTGGTCGAGCTCCAGCCTCGGTAGCCCTGGGTGCAGATCCGAGTGACGCAAAGTTGCGGGGAGGTAGTACTCAACCCTCGTATCGACCTGCCGAACTGTGTGGTTGAAGCGACCGACGACGCGGTGAAGGGCGGCACACACATGGGGCTGGCGGATCTCGCGAGCATCCTGTGGCGCGAACGCGAGATGCTGGAGCTGCTGCTGTTCAAGCTCGAGGAGGAGCAGCTGGTCCTCGCGGGCGGCCGCACCCGCTGGCTCGCGCACGCCACCCGCGAGGTCGAGGTGGTGCTGGAGGAGATCCGGCGCACCGAGGTCGTCCGCGCCGCCGAGGTCGAGGCGATCGGTGCCTCCCTCGGGCTCGGCCCCAACCCGAGCCTCACCCAGCTCGCCGACGCGTCCCCGGCACCGTGGTCGGACCTGCTCAACCAGCACCGTATGGCGTTCCTGACGCTGACGGCCGAGGTCAGCGCGCTCGCCGAGGCCAACCGCGACATCCTCACCACCGGTGCGCGGGCCGCCCGCGAGACGATGCTGGCCGTCGCGGGATCGGTGGAGACCTACGGGCGGCGGGGGCAGACCGTCGGGTCCGCGCCCCGTACCCGGCTAGTTGACGAGGCGATGTAGATGAGCACCTTCTCCGGCCTGAACACCGCACTGTCCGCGCTCTACGCGCAGCGCCGGGCGCTGGACATCACCGGCCAGAACATCGCCAACGTCAACACCGAGGGCTATTCGCGGCAGCGGGTCGAGCTGTCCCCGGTCGAGAACGTGACCGAGCCGGCGCGGTACTCGCTGAGCACCGGCGTCGGCGACGGCGTCAGAATCACCGGCGTCACCCGGCTGCACAACGAGTTCATGACCAACCGCACCCGCTCCGAGCACGGGCTCAACGAATACCTGCAGGCGCAGAAGACCGTGTACGCCAACGTCGAGCAGGCACTCGGCGAGCCCAGCGACAGCGGCCTGCAGGCGCAGCTGTCGGACTACTGGAACGCCTGGTCGGACGTGGCGAACCGGCCCGGCGACGCCTCGGCCCGCACCCAGCTGCTCTCCCGGGCCAGCACGGTCGCCGGGACGATGCGCACCACCAGGGCCAACCTCGGCGACCTGTACACCGCCACCCGCGAACAGCTGACCGCCGACGTCGACGTGGTCAACCAGACCACCGCGAGCGTCGCCGACCTCAACGCCCGCATCGCCCTGGCGAAGGTCGCCGACATGCCGACGAACGAGCTGTCCGACAAGCGCGACACGCTGATCCTGCGGCTGTCGGAGCTGACCGGCGCGACCGCCCGGCCCAAGGCGGACGGCACCACCGACGTGCTGCTCGCCGGTGCCGTGCTGGTGCAGGGCGACACGGCACGCCAGTTGCAGGCGGTCGGCTCGACCACCGTCGACGGGCGCACGATCTCGCCGCCGCAGGTGCAGTTCGCCGACGCCGGCGGCGGGGTCGCCGCCATCGCCTCGGGCCGGATCGCGTCGCGGCTGGAGGCGCTCAACCAGACCGTCCCGGACGCCGTGCAGGGCCTCGACGACGTGGCGGGCAAGCTCATCACGAGCGTGAACGCGCAGCACGCCCAGGGCTGGGACATCACCGTCGTCCCGCCGGCCACGACGCCGACACCGGTGCAGGGCGGGGACTTCTTCTCGGGCACGGACGCCAGCGACATCGGCGTGGCGATCACCGACCCGACGAAGGTCGCGGCGTCCAGCACGGCCACCAACCCGTTCCAGGGCGACAACGCGACCCAGCTGGCGAACCTGGTGAAGGACCCGGCGGGTGCCGACGTCCAGTACCGCAACTTCGTGGTGGACATCGGCATCTCCGCGCAGACGGTCAACCGGCGCGCCGACGCGCAGCAGGTCATCGCCGACGACGTGACGGCGGCCGAACAGGCCGAGTCCGGGGTCAGCCTGGATGAGGAGATGACCAACATGCTGCAGTTCCAGCGGGCGTACGAGGCGGCGGCGAAGGTCATCTCGGTGGTCGACAGCACGCTCGACTCGCTGATCAACATGAAACGGTAGGGGAACGGATGCCCGGCTTCCGCGTCACAGAACGGTCCATGGCCAGCAACACGCTGGCCAACCTGCAGGTCAACCTCAACCGCAACCAGCAACTGCAGGAGCAGCTGTCCAGCGGCAAGCTCATCACCAAGGCGTCGGACTCGCCCGGCGGCGCGGTCATCGCGATGCAGCTCCGCGCGGACACGGCCACGCTCAACCAGTACTCCCGCAACGCCGACGACGGCATCGGCTGGCTGAACATGGCCGACACGTCGCTGACGAGCGCCTCGACGCAGATGAACCGGGCCCGTGAGCTGGTGCTCTCCGGCCTGTCCAGCGGCACGGCCGGCAGCCCGGAGGCCCGCGAGGCGATCGCCCTGGAGGTCGAGAACATCCGCGACTCGATGATCAACCTGTCGAACACCACCTACCTCGACCGGCCGATCTTCGGCGGCAGTACACCCGGCACCATCGCCTATGACAAGAACGGCGTCTACCAGGGCGACGACGGGAAGATCAACCGCACGATCAGCGGCAACGCCACCGTCCGTGTCGACACCGGCGCCGAGGACGTCTTCGGCTCCGGCAACACCAACGTCTTCCACCTCCTGGGGAAGATCGCCGACGACCTGCGCAACGACCCGGCGGGTCTGCAGGCCGACCTCTCGGAAGTCGACACGGCACAGAAACGTATCCAGGCGGGCCTCTCCGGGGTCGGTTCCAGATACAATCAAGTGTCCGAAATGCAGCAAACTGCCCAGAACAGGGTGCTCGATCTCCGGGCGCAGCTCTCCGATGTCGAGGACATCGACCTGCCGAAGACGATCACCGAGCTCGCCCTGCAGCAGACCGCCTACCAGGCCGCGCTCGCCGCCACCGCGAAGGTGATCCAGCCGTCGCTGGTCGACTTCCTGCGGTAGGCCGCGCAGCAAGCACACACCGTGAGGAATCCATGAGCGTCGCGACTGTGGGACACCCAGAGACCACCACCTTGCCGGTGATCGACTTCGTAGCGCCGATGCCGGGCTTCCCGGACGACCGCCGGTTCGTGCTCGTCCGCCTCGAGGACACCGGCGCGCTGTACGCGCTGACCTCGGTCGACTCGGCCGGCCTGCGGTTCCTCGTGGTGCCGCCGGCGCAGTTCTTCCCCGACTACGCGCCGGAGGTCGACGACGACGCCCTCGCCGCGCTCGGCGTCAGCGACGGGGCGGGCCTGCTGGTCCTGCTCGTCGTCACCGCCGGCGACGGGGTCGAGGACGCCACCGTCAACCTGATGGCGCCGATCGTGCTCGACCAGCAGAGCCGCCGCGCGGTGCAGCTGGTCCTGACCCGCAGCGGCCTGTCGGTCCGGCAGAAGCTCGTGGCCGTCGCCTGATCGGGTCTTCCAGCCCGCGGAACCGGCATATCGGGTACTGTTCGCGTATCGCCCAGCGAAGGAGCGGCTTGTGCTCGTCCTGACCCGACGTCCCGGGGAAAGCGTGATGGTCGGTGACGACGTCGTCGTCACCGTGCTCGACGTGCGCGGCGACGTGGTGCGACTGGGCATCAAGGCGCCGCGCAGCATCCAGGTGCACCGCGAAGAGGTCTACCGCGAGCTCCAGAAGGTCAACCGCGAGGCCGCGTCGCCCAGCGACGTCGCCGTGCGTGCCCTGAGCCGCATGCTCCGCGCCGACGTCGACCAGCAGTAGCCGGAGTAAACCCGACTTCTCAGGACGTCACCGCCGATGCCGATAGGCCAGGTGGGTAACGCCTCGAGAAGGGCACGTCCATGGCCGCTCTGCGCGGATGGGTACGAAACCGGCCGATCGTCGTCAAGCTCGGCGCGATCTTCTTCGTGTCCCTGCTCACCGTCATCGCGCTGGTCTTCGTCGGCGTCCGGGCCCTCGCCGACGGCGAGGACCGGGCCCGGCAGCTGGAGCAGATCGGCCAGCTGACCAGGCAGACCCTCGAAGCGGACATGGCCCACGACGCCATCCGCGGCGATGTCCTGCGCATGCTCCTGGCGGTCTCCCGCGGCGGCGACGTCAGCGCCGAGGCCGCCGAGGTCAAGGCCGACCTCGCCGACCACAGCGCGATCCTCGGCGGTGCCGTGACGACCTTCACCGCCGCCGGCATGGAAGCCTCCGTCCGTGCCGCCGCCGAGACGGTCGCCCCGGCGATCACGAACTACATCGACCTCGCCGGGCAGACCGTCACCGCCGCGATCGGCGGCGAGCGCTCCCCGGCCGCCTACACCGGCTTTCAGACCGCCTTCTCCGAGGTCGAGGAGAAACTCCCGGCGGTCGGCGACGCCCTCGAACGGGTCGCCGCCGCCGCGTCGAAGTCCGTCGGCGACGAGCGCGACAAGGCCGTGTACGTGCTGTCCACCGCCGGTGCCATCGGGCTGCTGGTCATCGTCGCGATCAGCTGGCTCGTCATGCGCGGCATCATCGTGCCGCTGCGCGACGTGTCCGTCGTGCTCAACGGCATGGCCGAGGGCGACCTCTCACACACCTCGAAGGTCGACTCCACCGACGAGGTCGGCCGGATGGCCCTCGACCTCAACCGGGCCATCGGCAGTGTCCGCGGCACCGTCCAGTCGCTGTCCACCTCGGCGCGCACCGTCGCCGAGTCCGCCGACGAGCTGTCCGGCTCGTCGCAGCGGATCTACTCCGCGGCCGAGGTCGCCAGCGCGCGATCCGGTGCCGCCACCCTCGCCGCCGGCGCGGTCTCGCTGAACGTCGACACCCTCGCCTCCGCCAGCGAGGAGATGGGCGCCTCGATCGCCGAGATCTCCCGCAACGCCAACGACGCCCTGCGCGTCGCCGGCGACGCGGTCAGCATGGCCGGCCAGACCAACACGATGATGGCCCGCCTCGGCGCGTCCTCGGCGGAGATCGGCAACGTGGTCAAGGTGATCACGTCGATCGCCGAGCAGACCAACCTCCTGGCCCTCAACGCCACCATCGAGGCCGCCCGCGCCGGCGACGCGGGCAAAGGCTTCGCCGTCGTCGCCGGGGAGGTCAAGGAGCTCGCCCAGGAGACCGCCCGCGCCACCGACGACATCAGCCGCCGCGTCGAGCAGATCCAGGACGACGCCGACCGGGCCATCGCGGCGATCAGCGAGATCGGGTCGATCATCGCCCGCATCAACGACTTCCAGGTCACCATCGCCAGCGCCGTGGAGGAGCAGACGGCGACCACGCAGGAGAGCAGCCGCACCGTCACCGACGTCGCCGCCCGCGCCGGCGAGATCGCGGCGACGATCGCGGACATCGCCGACGTGGCCGGCCGCAACACCGCCGAGGCCGACACGTCGCTCACCGCGGCCCGCCAGCTCGCCCGCATGGCCGACGACATGAACGCTCTCGTCGCCCGCTTCCGTTTCTGACCGAATCAGCAGACGTTACCGGTTCGCGCGACCGAAACTTGATCCATGCTCTACAGCGACGCCGACCTGCGGACGCTGAGCGCCCCGGACCGCTGGCGGCGTATCGCGCCGTTCCTCACCGTGACGGTCCTCGCCTTCGGCACGGCCCTGCTCCCGCCGCTGGTCGACCAGGTCGCGCTCCTCTCGGCCCTCGTCGTGCACGTCCTGCTGCTCACGCTGATCGTCACCGTGCCCTGGAACCGTCTGCCGGTCATCTACGAGGCCGTGCCGCCGCTGGGCTTCTTCGGCGTCGTCGCGCTGCTCAACATCCCGGAGACCGGCGACGCGCCGGCCGGCTACGGCGCCCTCGCCCTGCTGCCCGTCATCTGGCTCGCCCTGTACCACGGCCGCCTCGCCACCACCGTCGGCGTCGCCGCCCTGGCCCTCGTCCACATCGCGCCCATGCTGCGCAGCGAGGAGGTCCTCCGCCAGGAATGGCGCCGCAGCCTGCTCGTCTTCGCGCTCGGCGCGCTCATGGCCGCCGTGGCGCAGACCTGGGTCCGCCGCAACCGCGCCGGCGCCGCCGAGCTCGCCGCGCGTACCCGCGAGGTCAGCCGGGAACGGGACTTCAACCGCGCCATCCTGGACAGCGCCGGCTTCCTCGTCATGGTGCTGGACACCGACGGCAGGATCACCGCCTTCAACCGCCGCTGCGAGGAGGTCACCGGTTTCACCGCCGAGGACGTCGTCGGCCACCCCTTCTGGAGCGCCGGACTGTCCATCGACGACACCGGCCGCGGCGACGACGCCTTCGCCCACCTCACCGCCGACGCGTTCCCCAACACCTTCGAAAACGACTGGCTCGCCGCCGACGGCACCCGCCACCGCATCGTCTGGAGCAACACCGCCCTCACCGACGAGCACGGCACGCTGACCCACGTCATCGGCACCGGCCTCGACGTCACCGAGCAGCGCCACACCGAACGCCTCAACGCCCACGTCCTGGCCGCCGCCACCGAGCAGGCCATCATCGGCACCGACCGGCTCGGGGTCGTCACCGTCTTCAACGCCGGCGCCGAACGCCTCCTCGGCCACCGCGCCGCCGACGTCGTCGGCACCGTCACCCTGAACCGCTTCCACCTGCCCGCCGAACTGCCCGGCCTGGCCACCCTCTTCGAACCTGCCCAGGCCGGCGACTCGGAGCCCCGCGACTTCACGTACGTGCGCAGCGACGGCCAGACTCTGCCGGTGGCGCTGACCGTCAGCGTCATCCGCGACGAGTCCGGCGACGTCACCGGCTACCTGTCGGTGGCCCGCGACGTCACCAGCGAGCGCCGCACCGTCGAGGCGATGCGCTACGCCCTGGACCGCGAACGCGCCGCCGCCGCCCGCCTCCGCGAGCTCGACAAGGTCCGTGCCGACCTGGTCGCCACCGTCTCCCACGAGCTGCGGACCCCGCTCACCAGCATCCTCGGCAACGTCGAGGTCATCGTCGACGGCGTCGCCGGCCCGCTGCAGCGCCCGCAGGCCAGGCTCCTGTCCGCCGTCGAACGCAACGCCCGCCGCCTCCTCGCCCTCATCGAGGACCTCCTCATGCTGTCGCGCATCGAGGCCGGCCAGGTGAAGATCAACGCCGCCCCGGTCCAGCTGCGCACCGTCGTCTCCGGCGCCCTGGAGGCCCTGCAGGCGGTCCGCCTCCAGCGCGACGTCCACCTCACCGTCGACCTGCCCGAAGCCCCGGTCGTCGTGCACGGCGACCGCGACCAGCTCGAACGCGTCGTCATCAACCTCCTCGACAACGCCCTGAAGTTCACCCCACCCGGCGGCAACGCCCACCTCACCGCCGCCTTCGACGGCGCGCAGATCCGCCTCACCGTCGCCGACACCGGAATGGGCATCCCGCCCGACGAGATCGACCACATCTTCGAGCAGTTCTTCCGCTCCAGCCGCTCCCAGGAACGCCAGAGCCAGGGCACCGGCCTCGGCCTCGCCATCACCAAGACCATCGTCGAACGCCACGGCGGCCGCATCTGGGCCCACCCCGCCCCCGACCAGGGCACCGTCGTCACCTGCCTCCTCCCGCTCCACCACGACGCCCCGGTCCCCGCCCGTACCGCCTCCTGACCCATCGGCGGCGTCGAACACGCGGACCGGCAGCTGCTCACCGGCCCGCATGCCCTTCTTCCCACCGCTTCTCAGACGGCCGGCCCCTGGCCGTCTGCTGCCGCGCCTCGGCGCTCGTGCACCGGATCGGATCTCCGGCCGGAGCGGCGAGCCGCACGGTACGCGAGGACGGCGGTGGCCAGCACGACGACCTCGGTGGCGAGGCCGACGAGGCTGCAGGCGCCCTGAATGATCGGCAACCAGTACTGCATCGGAATCTCCTGTGTGCTGATGGGCGAAAGGGGCCGGCCGGGTCCCGCTGTGGACGAGAACGACTGCACCAGCGCAGCGAGGTTTCCGGCAAGGACGGCGGACAAAGCCGGAATCGGATCTTGCGATATTCCTGGTGGGGCCATCAGCCGTCCGCAATCGGCGATCGTGTGCCGGATGACTCCGGAAGTCCGGTAGGGCGTACCTATTCGTCCACCACTTCTGGTGATCTAGTCAGCTTCTACGGTAACCTTCGATGCATTGTCGCTCATTGATCAACTGTCGCGCAGTGATCAATGCTCTGCTCAATTAGTACAGATGGCCGAAGTGGCAAGATCCGGGGGGAGAGTTGTTCATTGGATCTCGGCCCCGGTGACGAATTGGTGCGAATACGCACCACTGAGCAGCTTGCCCAGTCGCTGCACAAGCTCACTCAGCAGCGTGGTCTGTCCCTGGCGATGCTCGAGTCGAGATCCCGCGACTGGGGCAAGCGGGACGGTCTTCAGCAGCTGAAGAGGTCAACAGTAAACGATGCTCTTCTGGGCAAGTCGCGCATGACCAAGCCGTTGCTGCTGAGCATCTTGACTGCCTGCGAGCAGTCGCCCGCTGTCCAACAGGAGTGGACGGCCGCTTGGGAGCGGGCCATGCGGGCGGAGCCGCGGGACCGTCTGCGGGTCGACGAGGCGACGCCGCGCGAACTCGGCATTCACAATGCCATTACCGCCCCCGGCGCCACCGAGGAACTGCCGCAGTACGTACCGCGGGATTTTGACTTCACATTGCGTAATGCATTGTTTGCCAACGGTCCGGACCGTGGATCGTTCGTCATCATGGTCGGTGGTTCGGCGGCGGGCAAGACGAGGTCGCTGTACGAGGCGGTCAACGACGTGATCCCCGACTGGTTGCTGGTGCAGCCGGCTGATGCGTCGGAGCTGCTCGAACTGAAGAGCGCGCCGCCACGCAGAACCATCTTCTGGCTCGACGAGTTCCAGCACTATATCGGTAGCGACCCCCCGTTGACCTCCGAATGTGTGCGGGCGCTGATCAGGAATGGAAATATCGTCGTCGGCACATTGTGGCCGGACAGGTATGCCGCCTCGTCGTCCGCGTCGGAGGATATTCGGCGGCTTCTCAAGAGTGCGATCCCCATCAGCGTCCCGGACTCGCTGACATCGTCGGAGCTGAGCGAGGCCAGTGGAATTGCCGAGCAAGACAGCCGGATCCGGCTCGCCCTGAACACCCGCGACACGGGCCTCACGCAGGCACTGGCAGGCGGGCCGGCCCTGGTGATGTGCTGGGAGCAGCCCGCCACTCCCTACGCGAAGGCCATCATCACCGCGGCCGCTGACGGGCAACGTCTCGGCGTGCATGCGCCCATGAGCCAGCAACTCCTTGTCGATGCGATGTTCGGATACCTCAAGCCCTTCCAGCGGGTGGCGCCGACCGATGTGTGGCTCGCCCAGGCGATACCGCACGCCACCAGACCGCTGCACGGCGACGTTGCCGCGCTGTCGCCCGTCGACGATGGTGCGGCAGGTAGCCTCGCCGGCTATACCGTCGCCGACTATCTGGCGCAGCATCTGCGACGCCACCGCCGAACGGCGTGCGTGCCGCACGAGGCCTGGCTCGCCTTCACCACCCATCTGCCTCGCGCGTCCGACCTCCGTCGCATCGCCGATGCCGCGAAGGCCCGCCTGAGATATCGCTACGCCGAGCAGGCGCTCGAACGGCTCGTGAACGAGTTCGACGATCGAAACGCCGCGCTCGAACTCGCCGACCTGCTGATCCGTCAGGGCCGGTTCGATCGTGCGATAGACATCCTGAACCGCAGGGTTGCCGCCGACCGGCGCGACGCGGAGCTCGGCCGCCGGCTGTCGCGCGCGCAGGAGGTGTGGGCGCGGGTCGAGGAGATCCGTCCGGCGGCTGACGCCGGCGATCCGGAAGCCCGTGAGCGGCTGACGGAGATCCTCGTCGACTGTGGCGTCACTGACGACCTGCGCATGGCGGAGCACCGCGGCGACCTCGCCTCGGCGGAAACGCTCGTCGGCATCCTCGCGGAACGCGGCTGCCTCACGGAGATCCGCGAGCGTGCCGACCGAGGTCAGCAGTTCGCCACCGAGGCGCTCGCCGACGTGTACGCGGCCTGGGGCGAGGTCGATCTCCTCCGGGCTCGTGCGGAGGCCGGGGACCGGCCGGCGGGCTTGCGCCTGTCGAAACTGCAGGACCAGGACGTGCGTGCCGAGAGCGCAGCGGCGGAGCTGGCCGACCTCCGGGTCGCAGTCGACGACGGCAAGCCGGAGGCGGCTCAGCAGCTCTGCGAGCTGCTGTTCGAACTGCGCGACGAGGAAGGGCTGGCCGCCGAGCTGGAAGCAGGCACCGACGGAGCCGCCGATCGGTTCCTCGCGCTGTTCGCCGCGACGGGACGTCACCTTCCGCAGCAGAGCGCGCGTATCCGGGCCTTCGGCCTGGACGCCGACGGATCGGAACTCCACACCCCCCAACTCCACCTGATGCGGTGAAAGGACCACCGATGTCGGACGACCTGACCCCTGCGGACTACGCGATGCTGCTCCTGCTCAAGATCGAGGACCGGGAGATCTCCAACACCGAACTCGACAAGCTGCACGGGGTCAGGCTGGTGAGCCCGGCGTACGAGAAGCTCAACGGCGGGGGATACGTCGACTCGAACACCGACCGGCGCCCGTACCGGCACCAGCTCTCCGCCGCGGGAAAGGCAGTCCTCGAACGTCCGCTGGTGATCGCGGAGGAGGCCGAGGCGGCGGAAAAGCGCTCGACGAGGGAGAAGCACCTCTGGGCGGCGCTCGCGGCGACGCATGGACAGAACCTGGAGCTGCACGAGGGCAGCGCCCCGGTGGTCGGCGGGAGTCTCGACGAGAAGATCCGGACCGCGTACGCATGCGTGGCCGACGAGCCGGGTGACTGGGTGAGCCTCACGAGAATCCGGCCGCTGTTCGCGGACGTTCCCAAAGCCGACCTCGACAAGGCCCTGACGCAGATGCTCGACGCGCCGGATGTGCGGCTGGAGCCGGAAGTCAACCGGCACCGGATCGACGCGCGGGAGAAGGGGGCGTCCGTCCGGATCGGTGGCGAGGACCGGCACAAGTTGGCGATCGGAATGCGATGACCGAGGAACAGCGTGCCGCGCTCGCCGCCCTGCGGTTCAGCTGGGCACAGGTGCCCGACGACGTGTGGCGGCCGTCGCCGTTCCACGTCGACGGCCTGCACACGTCGGTGACCAGGGATGTGATCGCCGGAATCGCCGATGCGGAGTCGAGCGCCGATGCCAACCCGATCGGCCTGGTGCTCGAGGGGCGGAACGGGTCCGGCAAGACTCACCTGCTGGGCTGGGTGCGCGAGCAGGTGCAGCAGCGCGGCGGCTACTTCTTTCTCATCAGCCTGCTCGACGGCCGGAACTTCTGGGACGGCGTGCTCGTGTTCATGCTGGACGGCATGGCCCGACGCACCCCCGGCGGTGAGACGCAGCTACGGCTGTTGCTGCGGCGGTTGTCCGCCCGCATCGGTGCGCCCAGGACGGCCCGCCGCGCGGTGATGGGCGAGACGGAGCTGACCCGTAACGCGTTGGACGCCTTCGTCGAAGGCCTGAAGGAGTACGACCCGCACGTCGCGCTGCAGTGCCGCGACACCGCCCGCGCACTGGCGTTGCTGGCCTCGGACGTCGAGGAGCACCAGGACATCGCCGACAACTACTTCGCCTGCGGGGAGGAGACGGTCGCAGGTGAGCGTCACGCCTGGGGCATCCGGACGAGGACCCGGACGGCGCCGGACATCATCCGCGACATCTCCTGGCTGCTCGCACTCACCGGCCCTGCCGTCATCGCATTCGACCAGCTCGACGCGATGATCGCCCGGTCCGCATTCGAAGAGGACCTGGCCAAGATCTCCAGCGATGCGGCGGATCTGCGTGCGGCGGCGATGGCCGCCGGTGTGGCCAACGGGCTGACCGAGTTGAGGGATACGACTCGCCGGACTCTGACGGTCGTTGCGACGTTGGCCGCGACTTGGAAACTGATCGAGCATCGCGGCACCGCGTCTTTCGGGGACCGGTTCCGGCGTCGCCTGGCGCTCGATGACATCCGGAGTCCGGCAATCGCCAGGGAGATCGTCAGGAAGCGGTTCGCGGCACGGTACGCGGCCGTCGGTTTCGCGCCGAGCTATCCGACGTGGCCGGTCCATCCCCGGGTCTTCGACCAGGCCGTCAGCTACACGCCGCGCCGGTTGCTCGTAGAGATCGACAACCACATCCGCGACTGCCTCATCAAGGGTGAGATGCGGGAGCTGACCAGCCTCGATGACGTTCCGCTGGAGGACACCACGCCTCTTCCGGCCGTCAGAACGGCGCCGGTGGTCTCAGAGGAGGCACTGGCCCGGATCGAGGCACGGTTCGATGCGCTGAAGCGGCAGGCGGACGTCACCTCGCCGCTCGAACATGACACCGAGGACGCGGTCTTCCCGGCGCTTCTCGCGGCCGGCCTGAACGCGTGGATCGTGGAGCGTGGCGACGCCGGTGCGTCGTTCAGTGTCGACCCTCCGCCGAGCGCGAAAGCGGACCTGCATGCGCGGCTCCGCCGGTCGCTGGACGACCGGAGCGAGGAGGAAAAGGAGCGCTCGCCGGACTCGGCGCTGGCCGAGGACCAGGTGCACTGGTCCTTCCGGGCGGTCAGTGGCACCCATCACGGCGTGGCCGCGCTGCACCGGGTTCGCCGTGCCAGCCTGACGGCCGGCCTGAGCGCGGACATCGCCAAGCGGAAGCTCTTCCTCATCCGCAACGAACCGTGGTCCGGATCTGCCAAGACGCAGGAGGTCATCGAGCAACTGGGGACTGACGGTGGTGTGACGCTCGGCATCGACGATGCCGATCTGCGGGTGCTGGCCGCGCTGAACGGCCTGCGCGACGAGAACCCCGCTGAGCTGCACGCGTGGCTTGTCCGCTACCGGCCGACCGAGCAGATCGTCCTGTTCAAAGAGGCGCTGGCAGACGTCGACGCCTGGGCGACGACGGCGCCCGCAGTGCCCGACGGCTCCCGCCGTGCTGCGCCGGAACCGGCGGACCGGTTCACTGTCGGCTACGGATACCACGACAACGCCCCGGTCCCCATAACGCTCCAGGCGCTGCGCAGCCACGGGGCGATCTTCGCCGCCTCGGGCTCTGGCAAGACCGTGCTGATCCGGCACATCGTGGAGGAGTGCGCGCTGCATGGTGTGTCCGCGATCGTCCTCGACCCGAACAACGACCTGGCGCGGCTCGGCGATCCGTGGCCCGAGCCGCCGCCCGCCTGGCGGACCGGCGATGCCGAGCGTGCCGCAGAGTACATGGCCGGCACCGAGACCCTCGTCTGGACTCCGCGCCGGGAGTCAGGGCGTCCGCTGAGTTTTCAGCCGCTGCCCGACTTCGGTGGCGTGCTCGACGATCCGGACGAGTTCGGCGCGGCGGTCGAGGCCGCCACGTCCGCTCTGGCACCGAGGGCCAACGTCGTTGGTCGCTCCGGCAAGGCGCATCTGGGCCTCGCCGTGCTGCGCAAGTCCATCGAGTACTACGGCCGGCGGCACGGCAGCAGCCTTCCGGGTCTGATCGCCCTGCTCTCCGACCTGCCCGCCGGGGTCAGCGGACTCGACGACGCCGCGAAGATCGCCGCCGACCTCGCCCAGACCCTGACCGCCTCCATGGACAACGACCCGCTGTTCGGCGGCAGCGGAACGCCGGCAGACCCCGGCATTCTCCTGACGCCGTCTGCCGGCAAACGGGCACGGATCTCGGTGATCAGCATGATCGGGTTGAGTGACGAGGCAAGGCAGAGCTTCGTGAACCAGTTGCAGATGGGTCTCTTCGCCTGGATCAAGCGGCATCCCGCGAAGGACCGGCCGCTGCTCGGCCTGCTCGTGATGGACGAGGCGCAGACCTTCGCCCCGTCGGGGGCGATCACCGCCTGCACCCAGAGCACACTGGCCCTGGCCTCGCAGGCACGCAAGTACGGCCTGGGTCTGATCTTCGCAACGCAGGCGCCCAAGAATCTGCACAACCGGATCCCGGGCAACGCCGCGACGCACGTCTTCGGTCGCCTGACGGTGCCGGTCCAGATCGCCGCCGCTCAGGAAATGGTCCGGGTCAAGGGCGGTGACGTGCCGGACATCGGCAATCTGACCTCGGGCGAGTTCTACGTCGCGCTCGAGGGTGAGCCGCCGCAGAAGATCCGGACCCCGCTGTGCCTCAGCCACCATCCCAGCAGTCCTCTGACTGACGAGGAGGTCATGGTACGCGCCCGGAGATGAAGGCGTCGGTTCCGCGCCGGTCTCGGCGCGGGGAACGTCCCGTCACCAGGTGGAGGTGTCGCCGCCGATGAGGGTGGTGGCGGCGACCGTGGTGATGCCGATGAGGACGGCGACGAGGCCGACGTCGAGGGTGGCGGCGCCGCGGTCGTCGCGCACGAGACGGGCGTGCAGCCTGGCGATCAGGTTCGTCATCCTCAGCTCCTTCTTGGCGGCCCTTTGCGGTGCTCCAAGCATGACGGGGCGGCATGGTGCGGGGGATGTTCCGCACGGGTGCGATGCGGGTGGGATGAACGCCCACAAGGGACGCCCGGGTAGGTGTCGGCGGGCGGCTGGAGGGAATCCAGCGGGCCATGTCGGCACCCTGTTTGCGGAAAGTCACCCCTTCGGGGTGGCGCTCGGATCAGAATGAGTTTGTGCCAAAGATCGACATTGGTCTGGCAAAGCTGCTCGTGCTGGTTCTCGTGGCCGGTTCACTGACCGTTCCGACGGTGACGGTGAACGTGTCACGCTCCGCGGTCGCGCGTGGCTGGTTGCCGGTCATCCCGGGTCCACCTGTCGGAGAGCCCGCCGGGGCGGCCGACAGCGGCGGCAGGTGTGCGGACCCGGCCGGGACGTGGCTCGGCATGCACTGGCGCAACGAGTTGCGCTGGCGCGTCAACGAGCAGACGATTCCGGCGTACCTCGGCGACCGCGCGACCGTCGTCGCGGCGTTGCGCAGCGCGGCCACCACCGTCGACACGGGACGCAACGACTGCGGACTGCCGGCCAATCTCGGCATTCAGGAGTCGTACGCCGGCCGCACCGACCACAAGGCGGGCGTCACCGCCGCCGGTGGCTGCGGCGAGCGCGACGGTCACAACGCCGTCTCCTTCGGCCAGCTGGACCAGGGGCTGCTCGCGGTCACCTGCATCTGGTGGTTCGGCGGCAAGGAGAACGGGCGCAGCGTCGAGACGGACATCCTCATCGACGACACCGAGGGGCTGTTCTTCACCACCACGCCGGCGGACTGTTCCTCGCGGTGGGACCTGGAGGGCACGGTCACGCACGAGTTCGGGCACGCGTTCGGGCTCGGGCACGTGGCGTTCGCGGAGCACGGCTCGCTGACGATGACCGACGGCCTGCCCGACTGTTCCACGGCGTACCGGGGGCTCGGCCTCGGCGACTACCTGACGCTCAAGCAGCAGTACGGCACGAACTGAGGCAACGATCCGGCAACCCGGCGCGTACCCGAACGCGCTACCTGAACTGGCGATCTTTGAGGGGACCACCCACCCCTCATGGGAGATCAGTTCATGTTGCGAAAGCTCAAGCAGTTCGTCCTCGTCCCTGCCATCGCGCTCGCCAGCACGGCGACGACGCTCGTCGTGGCCACCGCCCCGGCCGACGCAGCCGTCATCTCCGTCCGTGTCAACGGCAGCCTTGCCGCCCGCAACGGCGCCGCCAACTGGTTCACACAGACCCGGAAGATCAAGAACAAGCAGAAGGTCACGGTCACCTGCAAGGTCACCGGCCAGTACCTGCGCGGCAACGTCCGGCGCACCGCCCAGTGGGACCGCACCGCGATCGGTGACTTCATCTCCCACGCGTACGTCTCCGGCAACCCGAAGCTGCCGACCTGCGTCATCACCCCGCCCGCCCCGGCGCCGACCCAGGCCGTGGTCGCGACGCCCGTCGCGGCTGTCCCCATGGGCCCGACCGGCACGATGACGAACGCGGAGTTCCTGGCCGCGTCCATCCCGGCGGCCCAGCAGAGCCAGCGCGACACCCGCGTGCCGACCTCCGTCACCCTCGCCCAGGCGATCCTCGAGTCCGGCTGGGGCCGCAGCTCGCTGTCCGCGAACGACCGCAACTTCTTCGGCATGAAGTGCTTCAACAACGCGCCCGGCTCCTACGCCGCCGGCTGCCACGCCTACAGCACCCAGGAGTGCACCGCCGCCGGCGTCTGCAGCACGACGGTCGCCACCTTCCGCACGTACGCCACCGCCGCGGCCTCCTTCACCGACCACGGCATGGCGCTCAAGAACCTGACCCGCTACGCGGCCGCCTTCAACTACACGAACGACCCGAACCAGTTCATCGCCGAGGTCCACAAGGGCGGCTACGCCACCGACCCCGCGTACACGACGAAGCTGGTCGCCCTGATGGCGAAGTACAACCTGTACCAGTACGACCTGGCTCTGTAAGGCCTCTGAACAGGAGCGACATAACCCGGCAGTTCCGCCGGTACAGAATGGGTACGGCATCCATGCGGCGGTCATGCTCGGGTAACCCCGGGCGTGGCCGCCGCTTGCTGCGTTCCGAGTGCCCGGTCCACCAGGGACCGTGTGCGGTCTACCGCCTCGGGCCACTCGTGAACGTACTCGTTGAGTGTGATCGTGGGCGTGGAGTGCCCGAGCGCAAGCTGGACGGTCTTCACGCTCGCCCCGGCATGGATCAGCAGGGTGGCGAAGTAGTGACGCAGGCCGTGGAAGCCCAAGCGTGGCGGGAAGTTGAGCTGCCTCGCGGCCGGTGTCCAGTAGCGGTACCAGGTCGGCTCCACGGGCTTGACGCCGTCGAGAAGGTGCCGTTCCAGGGCGCTGGCTACGACGTCCGGAAGTTCCACCTTGCGCCAGCTGGTCTCGGTCCTCAGAGGTCCAAAGAACGGCTTCCGGCCGGTCGCGACCCTGAGCTGCTGGCCTACGGTAATGGCCTCAGGAAATCGGTCGGCAGGTAACGAGACAGCAAGTGCAGGTGGTTGGCAGCAGGGAACAGTCTCTGAGCTTGCCAGCTGGGCTCATCAGGTGTCGAGTTCCAGTTGATCCGTTACGGATCAGTGTCACTTGATGGGTGACAGCTCCGGCTAGTACGGCAGCCGCCGTTCGGGATGTTGCTGGTTGACGGGGCTGGACAGAGCACGGCCACCGCGTGATCGTCTGTGCGTTGTGGACACAACTTCAGATCTTGCGGTGGCCGCTGGTCACAGCGTAGACCCGGACGCTTGGCGGCGGGTTCTTGGCGGGGTGCTCGACTCGTTCGCGGGCCGGTTCGGGCGGGTCGAGCCGCGCAGGACGGCTGCGGCGTTCGTGACCGGGTTGCTGTCCGATGTGGAGGTCAAGACGTGCTGGCAGTTGGCTGAGCAGGCCGGGCATGCGAGACCGGATGCGATGCAGCGGCTGTTGTACCGGGCGGTGTGGGACGCCGACGCGGTCCGCGACGACTTGCGGGCGCTGATCGTGGCGCGGCTCGGCGACCCGGATGCGGTCCTGGTCGTGGATGAGACCGGAGACTTGAAGAAGGGCACCTGCACGGTCGGGGTGCAGCGGCAGTACACGGGCACCGCGGGCCGGATCGAGAACGCGCAGGTCGGGGTGTTTTTGGCCTACGCGTCCCGGCATGGGCACACCCTGGCTGACCGGCGGGTCTACCTGCCCGCGTCGTGGACCGACGATGCGGACCGCTGCCGTGACGCCGGCAT
>NZ_JBVJIJ010000023.1:200948-223482 GCF_055586325.1 Dactylosporangium sp. NPDC051087 | reverse complement strand
CGACCCGGCCGGTCACCCCCACACGCCCGACCAGCACAACAAGATCACTAACCCAGGCCAGCCCAGCACCGAAACCTCATCGGTGGATCAGGGCTTAGTGGTGCGCCTCCGCGGGGTCCAGGTTGCTGACCTCGTTGTCGAGCATGTGCTGGACGTGTCCGAGGGCGCGTGAGGTGTACGTGCCGGACTCGCGCGCGTCCAGCAGCGCGGCCTGCGCCGACTCCAGCAGCAGCCGGTGCAGCTCGCGGCGCTGGTGCGCGCGGTCCGACTCGGCCGGGTCGGCGGGCTGGGTGAGCGCCTGGCCGAGGGCGGCGTTCTCCTGGCGGGCCGCTTCCAGGGCCTCCGGGTCGAACGGCTGGCCGGTGGCCTGCCGCAGGTCCGGGTTCTCCAGGACGTCCGCGCCCTCGGCGACGATCTCCCCGATGAGCCTGGCCAGCTCCCTGCGGTCCGCCTCGGCGTCGGTGCCGGCGATGCGCAACTTCCTGATGAGGATCGGCAGGGTGGCGCCCTGGCCGAGGAGCGTGACGATGGCGACGGTGAAGGCGATGAGGATCAGCTGCGAGCGGTGCGGGACGCTCTGCGGCAGCGACTGCGCGGCCGCGAGGGTGACGACGCCGCGCATCCCGGCCCAGGCGAGTGCCGCACCGCCGCGCCAGCCGAGACCTTCCGTGGTCAGGTAGGCGTCGTCGGCCTGCTTGCGGCGAACCAGCGACGCGAGCCAGCCCGCCCGGGCCGCCGACCTCGGCGACTCGTGCTGCCGCTCGGTGAGCTTGACGAGCATGCCCTGCAGCCGGTCGGTGCGGGCGCGGGCCCGGCGCTGGTCGTGCCGGAGCATCGCGGTCAGCGGCGCCACGAACATCACCCGCAGCAGCACCAGCAGCGCGGTCACGGCCAGGCCGACGCCGACGGTCTGGGCGACGTCGTCCGGCCCGTGGTGCACGTCGCCGACGACGGTGACGATCTGGTACCCCATGAGCAGGAACACCCCGTTGTCCAGCAGCAGCTGGAAGGTGCGCCAGTTGGTGCGCTCGCTGATGCGGTCCTGCGCGGTGAAGTGCCGCGCGCTCTGATGCCCGGTGACCAGTCCGGCGACGACGACGGCGAGCACGCCGGAGGCGTGGATCTCCTCGGCGGGGACGAACGCGAGGAACGGCGCGACGAACGAGATGGCGGTGGTCAGCACCGGTTCGTTGAGCTTCGCCCGGATCCACACCGTGAGCAGGCCCGCGACGAGCCCGATGACGAGCCCGGCGGCGACGGCGAACGCGAAGTCGCCGAGCACGTCCCACAGCGACACCACGCCGGCCGTCGCGGCGACCGCGGAGCGGAGCATGACCAGCGCGGTGGCGTCGTTGATGAGCCCCTCGCCCTCCAGCACGATGACGAGCCGGGGCGGCAGGCCGAGCCGCTTGCCGATCGAGATCGCGGCGACCGCGTCGGGCGGGCTGACGACGGCGCCGAGCGCGATCGCGGCGGCCAGGCCGAGGTCGGGGATGAGCCAGTGCAGCAGGAGCCCCACGGCGAGCGCGGAGATGACGACGAGCAGCACCGACAGCCCGCCGATCGCCTTCACGTTGCGGCGGAAGTCGGTGGCGTGCACGTTGACCGCGGCCGAGTACAGAATCGGCGGCAGCACCACGAACAGGATCAGGTGCGGGTCGACGTTCACATTCGGCACGAACGGGATGTAGCTGAACCCGATGCCGACGACCACGAGCGCGATGGGCACCGCCACGCCGACGCGCGGGGCCACTTTCGCGACCGCGACGATGACGAGGACCGCCGCGATGGCCAGGAGTCCGTGCTGGAGTTGCATGCCACAGTGTTTCGCATCGCGGTTGACGGCCGGCGACCGGGGGATGGACCTTGGTGCCATCATGGGTCGCATGACGACGTGGCAGGAGTTCGAGACGGCCGAGCCGGTGTTCGCCGAGCGGGTCCGGGCGCTGTTCGACGCGTACAAGCACAAGACGATCGCCACGCTGCGCGCCGACGGGTCGCCACGCATCTCGGGCATCGAGGCGGAATTCGCCGGCGGGGAGCTGTCCTTCGGCTCGATGGCGAACGCCCGCAAGGGCGCCGACCTGCGGCGCGACCCCCGCTTCGCGCTGCACAGCGCCACGGTCGACCCGGTGGACGGCGCCGAGGCGTCGTGGCCCGGCGAGGCGAAGATCACCGGGCGGGCCACGTTGTCGGATAATTCGGATAATTCGGATAAGTTCCGCGCGGACATCGCCGAGGTGGTACACACGCACCTCAACCCCGAGGGCACCCGGCTCATCGTCGAGTGGTGGACGCCCGCGCACGGCCTGCGTCAGGCCGAACGCGACTAGCTGTATCGGCTGGGGCACCCGCCCCCGGCGGACAGCGCCGGGGGCGGACGGAGCGGGTCAGCGCCAGGCCTGGTGGGTGGTGACGCCGCCCGGGTTGCAGTCGTACTGGACGAGCTTGGCGAGCGCGAGGATGCTGCCGTCGCGGACGGTCAGGCACTTCCAGCTGTTGCGGTTCACGAAGTGGTAGTAGCCGGGGACGCTGGTGACCGGCGCCCGGAACCACCACTGGTTGGTGTCGCCGTGACAGGTGTACTGCTGGACGACGGCGTTGTTGGACCTGCTGCGGTCGCGGACGTCGAGACACTTGCCGCTGTTGTAGTTGCGGATCAGGAAGAACCCTTCGTCGCCGACCGGCTCGAGGTCGAACAGCTGAGCGGTGGAGCCGTTGCACGGTGACTGCTGCAGCTGCAGCTTGTTGGCGGTGCCCCAGTCCGGCACGTCCAGGCACTGGCCGCTGTGCGCCACGTCCCACGAGCTCCACACGGGGGCCTCGGCGGCGCCGGCCGTCGCGACCGGGGCGACGGCCAGCCCGGCGCCGAGGAGCAGTGCGACGAGCGTACGGCGGGCGAATGCGATCATCATCGGTTTCCCATCTCGGTGGTGCGCCGCCGGGGTGGCGGCACGCACCGAGGACCGTGCCGGCAGGCGCTGAAACGGCGCTGAAACCCGCCGCGTCGTTCGGGGGTCAACGACCATCTGTCGCGTCGTAGGACGGCCACGGGATGTTCACGTTCCGGCCGTCGCGACAGACACTAATGATCGTCGATATTGTCGGCGGCGGTGCCGGTACCGGCGTCGCCGCCGTCGCCCGAAGTCTGATCGGAGCAGGAATGACCCGACGTTCTCGTACGCTCGCCGCGCTGCTCGCCGGTGTGCTCGCCGCGCTCGTGCTCGGCACCCCGTCCCACGCGGCCCCGTCAGGGATCCCGTCGAAGGCGACCGCGCAGTCGTGGCTGAACGCGCTGACCGTCGCCACGCAGGGCTCGACCAGTGGCTACTCCCGCGACCTGTTCCCGCACTGGGTCACCATCAGCGGCTCCTGCGACACCCGCGAGACCGTCCTCAAGCGCGACGGCACGTCGGTGGTGACCAACAGCTCCTGCTCGGCGACGTCGGGCCGCTGGTACTCCCCCTACGACGGCGCGACCTGGACCGCGGCGTCCGACGTGGACATCGACCACGTCGTCCCGCTCGCCGAGGCGTGGCGGTCCGGCGCCAACTCGTGGACGACCGCGAAGCGGCAGAGCTTCGCCAACGACCTCACCCGCCCGCAGCTCATCGCCGTCACCGACAACGTCAACCAGTCCAAGGGCGACCAGGACCCGTCGACGTGGCAGCCGTCGCTGGCGTCGTACCGTTGCACCTACGCCAAGATGTGGATCGCCGTCAAGTACTACTGGGCGCTGAAGCTCCAGTCGTCGGAGAAGTCCGCGCTGCAGACGATGCTCAACACCTGCTCCTCCTGACCCACCGGCGGCCGGGGCGCGTCACGCGTCCCGGCCCACCCGCCGCCCGGAACGGGTCAGCCGGCCAGGGGGTGCCCGCCGTCGCCGTCGACCTTGGTGTCCATGATGCCGTCCTCGTCGAGGTCGACCATGGTGACGTTGACCGTGCCGTCGCCGTCGCTGTCCAGCTGGAACAGGTCGGCCTTGCCGTTGCCGTCGGTGTCGATCGCCAGCACGTCGGCGACGCCGTCGCCATTGGTGTCGACGGCGAGCAGTTCGTCGCGCTGGTCGCCCCGGGTCTGGACGGGTTCGGTCATGACATTCGCCCCTCTGCGGTCCGGCAATCTCTGCAAGGAGCGTCATGGTAGCCCCCGGCCGGGCCGCCGCGCGCTCACCCGTTCCGCTGACAGCGGCGGGCGGCGGGGCCGACAATTGGATCATGGTGCTCGGGTTGCCGGAGGTCGCCGGTGTACTGCGGGGCACGCCGCTGGCGGGTCTCGACGTAGAGGACGGGCCGGGCGGTGCGCTCGTGGTGCCCGGGATCGCCCCGGAGCGGCTGCACGACGCGTGGCGGGCGGCGTACTCGGTGCTGCCCGTGACGGGGCGGTGGCCGGTCCTCGTCGCCGACGACCCGGGCGAGCTCGACGTCGACCCGGACGAACTGGACGGGCTGGACCGGGCGGCCCGCTCGACGGACCCGTGGCCGTCCCTGCAGAAGGACGACGACGGCGACGCGGCCGGCGACCCCGAGGTGCCCCCGTCGTTCTTCACCCGGGGCCTGCACGGCGTCGACGTCACCGCGGACGTGCTGCCCCGGGTGGCGCCGCCGATCGGCCGGCAGGACCTGATGCGGCGCGCCTACGACCACGTCCTGTCCGACCCTTCGCTCACCGCGCGGGTCCAGAGCACCGCCCGGGACGTGGTCGGCACCGGCCACTGGTACGTCCCGGACGAGACGTGGCTGCTGCTCCTGCCGACCGCGTCGGCCTGGCTCGCTCCGCCCTGGGCCGGCTTCCACGCAACCGCGGACGAGGACCTCGCCGCCGTCCTGTGGCAGTGGCAGCGGTGCTGGGACGCGCGGCTGGTCGCCTGCTGGGACACCATGCTGCAGTTCGAGGTCCACCGGCCGCCGGCGCCGGGCGACGACGCGTGGACCGCCGCCCGGCAGATCCTCGCGCTCAGCCCGCACCTCGACATCCACCAGTGGGAGCTGGCCGTCGCGGTGCCGCACGGCGCCGCCTGGTTCCTGCACCACCGTCCCTGAGCTTGAGCTCAACCTAGGTTGAGGTCTTACGGTGCACGGGTGTCACCCGAGCCGAACGCGCACGTGAAGGACCTGCTGACCGTCGGTGAGGTCACCGCCAGGACCGGGGTGGCCGCGTCCGCCCTGCGGTTCTACGAGGCCGAAGGACTCATCACGGCCGAGCGCAACCGCGGCAACCAGCGGCTGTACCGCCGGCACATGCTGCGCCGCATCTCGCTCATCCTCGCGGCCAGGCGGCTCGGCATCCCGCTCGCCGACGTCGCGCAGATCTTCACCACCCTGCCCGCCGACGAGGCGCCGAGCCATCGGGCCTGGGTGCGGGTGTCGCGGATCTGGAAGCGCGAGCTCGAGGACCGGCGGCGGTACCTCGTGAACCTCGAGCGGCAGCTGACCGCCTGCATCGGCTGCGGCTGCCTCTCGATGCGGCTGTGCGACCTGCTCAACCCGGACGACCAGCTCGGCACCCGCGGGACGGGACCGGTGCGCCTCGACGACCCGGCGTGACCTCACACCACGGCCCCGTCGTGGACCTGCGCCGGCAGGGCCGCGACGAACGGGTGGTCACCGCCGACGGGCCCGACCCGCGCGGCCCCGCCGGGAGAGCCGATCGCGCTGAAGAACCCCGCGTTGACGGCGGTGAACGCGTCGAACTCGGCGGGCAGGTCGTCCTCGTAGTAGATCGCCTCGACCGGGCAGACCGGCTCGCACCCGCCGCAGTCGATGCACTCGTCGGGCTGGATGTACAGCATCCGGTCGCCCTCGTAGATGCAGTCGACCGGGCACTCCTCGACGCATGCCTTGTCCATCAGGTCCACGCACGGCAACGCGATCACGTAGGTCATGCCGTGGACGGTAGGTGCTCAACCGCACTTGAGCGCAAGCCCGTGCCGGGTGTGACGGATCCCGGTCGCGGACGGCCTGCCGGTGGCCGCGACGGGACGCCCGGGAACACTCTGGTGCGTGTCATGGTGGATGTACGCGTTGCTGCCGCTCGCCGGGTTCGGGGCCGGCCTCGTCGGGAGCGTGGCGGGACTCGCGTCGCTCATCAGCTATCCGATGCTGCTGGCGATCGGCCTCCCGCCGGTCACCGCGAACGTCACCAACAGCGTCTCGCTCGTCTTCAGCAGCGCCGGGTCGGTGGTCGGGTCGCGGCCGGAGCTCGCCGGGCAGGGGCCGCGGCTGCGGTGGCTGTCGCTCGCCGCCGTCGCGGGCGGGGTGACCGGCAGTGCGCTGCTGCTGCTCGCCCCGGCGGAGACCTTCGAATACGTGGTGCCGTGGCTGATCGCGGGCGCGTCCCTGGCGATCCTGATGCCCCGGCGACCGTCGGACGCGCCGCGGCACCGGCACCACCGGTGGCTGCTCGCCGGCGGTGTCGCGCTCGTCGGCGTGTACGGCGGCTACTTCGGCGCGGCGGCCGGGATCGTGCTGCTCGCGCTGCTGCTGGCGATGACCCCGGACACGTTCGCGCAGGGCAGCGCCGCGAAGAACGTGCTGCTCGGCGCGGCGAACGCCGTCGCGGCGTGCGCGTTCGCGCTGTTCGGGCCGGTGCACTGGCTCGCGGTGCTGCCGCTGGGCGCGGGCCTGTTCATCGGCGGCCGGCTCGGACCGGTCGTCATCCGCAAGAGCCCGCCGGCGGCGCTGCGCTGGGTCATCGCCGTGCTGGGCATCGGCCTCGCCCTGCGGCTGGCCTGGCAGGCGTACCGGTGACGTACCGGACGCTGCTGCGCACACCGGGCGCGGCGGCGTTCTTCGCACCGGCGGCCGTGGCCCGGGTCGGCATCGCGATGACGAGCCTCAGCATCGTGTGGCTGGTGCGGGACGCGACCGGCTCGTACGCGACGGCGGGCCTCGTCACCGGCGCGTTCGCGGTCGCCGACGCCGTGGCGGGACCGCAGGTCGGGCGGCTCATCGACCGCTACGGGCAGGGCCGGGTGCTCCCGCCGGCGGTCCTCGCGCACGCCGTCGCCGTGACCGCGCTGGTCTTCGGCGCCACCGGCGGCGCGCCCGGCTGGGCCCTCGCCGCGGCCGGCGCGCTCGCCGGCGCGACCCTGCCGCAGGTGAGCGCGGCGGTCCTGGCCCGCTGGGCGGCGCTGCTGGACGGGCCGCGGCGGGCCGAGCTGCCGGCCGCCTACGCCCTGGAGTCGCTCAGCAACAGCGTCGCGTACCTCATCGGGCCGGCCCTGGTGAGCACGATCGCCGCCACCGGCCGCCCCGTCGCCGGCACCCTCACCGCCGCCGCCCTGGTCGTCGCCGGGTGCCTCGTCCTGACGCTGCAGCGGCGGACCGCGCCACCCGCCGCCGCGCCCGGCACGCACGGGAGGCTCGCGCCGCGCCCCGGGTTCCTGCTGCTCGTCGGCGTGAACACGACGATCGGCGGCTTCTTCGGCACGATGTCGATCGCGGTGACCGCCTTCGCCGTGCAGCGCGGCACGCCCACCCTCGCGGCGGTGCTGTTCGCCGCCTCCAACGCCGCCGGTCTGCTGGCCGTCCTGGCGTACGGCCTGCGCCCCTGGCCGGCCGCCGCGCGCGTGCAGCTGGCCGTGGCCGGGGCGGCGCTGGGGCTCGGCGCCCTGCCGCTGCTCGCCGGGGCCCTGCCGGGCGTCCTGGCCGGCGTGCTGCTGACCGCGGTCGCGGTGCCCGTCGTCCTCGTCCTCGGCTCGGTGCTCGCCGAGGCCGTCGTCGACCGCGGCGTGCTGACGGAGGCGTTCGCGTGGCTCGGCTCGGCGAGCGCGGCCGGCGCCGCGGTCGCCGCCACCGTGGCGGGCGCCGCCGTCGACCGCTCGGGCGCGCCGGGCGGCCTCCTGGTGGCGACGGTCGCCGCGCTCGCCACGGGAGCGCTCGCCGTCACCGGCCTGCGCGCCCTGCGCCCCACGGACGACCCCGACAAACCCGCGTGACCATCCTCCGCCGGGGGCCGGGTCAGCGGTCGGCGCGGCGGTAGCGGATCTCGTCGACCGGCGACCCCCGCCAGTCCTCCGTCTTGGTGGCACCGTCGGCGGTCCAGCCGCCGGCCTCGTAGAACCGCCGGGCCCGCTGGTTCGTGGCGAGGACCCACAGCACCGCCTCCCGGCACCCGGCCTCGCGCAACCGCCCCAGGCCGGCGTCCATCAGCAGCCGCCCGCCGCCCTGCCCCCAGCACTCCGGCAGCAGGTAGATGGCCTGCACCTCGCCCACCGTCCGCGGATCGGTGTCAGGGTCCCGGCTCGCCGCGACCGCGACGAACCCGCCCAGCCCGCCGCCCTCGCGCTCCAGGACGAACACCGCCGACGGCGGCACCTCCCCGCCCTCGAGCCGCTCCCGCCAGATCGCCTCCCGCCGCACCGGGTCGAGCCGGTCGAGGTGCTCCTGGGGCAGCTGCCCCCGGTACGCCACCTGCCAACTGCGCACATGCACCGCCCCCAACGCCTGCGCGTCGAGGGCGGTGGCCCGCCTGACCATCACGCCCACCTGCATACCAGACCTGTGCGCCGGCCCGGTGCCACCGCCCGCCGGGCCGCTTCGCCGGGCGGGCGATGGGCGGGCGATGGACGGGAGGGTCACATGCCGTCGCCGGACCAGGCGCCGCGGGAGCGGGAGCGGACCGGGAGGCTGGAGATGACCGGGGCCTCGTGGGTGTGGTAGTTCTCGGCGGTGCCGCCCCACTTGACCCATTCGTCGGTGGTGTACCAGTTGATGAGCTCGCCGTCGGAGCGGATGATCCAGTCGATCTCGGTCTCGGCGATGAAGTGGCCGTGCTTCACGCCGGCGGGGCGGAAACAGTAGGTGCCCTCGTCGATGTCGCCGAAGTTGTAGGCCATCTTGCCGCTGAGCGTGTAGAACTCCTCGTAGCAGGGGTGGTGCGCGAGGCGGTGGTCGCTCCAGCCCTTCGGCGCCCGGATCAGCCGGGTGTAGAAGCCGGTCTTCGGGTCGCGGTGCAGCAGCTTGATGTAGAGCGGCGTCAGCGGCCCGACCGTCGGCGCCGCGACCCAGTCCAGCTTCGACGGGTCGACGAGCGACGGCGCGCCCTCGGCGCGCGCGGGTCCGGAGACGTCGAAGCCGGCGTCGCCGTACTCGCGCCAGTGCAGGACGTGGCTGCCTTCCCGGATCTTGATCCAGTCCATCGGCACGCCCTTGGGGACCTGCAGGTAGCCGCCCGGTCCGACCTCGGTGCCGCCGTACACCAGCGAACCGGACACGACGTAGAACTCGGTGTCGGCGTGCGGCACCCCCGGGCCCCGGCCCCAGTCGGCCGGGAACTGCAGCGACAGCGACGACGAGCCGTCCTCCTCGTCGGTGGACAGCCGCCGCTCGAGGGCCTTGCCCTCACCGAACGGCAGTTCGGCGGCGTGCCAGATGTAGTCGTCCTCGTGGATCAGCTCGACATGCGCCCTCACCGCGTGCTCCTCAGCTCTCGTTTCAGCACTTTGCCTGCCGCGTTGCGGGGAAGCGCCGCGATCGGCCGGATCTCCTTCGGCACCTTGTGCCCGGCGAGCCGGTCCCGCAGGTGCTCGCGCAGCGCGTCCGGGTCCCATCCGGTCCCGGGGCGCGCCACGACGTATGCGACGACCCGCTCGCCCCACCGGTCGTCGGGCTCGCCGACGACCGCCGCCTCCACGACCGCCGGGTGCGCGGCCAGGGCCTCCTCGACGTCGCGGGGGTAGACGTTCACCCCGCCGGTGATGATCAGGTCCTTCTTGCGGTCGACGATGGTGATGTACCCCTCGTCGTCGACCACGACCACGTCCCCGCTGGTCACGAAGCCGTCGGCGGTGGTGCACTCGGCGGTCGCCGCGGGGTTCGCGAGATACCCGTTCATGAGGAACGGCGACCGGCTGTAGAGCTCGCCGGGCGTGCCCGGGGCCACCGGCGCGCCGTCGTCGTCGACGACCCGGATCTCGGTCATGAACCAGGGATGGCCCACGGATCCGGCCTTACGGCGGGCGTCGGCGGGCCGCAGGTTGGTGATGACGCCGGCCTCGGTGGAGCCGTAGAGCTCGTGCACGCCGGCACCGGGGAACGCCGCGAGGACCCAGGTCTTGAGCGCGACGGGCAGCGCGGCGGCGTTGAAGTACAGCGTGTCGAGGCTGCTCAGGTCGTGCCCGGCGAGGCCGGCCTCGCGCAGGCCGACCGCGTGCGTCGGCACCAGGAACACCGACTGCAGGCGGTCCCGCCCGATCATGGCGAGGAGCGCGCCCGGGTCCCAGGCGCGCAGCATCGACACGGTCCCGCCGGTGAAGACGGCCGCGTAGGCGAACGCGAACCCGGCGCCGTGATACATCGGCGCGACGGCGACCGTGCGCCTGCCGGGTCCGAGGCCCCACTCCAGGGCGGTGCAGTAGAAGGTCAGGCAGCGGGAGCGGTGACTGATGAGGACGCCCTTCGGCGCGCCGGTGGTGCCCGAGGTGTACGCGATGCAGAACGGGTCCTGCTCGCCGACGGGCACGCGCGGGTCCGTGGCCGCGCTCCGGGAGAGGGCCGCCTCGTACTCCGGGCCGAGCCGCAGCGCCGGGCCGGTGTCCACCGCCCGGTCCTCCAGGACGGGATCCAGGATCAGCGCCCGCGCGCCCGAGTGGCCGGCGATGTACGCGGTGTCGGCGGCCGTCTGGCGCGGGTTCAGCGGCACCATCGGCAGCCCCGCCTTGGCCAGCCCGGCGGCGATCTCGCAGTACTCCAGGCGGTTGCCGGACAGGACCGCCACCGGGTCACCGGGCCGCAGCCCGGCGTCCAGGAGCGCGTTGGCCAGGCGGCTGGACCGCTCGTCGAGGGCGGCGTAGGTGAGCCGGCGGTCGCCGTCGATGACCGCGACCGTGCCGGGCGTGGCGCGGGCGAACTCCCGCACGCCGTTGGCGATGTTCAGCTGAGCGCCAGTCACGGCGTAATGGAAACACCGTTTCCATTCGGAGGCAAGGGTGGGAACGGCGCCGTGCGGCCGAGCATCGCCGGGGTCCGGATGCCGAGCCGCTCCCCGATCCAGGTGCCGGTGGCGGCGAGGGCGGGCAGGTCGAGACCGGTCCCGACGCCCATGCCGTGCAGCAGGTACGTGAGGTCCTCGGTGGCGATGTTGCCGGTCGCCTGAGGCGCGAACGGGCAGCCGCCGATCCCGCCGATGCTGGCGTCGAGGGTCCGCACCCCGGCCTCGAGGGCGGCGGCAGCGTTGGCGTAGCCGGTGTTGCGGGTGTTGTGGAAGTGCGCCCGCAGCGGCACGCCGAGACCCGTCAGCTCGCGGACGAGCGTCCGCACCTGGGTGGGGACGCCGACGCCGATCGTGTCCGCGATCGCGATCTCGCGCGGCCCGCTCGTCACCGCCTCAGCCGCGATCTTCACGATCCGGTCGACCGGCACCTCGCCGGTGAACGGGCAGCCGAACGCCGCCGCGATCGTCAGCGACGCCGGGACGCCCGCCGCGGAAGCGATCTCGTGCCAGACGTCGAGGGCCTCGGCGGTGGTGGTGCCCTGGTTGCGGCGGGAGAACTCGTCGGAGGCGACCACGACGACGTTGACCTCGTCGACCCCGGCCGCGAGGGCCCGGTCCAGGCCGCGCCGGTTGAGCACGAGGCCGATGTAGGTGACGCCGTCGCGGCGCGGTACCGCCGCCATCACGGCCTCGGCGTCGGCCATCTGCGGGACCCGGCCCGGATGCACGAAGGCGGTCGCCTCCACCCGGCGGATACCGGCGTCCAGGGCCCGCGTGATGTAGTCGACCTTGACCTCGGTCGGCAGCAGGACCTTCTCGTTCTGCAGGCCGTCGCGCGGGCCCACCTCGACGATCTCCACACCGGCCATCGCCGACCTCCGGTTCCTCTAGCGAAACAACGTTTCCAAACCGTACACTCCCGAACCATGGTTGGTCCGCTGTCTGACATCCGTGTCCTGGAGACCGGGACGCTGCTCGCCGGTCCGTTCGCCGGGCAGCTGCTCGGCGACTTCGGTGCCGAGGTCATCAAGCTGGAGGATCCCGGCAAAGGCGACCCGATGCGCGAATGGGGCAGGGAGAAGCCGCACGGGCAGTCGCTGTGGTGGCCGGTCGTGGCCCGCAACAAGAAGTCCGTGACGTGCAACCTGCGCAGCCCCGCCGGGCAGGACCTGGTCCGCCGGCTCGTCGCCGAGTCCGACGTGCTCGTGGAGAACTTCCGGCCCGGCACGCTGGAGCGCTGGGGCCTCGGCTACGACGAGCTGTCCGCGATCAACCCGCGGCTCGTGCTGGTGCGGGTCACCGGGTACGGGCAGACCGGCCCCTACGCGCCGCGGGCCGGGTTCGGCTCGATCGGCGAGGCGATGGGCGGCATCCGGCACGTCACCGGGGAGCCCGACCGCCCGTCCAGCCGCGTCGGCGTGTCCCTCGGCGACGCGCTCGCCGGCACCATGGCCGCCTACGGCGCCGTGATGGCCGTGCACGCGCGCTCCCGCACCGGCCGCGGCCAGGTCGTCGACTCCGCCATCTACGAGGCCGTCCTCACGTACATGGAGTCGCTGCTGCCGGAGTGGGTCGTCGCCGGGTACCAGCGCGAGCGCACCGGCGCGATCCTGCCGAACGTCGCGCCCAGCAACGCATACCCGACGGCGGACGGGGTCGACATCCTCATCGCCGGCAACCGCGACACCGTCTTCGTCCGCCTGTGCGAGGTGATGGGCCGCCCCGGTCTCGCCGCGGACCCGCGCTACGCGACGCACGGCGCCCGCGGCGCCAACCAGCAGGAGCTCGACGACCTGATAGGGGCCTGGACCGCGACCCTGCCGGCGGACGAGACCCTCGCGCTGCTGCACGCGGCCGGGGTACCGGCGGGGAAGATCTACCGCCCCGCGGACATGCTCGCCGACCCGCACTTCATCGCCCGGCAGTCCATTGTGGACATCCCGCACCCGGACTTCGGGACGCTGCCGATGCAGGCGCCGGCGCCACGCCTGTCCGACACCCCGGGCTCGATCCGCTGGGCCGGTCCCGCGCTCGGCGAGCACAACGCCGCCGTGTACGGCGACCTGCTGGGACTGTCCACCGAGGACCTGGAGAAGCTGCGCGCGGACGGCGTCGTCTGATGTCCGCGCCGGACTATCTGGCCGCCGGGTTCTCGCGGCGGCTCGGCTGGGGGTCGCGGCCGGCGCTGCTGCTCGTCGACCCCGTCGTCGCCTACCTCGACCCGGCCTCGCCGCTGTACTGCAGCACGGCAGCGGCCGCGCTCGACGCGATGGCGGACCTGCTCACCGCGGCCAGGTCCGCGGGGCTGCCGGTGGCGTTCACGGCCGTCGGGTTCGCCGACGAGACCTGCTCCGAGGCGCCGCTGTTCGCCACCAAGGTCCCCGGCCTGCGGGTCTTCGCCGACGGCTCGCCCCTCGCCGCGCTGCCGCCGCGGCTGACGCCGTCGGCCGGTGAGCTGGTGCTGCGCAAGCACTACGCGAGCGCGTTCGCCGGGACCGCCCTCGCCGCGTGGCTCACCGCCGCCCGCGCCGACACCGTCGTCATCGGCGGCTACTCCACGTCCGGCTGCGTGCGGGCCAGCGCCGTCGACGCGCTGCAGGCCGGTTTCCGGCCCATGGTGGTGCGGGAGGCGTGCGCCGACCGCGACCCGGGACCGCACGAGGCGAACCTCTTCGACCTGGACGCGAAGTACGCCGACGTCGTCTCCGTGGACTCGGCGGTGCGGGCCTTCTCAGGATGAGGTTCGATGTGAGCGGCGCCCCGTTCGCCGCCTGCGCATGTGCGGGTTTCGTTAGACAACGGGGGTGGACCGTAACAGCCGCCTGCCGTCGCTGACCGGACTGCGCTGGGCGGCCGCGCTCATCGTCTTCGGTCAGCACCTGCTCGAGCAGTACTACAACCCGTACCTCGTCGCCGCCAAGCCCGTCCGCTCCGCGCTCTGGGCCGCCCTCGCCCACGGCGGTGGTCTCGGCGTCTCGTTCTTCTTCGTCCTGTCCGGCTTCGTCCTCGCCTGGTCCGCCCGTCCCGGCGAACCCGCCCGCACCTTCTGGTGGCGGCGCTTCAGCAAGGTGTACCCGGCGACCCTCGTCACCACCGTGGCCGCCGTGTTCATCGTCGGCGGCGCGGGCCCGCTGCAACTGGTCACCCACCTGACCCTCACGCAGAGCTGGCTGCCGCGGCGCGACGTCTACACCGCCCTCAACCTGGTCAGCTGGTCGCTGTCCTGCGAGGCGTTCTTCTACCTGTGCTTCCCGCTGCTGCTCGCCGGCCTGCGCCGGCTCGGCCCGGCCGGGCTGTGGGCGATCGCGGTCATGATGGCCGAATGCGTCCTCGCCCTCGACGCGAACCTGGTCCACGCCTCCCACGACACCGCGGCCTGGGTCGGCTACGTCCTGCCCCCGGTCCGCATGGCCGAGTTCACGCTCGGCGTCTGCGTCGCCCTGCTCGTGCGCTCCGGCTCCTGGCGCGGCCCCGGCCTGCGCTGGTCCATGGCGCTCCTGCCGCCGGCGATGGTCGCGGGCCTGTTCGTCCCGTACCCGCTCAACGAGCACGCCATCACGCTCGTCCCCGTCACCTGCATCGTGGCCGCGGCCGCCCGCGCCGACCTGCGTGGCGTGCGCACCCTCTGGTCCCGCCCGCTCATGGTGTACCTGGGCGAGCTGTCCTTCGCGTTCTACCTGGTGCACTTCCTGGTCATCGCCACCTTCGACCGGTGGGGCCTCATGCCGCACCAGGCCGGCCCGCTGCAGGCCCTGGCGGCGACGGTGGCGGTGCTGTGGTTCAGCCTCATCGCGGCCATGCTCGTCTACCACGGCGTCGAGCTCCCGGCCCTGCGCCTGCTGCGCCGCTCCAAGGCCGCGCGGGTGCCCGTGGCCGGCCGGCACCGCCTGGTGCTGACCGCGGCTCCCGCGCCCCGCTTCGCCGCCACCGTCCCCATGCCGCGCCGCGCCACGCCGGCCCTCACCGTCCCCGCGCCGCCGGGCGTGCCCGTCCCCCGCTCGCCGGTGTCGGTGTCCACGGCGGCACCCCGGCCGCGGCACGCCCGGTAAGGCCGCCGTCCCGTGCGCGCCCGGCCGGACCGGCGCCGTTCCCGCAGGACGTGCCGCAGGCGAGGGCGGGCGCCGGCCGGTACACCTGCCGCCGGCGGGAGACGGACGGGCCCGGGCGCGCGGCGGTCAGCGGGCGACGAACGCGCCGCGGGGAGTGCCGACGACCGCGCCGTCGCGGAACGCGAGCCGGCCGCGCAGGACGGTGGCGACGGGCCAGCCGCGGACCTTGCGCCCGGCGAACGGGCAGTGGTCCTGGCCGGACAGGAGCAGGTCGGTGGTGACCTCCTGCTCGAGGTCGGGATCGACGACGGTGAGGTCGGCGTCCTGCCCGATGAGCAGGGAGCCCTTGCGCGGCCACAGGCCGTAGGCGCGGGCCGGGTTGCCGGAGACGAGCTCGGCGACCCGATGCGGGGCGAGGCCGCGCTTGTGCATGCCCTCGCTGAGCAGGATCGGGTACAGCAGGCCGGTGCCGCCGAAGCCGGGCAGCGCGGGCCAGAGCTCGTCGCCCTTGTGTTCCTCCAGGCAGCACGCGTGGTCGGAGGCGATCCAGTCGACCTTGCCGGACAGGACGCCGGCCCAGAGCGCCTCGGTGTCGGCGGCGCCGCGGATCGGGGGGTTGACCTTGCCGCCGAGGCCGGACAGCTCGTCGTGGTTGAGGCACAGGTGGTGCAGCGTGACCTCGGTGCGCAGGTCCAGGTCGGGGCGGGCGAGGCGGGCCTCGGTCGCGGCCGCGAGGGCCTCGCCGCTGGACAGGTGCAGCAGGTTGACCGGGCACGCGGTCGCCGCCGCCAGGGTCGTCGCCTCGCCGATCGCGACCCGCTCGGTGAGCGGCGGGCGGGCGTCGGAGTAGGCCTTCAGCGTCTGCGGGTCGCCGGCGGCGCGGACCCGCTCGATGAACAGCCGCATCAGCTCCGCCTGCTCGCAGTGCAGCGACAGCGAGACCCGGCGGCCGGCGTCCCGGGCGGCGGCGGAGACGGCCTCCATGATCTGGTAGAGGTGGCCGAGGTCGTACTCGTCGCTCATCGTGAACGCCTTCGCGTCCCGGGAGTCGGCGGACAGGTTGAAGCCCTTGTAGAACATGTAGTACTTGAACGAGCTGATCCCGTGCCGGTCCACGAGCGCGGGCACCTCGCCGACCTGGCGGGTGTCCATCGGCGCGAGGTGGAAGCCGAAGTCGGTCCAGGCGTGGCCGGACACCGCGCCGAGCACCTCGGGCAGGATGTCCTCGTAGGCGCCGGTCTTGTTCAGGTAGTGCTGGCCGGTGCGGAAGTAGGACAGCACGGTCGTCGCCCCGCCGACCAGCGACGAGCGGGTCTCCTCGGCCGCGTCCGTCGCCAGCGGCCGGTAGATGCCGAGGTGGTAGTGCGCGTCGACGGCACCCGGGAAGACCAGCTTGCCGGTCGCGTCGATGACCTCGTCCGCGTCGTCCAGGTCTTCGCCGATCGCGACGATCCGCCCGTCCTTCGCGGCGAGGTCGGCCCGGACCGAGCCCACGTAGGGGAGCACCAGGGTGCCATTGCGAACCAGCAAGTCGTACCGCGCCACGTGACCGTCCCTCCAGCGTTTCCCTGAGAGTAACGGGGTTTCCATTTCGACGGAAGTGCCGTTAGGCTCGGCTGGTGCAACCGCAGCCCGCCTTAGCAGGGATCACGGTCGTGGACGTGTCCACCCTGTTCGCCGGTCCCCTCGCCGCCACGATCCTCGGGGACTTCGGCGCCGACGTCATCAAGATCGAGCATCCCGCGAAGGGCGACCCGTCCCGCGGCCACGGCCCCGCCAAGGACGGCGTGCCGCTGTGGTGGACGCTGCTCGGGCGCAACAAGCGCTGCGCCACCCTCAACCTGTCCCGCCCCGCCGGCGCCGAGCTGCTCAAGCGCCTCCTCGCGGACGCCGACGTGCTCATCGAGAACTTCCGGCCCGGCACCCTGGAGCGCTGGGGCCTCGGCCCCGACGTCCTCGCCGAGCTCAACCCGCGCCTCGTGATCGCCAGGGTGACCGCGTTCGGCCAGTTCGGGCCCTACGCGTCGCGGCCAGGCTTCGGCACCCTGGCCGAGGCGATGAGCGGCTTCGCGGCCATCACGGGCGAGCCCGACGGCCCGCCGACCCTGCCGCCGTTCGGCCTCGCCGACGGGATCGCCGCCATCGCCACCGCGCAGGCCGTGACCACGGCGCTGCTCGCCCGGCACGGCACCGGCAAGGGACAGGTGATCGACCTGGCCATCATCGAGCCCATCCTGACCCTGCTCGGGATGCAGCCGATGGTGTACGACCAGCTCGGCGTCGTCCAGGGACGCACCGGCAACCGCAGCGTCAACAACGCGCCGAGGAACACGTACCGCAGCCGCGACGGCAGGTGGCTCGCCGTCTCGACGTCCGCCCAGGCCGTCGCCGAGCGCGTGCTCCGCCTCGTCGGGCACCCCGAGGTGATCGACGAGCCGTGGTTCGCGGCCGGCGCCACCCGCGCCCGGCACGCCGACCTCCTCGACGGCTACGTCGGCGACTGGATCGCCCAGCGCGACGCCGCCGACGTGATCGCCGCGTTCGAGGCCGCGGAGGCGGCGGTCGCCCCGATCAACGACATCGCCGGCGTGTTCGCCGACCCGCAGTACACCGCCCTCGGCACCCTGCGCGCCGTCGACGACCCGGACCTCGGACCCGTGCGGATGCAGAACGTGCTGTACCGGCTGTCCGCCACCCCCGGCGACATCCGGTGGACCGGCCCGAGGCTCGGCGCGCACAACGAGGAGATCTACCGCGACCGCCTGGGCCTGAGCGCCGAGGACGTCGCCCGGCTGCACGCCGACGGGGTGCTGTGATGTTCGGGTTCCTCGCCGGCGCGACCGTGCTCGACCTGGCCCAGCCGATGCGCCGCGGCATGCCGCAGTCACCCAACCACCCGCCGTTCCGGATGGCCCTGGAGCGCCGGCACGGCGACCTGGTCCGCCCCGACGGCGGTTCGGCCGCGAACGAGCTGATCGTCACCGGCGGCCACGTCGGCACCCACGTCGACGCCCTGGCCCACGTGTCGCAGGACGGCGTCCTGCACGGCGGCGTGCCGGCCGCCTCGGTGCAGTCCCACCTCGGGTTCACCTCCCACGGCATCGAGTCCTTCGAGGTGTTCGTCGGCCGCGCCGTGATCCTCGACGTCGCGCGGGTGCACGGTGTGCCGGTCCTGCCGGCCGGCTACGAGATCACCGCCGCCGACCTCGACGCCTGCGGCGCCGACGTGCGGCCCGGCGACGCCGCCCTCATCGGCACCGGCTGGTCGCGCCGGTGGGACGAGCACGACGCGTTCATCGGCCAGCGCGACGGCACGCCCGGCCCCGGGATCTCCGCCGGCGAGTGGCTCGCGGCGCGCCAGGTGCGGGTCGTCGGCGGCGAGACGATCGCGTTCGAGCACATCCCGGCCGGCAAGGGACACGCGGTGCTGCCCGTGCACCGGATGCTGCTGGTCGACCGCGGCGTGCACATCGTGGAGACGATGCGCCTGCACCCGCTGCTGGACACCGGCGCCCGCGAGTGCCTGCTGATCCTCAACCCGCTGCCGATCGTCGGCGCCACCGGCGCCCCGGTCCGCCCCCTCGCCATCCTCCCCGCGGTCCTCCCCGCCGACGGCGGCGACCCCGCGGGCGGTGCGGCATGACGGCCGTCGAGCGGCTCGCGGAGTTCGCGGTCGCGTGCCGGGACGAGCCGCTGCCCGGCGCCGTCGCCGCCGACGTGCCCGCGCGGGTCCTGGACATCCTCGGCCTCGCCCTCGCCGCCCACGGCGACCCCGACGCCGACGCCGCGCCCGCCGTCCTGCGGTCGGTGCGGCGGTGGGGCGGCACCCCCGAGGCGACCGTCATCGGCACCGGCGACCGGCTCCCCGCCCCCGCCGCCGCGCTCGTAAACGGCACTCTCGCGCACTCGCTGGACTTCGACGACACCCACCTGCCGTCGGTGCTGCACCCGTCCGCGTCCGTCGTCCCGGCGGTCCTCGCCACCGCCGAGGCCACCGGCGCGTCCGGCGCCGCGGTCCTCGCGGCCGTCGCCGCCGGCGTCGAGCTGACCAACCGCCTGGGCATGGCCGCGTACGACCCGGCGATCGCCAACAGCATCTTCTTCGAACGCGGCCTGCACGCCACCTCGATCTGCGGCGCGATCGGCTCCGCGGCCGCGGCGGCGCTGCTGCTCGGCCTCGACCCGCCCGGCGTCGCGTCCGCGATGGGGGTCGCCGCCAGCATGGGCGCCGGCCTCATCGAGGCGAACCGCACCGGCGGCACCGTCAAGAAGCTGCACTGCGGCTGGGCCGCGCACGCCGGCGTGTCCGCCGCCTACCTCGCCGCCGACGGGCTCACCGGCCCGCCGACCGTGCTGGAGGGCAGGTTCGGCTTCTTCGCCGCGTACACCGACGGCCGGCACGACGACGACGCGCTCCTCGGCGACCTCGGCACCCGGTGGGAGCTGCTGCGGACCGCGTTCAAACCGTATCCGTCCAACCACTTCACCCACCCGGGCATCGACTGCGCCCTCGCGCTGCGCGCCGCCGGTCTCGACCCGTCCACTGTGGACTGGATCGAGCTCGGCGTGGCCGCCCCGACGCTGCGCACCATCGCCGAACCGGCCGAGGAGAAGGCCCGTCCGCGCAGCACCTACCACGGGAAGTTCTCCGGCCCGTACACCGTGGCGACCGCGCTGCTCGGCGGCGGCGGCCTCGGCGTCGGCCTGGACGACTTCACCGGGCCGCTCGACCCGGCCCGGCTCGCCCTGGCCGCGAAAGTCCGCTGCGTGCGCGACGACCGCGCCACCGGGATCTTCCCGCACGCCTTCGCCGCGGTCCTGCGGGTCAGCGCAGGCGGCAGGCTCCACGAGCACCGCGTCGACGCCTCCCTCGGCAGCGCCGAGGCGCCGCTCTCCCCGGCCGCGCTGACGACGAAGTTCCGCCTCAACGCCGCCCGCGCGCTCTCCCCCGCCGCCGCCGACGCCCTCGCCGACCGCACCACCGCCCTCGCCTCCCTCCCCGCCGTGGCGCACCTGCTCCAGCCGTGAGCCTCGACGGCGGTCGATCACCGTTCGAGGCGATTCGAACGGATTGCCGTGCCCGCCGCCGATGCGGTGCACTCGATCTGCGTCCGGCCGGACCAGTCGAGCCGGGCGACCCGCGGTGGCCATGCCATCCGGGCCGCCCGGGCCACTTCGGTCTTCGAGGAGGAGACACGGTGCACAGCAAACGAGGGGCGGCGCTGCTCGCGTCCGCGTTCATCGGCGCGGCGGTCCTGGTGCCGGCGGTGCCGGCGGCGGCCAAGGGCTGCGCCAACCTGGGACGGGTCTGGGTCGTGTCCGGCGGCAACAAGCGCGCCGAGATCCGCAACGGCTGCGGCCACGCCATCAACGCCAGCGTGAACATGCCGTTCTGGCCGGACCCGGACTGCTACCCGGTCCCCGCGAACGGGACCATCGACATCCGCATCGGCGGGTCCGTGGCCCCGGACCCGGACTACGCCTACGAATGCTGACCACCTGATCCGGCGCACGGCCGGCCGCACCCTCCCCGGGGCGGCCGGCCCTGCCCTGCGTCCCCGGGTGGCACCGTTCACCGGCGCAGCCGGGCGCACGCCTCGAGGGCCTGGTGCAGGGCGTGCTCGGCGGTCGCGATGTCGTGCCGGTCCAGCGCGTGCCGGACCCGGGTGAGGCACGCGGCGACCAGGCGCGCCTCGCCCCTGGGGGCCTGCGCCCGGGTCGCGCCGCCGCGGATGCGGGCGAGCGCGCCGGACGTGGCCAGCCGCGCGAGGTCGCGTTGCGTGGTGGCGAGCGAGGCGCCGGTCGCGTTGCGGACGTCGGTGATCGTCACGTACTCGCGCGCGGCGAGCAGCTCGATGATGCGCTGGTAGCGCACCGCCGGGAGCATGGGCCCGGCGTCTTCCGGGATGGGCATCGGCGGCACCGCCTCATGAGATGGGATACAACTGGCCGTCGGTGGCGACGGCGGGGCCGAAGTCGACCTCCCGGCCGTCGACGGAGAACCGGTAGCGCCCGAGCCGGCGGATCACCGGCTTCGCGTCCAGGTACTGGCGCATGTCCTCGAGCTCGGCCGGGGTCAGCCAGCTCGGCGGGTCGGACACCGCCCGGAAGCCGCACACGTCGGCGAGGTCCCGCAGCCAGCGGGTCTGCTGGGTGGTGAGGAGGTTGAGCTTGCTGCGGAAGTAGATGACGTCGGGGTCGACCTCGACCAGCGGCGACTGCCACAGCCGGTGCACGCTGTTGACGACGGCGTTGCGGGCGGTGGCGTCGGACGGGTCGACCGAGGCGTAGTTGTCCCACATCGGCGCGACGTCGGGGCCGCTGCGCAGGCCGTCGAGCAGGCCGAGCGAGGGCAGCAGGATCGCGCCGGAGCCCAGCAGGTAGACGTCGTCGCCGGCGGCCTCCCGCATGACCCGCACGCCTTCGCGGTACAGCGCTTCCCGCGAGGGGCCGGCGGCGGGTGCGGCGCCGGCGTTGATGAAGTCGAGCTTGAGGTAGCGGTACCCCCACTCGTGCACCACGGTGCGGATCAGCGACGCGACATGCGACAGGGCGTCCTCGCGGGCGAGGTCGAGGGCGTAGTAGGGGCCGCCCCAGTTGTACCCGGCGACCACCGGCTGCCCGTCCGGCGAGCGCAGCAGCAGCTCGGGCCGCTCCCGGGCGAGGCGGGAGTGCGGCAGCGCGATGAACGGCGCGAGCCACAGGCCGGGCGTGAAGCCCGCGTCGGCGATCCGGTCGGCGACCGCGCGCATCCCGCTGGGGAACTTCGCGTTGGGCTCCCAGTCCCCGACGAGCTCCTCCCAGCCGTCGTCGATCTGCACCACGTCGAACGGCAGTCCGGCGAGGTCGGCGACGTCCTTGGTGAGCTGCGCCTCGGTGACGTTCTCGTAGTAGGCGTACCAGCTGCACCACACGTTGCCGGCCCGGCGGGTCCCGGCGCCGAAGCGGGCGGCGAGCTGCGCGGTGTAGGCGGCGAAGACGTCCTCCTCGGGGCCGTAGGCGAGGAACCAGTCGGCGCCGCCGCCGGCGTACCAGCCGGTGAGGGTGTCATGGTCGGCGGCGAGCCTGGGCGTGTCGAGGCCGAGCGCGCCGAGCAGGAGGGTGCCGCCGTCGGGGCCCTGCAGCGCGGCGACGGCCGAGGAGTGGTGCCGCGCCGGGTCGTCGAAGGTGGGGTCGTCGGCGGTGACGAGCCGGGTCGGGTTCGGCACGCGCAGCGGGGGTTCGCTCAGCCGCCGCCAGCCACAGGGGCTCCACGAGTTCTGCCCGTGCCGGTAGAACGACGCGTCGCCGAGGCCGTGCAGGATCGCCACCCGGCCTGGGGGCAGCAGGAGGCCGCCGGCGACGGCCTGTGGGCTCCCGTTGGCGGAGTGCTGGAGGGCGAAGTGGTGTCCGCCGACCTCGACGAGCTGTGCCATGGTTCTCCTCATCAGGGTGGTGTCGGGGGGGGGGGGGGGGGGGGGGGGGGGGGGGGAGAAGAAGAAAAAAAAAAAGAAAGAAAAAAAAAAAACAACCATCAGGAAGTTCCTTTCTCTCTTCCTTTTCCTCTTGTT
>NZ_JBVJIJ010000023.1:165609-200938 GCF_055586325.1 Dactylosporangium sp. NPDC051087 | reverse complement strand
CTTGGTGGGGGGGTGGGGGGGGGGGGGGGTTGCTTCCTACTGTTTAGCGGTTTTTTGTGTGTTTTCTTGGGGGTGGGGTGGGGGGGGGGGTGCCCCCCCCCCCCCCCCCCCCCCCCGCGATCGACAAAAGGGCTACTTGAACAGGCCGTTGACCTGGTCGTTGGCCTTCTTCAACGCGTCGGCCGGGGCGGCCTGGCCGAGCGCGACGGACTGGATGGCGTCCTGGACGATCTGGCTGACCTCGTTGCCGTGGTCGGTGATCGGCAGGAAGAACGTGCCGCCGGACGCGGTCGCCTGGTCGGTGAAGGCCTGCACGTTGCGGCCGGCCGCCTTGTGCGCGGCGAGCGCCTTCTCGGTGCCGGACTTGACGGCGGGGAAGACGACGGCCTTCTCACCGACGATGTCCTGGCACGCGGCCGAGCCGAGGAACTTCACCCACGCCCACGCCTGCTCGGGGTGCTTGGTGCCGGCGTAGATCGCGTCGGACAGGCCGTTGATGGCGGTCTTGCGGCCGGCCGGGCCGGTGGGCAGCGGGGCGAACGCGTACTGCTGCTTGGCGCCGGAGCCGAGGTAGGTGCCGATGGTCCAGGAGCCGACGATGGTGTAGGCGCCCTGACCGGAGTCCATGACGGCGTCCCGGCCGAGGGTCGACTGCTTGTCGAACTTGGGCGCGTAGCCCTTGTCGATGAGGCGCTTGAACCAGCCGATGGTCTCGGCGAGCTTCGGGTCGTCGTACTTGTACTTCGTGCCCCACGGGTTCTTGTCGAGGTAGGTGAAGCCATTGGCGACGGCGAGGTCGCCCCAGCCGTTCTGGCCCTGCGAGCCGTCGGCCCACTCCGGCAGGAAGCCGTACACCTTGACGTTGTTCTTGTCGAAGGCCGGGTCGAGACCGTTGCGGCCCTGCGCGTCGACGGTCGCCTTCGCGATCGCCTGCTCGAAGGTGCCGCCGTCGGACGGGTTCCAGGTGAGCTTGTCCAGGCCGGCGGTGTCGGTGACGAGCTTGGTGTTGTAGACCAGCGACATGGTGTCCCAGTCCTTCGGCAGGCCGTAGCGCTTGCCGTCCTTGACGAACAGGTCCGCGAGGCCGGCCTGGTACTGGCCGAGGTCGACCTTGTCCTTCGTGACGTACGGCTGGATGTCGAGGATCTGGTTGCTGGACACGAACTGCGGGTAGTACGACGCGTGGTCGGTCCACACGTCCGGCGCACCGCCCGCGGCGAGCTGCGTGGTGAGGTTCTGCCAGTACTGCGTCCACGCGGTCTGCGTGAACTTGATGCTGATGTTCGGGTTGGCCTTGCTGAACTCGTCGGCGCACGCCTGGTAGGCGGGCTGCTGCTTGTCGTCCCAGAGCCAGTAGTTGAGCGTGACGTTGCCGCCGGCGCTGTCGCCGGAGTCGGCGCCGCAGGCCGCGAGGGGCAAGGCGAGCGCGGCGACGGTCAGCGACGCCGCGATACGCAGTCTGGACATGGTGCTCCCTTTCAAAGGAGGGCGGGGGGTGTCATTTGATGCCGGTGAAGTTCAGCGATTGGACGAGCCGTTTACCGAGGAAGATCAGCAGCAGCAGGACCGGCAGGACGGACAGGGTGGAGCCCGCCATGAGCCCGGTCCAGTCGGGTTGGGTGTTCGGTGACTGCTGGAGGAAGACGCCGAGCGCGACGGTGAGCACCCGGTTGTCCTCGCCGCGGCCGACGAGCAGCGGCCACAGGTAGTCCTTCCACGCCCACACCGAGGTGGTGAGGGCGATGGTGATGAGCGGTCCGCGGCTCATCGGGACGATGACCCGCCAGAAGATGCCCCAGCGGCTCGCGCCGTCGATGACGGCGGCCTCCTCGACCTCCCGCGGCACGGAGAGGAAGAACTGGCGGAGGAAGAACACCGCGAACGGGGTCATCAGCAGCGACGGGGCGACCATGCCGGCGAAGGTGTCGATGGCCTCGAACTGCTTCACCAGCGCGAAGTTGGGCAGCAGGGTGAAGATCGGCGGCACCATCAGCGCCGCGACGATGGCCCCGAAGACGAGGTCACGGCCGGGGAAGCGCAGGCGGGCGAAGGCGTAGCCGGCCATGGCGCAGCAGAAGGTCTGGACGGTCGCGATGAGCCCGCAGTAGATGAGGGAGTTCATGGTGTACCGCAAAAAGTTGATCTTCGCGCCCGAGCCTCCCGCCTCGCGTGCCGTCTGGTCGTCGACGAGTCCGAGGACCCGCCAGAAGTTGATCATCGTGGGGTGCTGCGGCACCAGGCCGGCGCTGTCGGTGTACAGGTCGGCGGCGGGGGTGAGCGCCGTGCGGACCATCCAGTAGAACGGCAGGATCGTGACCACGAGGAAGGCGACGAGCGCGGTCCAGGCCAGCAGCCGGCCGGGCGTCAGGCGGCGTTTCATGGGTGTCAGCCCTTCTCAGGTCAGGTCGGAGCGCGAGGCGCGCAGCAGCCACATCTGCACGGCGGTGAGCACGCCGAGGATCAGTACGAGCGCCATCGCGACCGCCGCGGCGTAGCCCATGTGGAAGTACGTGAACGCCTGCTGGTAGATGTAGAAGTAGATGACCCGGGTGGCGCCGACCGGCACGACCTTCTCGGTGACGGCGACGGTGTCGAAGATCTGGAACGAGCCGATCAGCGACACGACGAGCACCAGCGCGAGGATCGGGCGCAGCAGCGGCAGCGTGATCATGCGGAACATCCGGAACTCCCCGGCACCGTCCAGCGAGGCGCTCTCGTAGAGGTGCGGCGGGATCTGCAGCATCCCGGCGTAGAGCAGCAGCGCCGTGTAGCCGGTATAGGCCCAGGTGTTGATCAGCGCGATCGACGGCATCGCCAGGTCCGGCGAGGTGAGGAAGCCCCGGCTGTCGAGGCCGGCGGCGGTCAGCAGGTGGTTGACGAAGCCGAGGTTGGCGTCCAGCAGCCACATCCAGAGCAGCCCGACGGTCACGTTGGGCACCAGCCACGGCAGCAGCATGGTGGCCCGCAGGACGACGGAGCGGGTCAGCCGGTGCATGAGCGTGGCGACGCCGAGCGCGAGCAGCGTCTGCGAGCCGATGTTGACCAGCACGTAGTACGCGGTGATGCGCAGCGACTTCCAGAACTGCGCGTCGGAGACGAGCTTGGCGTAGTTGTCGGCGCCGACGTACGACGGGGTGTTGAGCAGGCTGTAGTCGGTGAGCGAGTACCAGACGCCGCGGACCGTCGGATACAGGTAGAACACCGCGAACCCGACCAGCACGGGCAGCAGGAACAGCCAGGCGGCCAGCCGGTCGTCGCGGTGACGGCGCGGCACCGCGACGACCGGCCCTTCCGGCGGGCCTGACGACGGCGGGGCGGTCACCGCCAGAGAGTTACGCATCGTCACGGTCCGTGCCTCGATTCGTCCATCGAAAGTCTTCGAGTTTGATGTCTTGCGGCGGGGGGTGGACGGCCGTTAATAATGATGAAGCTCAGGGAAAGTTTGTCAACACCTCCTCGTATCAGATCGAGGTACGGGGACCTTCACCCCACGTCCCGGAGGCCCATCTCATGCGTACCGCCCCGCGGCGGCGAAGCATCGCGTTCGCCGCCGCACTCTGCACGGCCGCCGCTACGGCCGTGCTCGCCGTCGCCTCCCCCGGCGCGGCGGCACCCGCCGGTCCGCCGGCCAGACCGGCTCCGCCCGCCACGCCGAGCCCGTCGCTGACCGACCACCCGCTCACCGCCGCCCCGAGCCCGCTGGACAACCCGCTCAAGGGCTTCGCCCGGTTCTACTTCCCGGGCGACAACCAGAACACCGGCTACCCGCGGTCCCTCGCGTGGAGCTACTTCGGCCTGTCCGAGGTCATGACCAACGCCGCGAACTGCGGCAGCTACGACTGGAGCATCGTCGACAACGCGCTCAACGAGATCGCGTCCTACGGCAACCAGGCCGCCATCCGGTTCTTCATGGAGTACCCGGGCGGCACCGGCTCCCATCCGGGCAACTCGATCCCGCACTGCTTCGACGGGCACGTCACCTACCGCAACAACACGTTCTGGGGCACCGTCTCGCCCGACTACGACAGCCCGTACCTGCTCAGCGCGCTGGGCAACTTCATCGCCGCGTTCGGTGCCCGGTACGACGGCGACCCCCGCATCGGCTTCATCAACCTCGGCATCGTCGGCCTGTGGGGCGAGTGGCACACGTGGCCGTTCGACACCGACACCGCCGACGGCTACCCGAACCTGATGCCGACCGACGCGCACGGCGCGCAGATCGTCGCGGCGTTCGACGCGGCCTTCAACAAGACGAAGCTGGAGATCCGCTACCCGGACTCGGCCGGCGGCGCGGCGAACAGCCGCGACATCGGCTACCACGACGACTCCTTCTGCTACAAGGAGGGCTCGCCGCTGCAGGGCGTCACGCTGCCGCAGTCGATGGGCGGCGCGAGCTACTCGCAGCTGCAGCGCGCGGTGAACATGGGCGTCGAGAACAAGTGGATCACCAGCTCGATGGGCGGCGAGGTCCGTCCCGAGATCCAGAGCTCCGCGTTCTCGTCGTGGCCCGGCGGCTCGGGCCAGGTCGACAACATGAAGGCCTGCATCGAGCTGGAGCACACCACCTGGAAGATCAACCAGACCAGCCAGAGCTACGCCCCGGGCGACGCGAACGTGGCCGCCGCGGTCCGGCTGATGGGCTACGACCTGTCCGCCACCCACGCCTACTACCAGAACACCGTGTCCGGCGGCACCGCCAACATCGGGGTCACGCTGGTCAACAACGGCGTCGCCCCGTTCTACTACCCGTGGACGGTGACGCTCGGGCTGAAGAACTCCGCCGGTACCGTCGTCAAGACCTGGGACACCCCCTGGGACCTGCGGACCGTGCAGCCGCTGAAGATCCGGGCGTTCCCCGACTGGGGCGTCGGCGCCGACCCCACCTACCGGGACTTCGGCTACCCGCAGTACTTCCAGGCGGGCGTCAGCCTGACCGGCGTCGCGACCGGGTCGTACCAGCTGGTGCTGCGGGTGAAGAACCCCCTGGAGGCGGTCAGCCCGGCGGCGAAGAAGCTGCGCTTCGGCAACGCCACGCAGAACGCCGACGGGTGGCTCGGCCTCGGCGCCATCGGGGTCGGCTCCGGCGGGGGCGGCGACACCACCGCGCCGAGCGTCCCGACGGGCCTCACCTCACCGTCGAAGACGGCCGGCAGCGTGTCGCTGAGCTGGACCGCGTCCACCGACGCCGTCGGCGTCACCGGCTACCGCGTCCTGCGCGGCGGCACCCAGGTCGGCACGTCCGCCACCACGTCCTACACGGACAGCGGGCTGTCGGCGTCGACCGCCTACACGTACACCGTGCAGGCCTACGACGCGGCGGGCAACGTGTCCGGCGCGTCGAGCCCGCTGACCGTCACCACGTCCGCGAGCGGCGGCGGTGGAGGCGGCGGCATCGGCCTGGACGACTTCGACGGCAACCCGGCCTACCCGTCCGCGGCGAAGAACGACCTCGCGAAGTGGACCGGCGGCAACTGCTTCACCAACGGCGGCGGCAACGGCGTCGTCGCCGGCGGCGCGCTCACGTTGCAGTACAACAACTGCGGCTGGTTCGGCAGCGACGTCGCCACCGACGTGTCCGCCTACACGTACCTCGTCGTGCGGGTCAAGGGCAACGCCGGCGGCGAGCAGTCGCACTTCAACCTGAGCCTCGGCGGCGCCACCAAGGTGTTCGGCGACTACACCCTCGACGGCGGCGGGCACCCCGTGATCACGACGTCCTACCAGGACATCAAGATCCCGATGGTCGCCAACGGCATCAACCGCGGCAGCCCGGCGCAGCTCGCCATGGGCTTCTGGTTCGGCGGCAACAGCTCCATCTCGATCGACCACATCTCCTTCACCAACTGACACCCCCGCGCCGGAGCCGTCCACTGTGGACGGCTCCGGCCTCTCTCAGGAGTGACCATGAGACGGTTCCTAGCGGCCGCCTGCACCCTCGCCCTGATCCTCCTCCCGGGCGCACCCGCCTCCGCCGCGACGACGACCACCACCTACACCGCCGACCTCGCAACCGTGTTCACCAACCCGGAGCGGGGCTTCCACAACCGGTACGAGATCATCGACGACCCGGCCGTCAACGACTACGCCAGCAACACCATCCCCGGCTTCAACCCCGACATGCTCGACCGCACGTTCGCCCGGGCCCGCACCAACGGCAACACCCTCATCCACAGCTACCTGCACCTCGACAAGTACCAGAACAGCGACCTGCCGCCGGCGCTGCTGGCCAACCTCGGCACCGGCTTCGCCGCGATCCGCGCCCAGGGCATGAAGCTCGTCCTGCGGGTCGCCTACGTCTGGGACGGCTACTCCGCGGTCACCGAGCCGCAGATGGAGCGGCACATCGACCAGCTCGCCCCGGTCCTCGCCGCCAACGCCGACGTGCTCATGCACATCGAGGCGGGCTTCTTCGGCGCCTGGGGCGAATGGCACTCCAGCCCCTACACCGCGTCGTCGGAGGAGAGCCAGGCACCGGTCCGGTACAGGCTGGTGAAGAAGCTGCTCAGCAGCACCCCGGCGACGATCCCGATCGCGATCCGCTACCCCATCTTCAACTACGAGTTCCAGCAGCGGACCACCCCGCCGCCGGGCTGCCCGCTGCCGGACAACTGCCTCATGACCACAGCCGACTTCAACCGGCTCGGCTTCCACGACGACTGTTTCCTCGCCGACACCGCCGACATGGGCACCTATGACCAGAACTCGTGGCTCGGCTGGTTCGACGTGTCGGTCAAGAAGCAGTGGGTGTACGACATGCTCACGACCACCGGCGGCAACAAGATGGTCGGCGGCGAGACCTGCAACGCCAGCGGCGCGAACGACGCCGCCGGGGTCGGCGCCCAGTACGAGCTGTCGCACCAGCACTGGACGGAGATCAACGAGGACTACGCGCAGGTCAACACCGACATCTGGAAGGCCGCGCACCTCGCGGCGGCCGGCAGCGACCCCGCCGAGACGCTCTTCACCCGCATCGAGCGCAAGCTCGGCTACCGGCTGCGGCTGCTCGACGCGACCTACAACACGCAGGCGACGGCCGGGGCGCCGTACACGTTCGCCGCGCACCTGTCCAACGACGGCTACGCGGGCATCGTCAAGCCCCGCCCCGCGTTCCTCGTCTTCGACAACGGCTCGCAGCGCTACAACGTGCCACTGTCCACTGTCGACCCGCGCACGTGGCGGCCCGGTGCGGTCACCGTCCCGGCGGTCACCGTCACGCTGCCGGCGATGACCGCGGGCACCTACAAGCTGGCGCTGTGGCTGCCGGACCAGGCGACCGGGCTGCGGGCGAACCCCGCGTACTCGGTGCGGCTCGCGAACACCGGCACCTGGGACGCCGCGAAGGGGTACAACGTCCTCGCGAACGCGATCCAGGTCGGCTCGTGCACGGCGGACTGCGTGCCGCCGACCGCGCCCACGCTGACGTCGACCGGCACGACCGCCACGTCGGCGTCGCTGTCGTGGTCGGGCGCGACGGACAACGCCGGCGTCACCGGATACACCGTGTTCCGCGACGGTACGCAGGTCGCCACGGTCTCGGGCACGTCCTACACCGACACCGGCGTGCCCTCGGGATCGCACACCTACACCGTCACCGCCCGGGACGCGGCCGGGAACGTGTCCGTCCCGAGCAACGCCGTGACCGTCGGCGTCGGGTGCACCGACTGCGCGCCGCCGTCCGTCCCGGCCGGGCTCGCCGTCACGGCGACGACCACGTCCTCGATCTCGCTGGCGTGGAACGCGTCCACCGACAACGTCGGGGTCACCGGCTACGTGGTGTTCCGCGACGGTACGCAGGTCGCGTCGGTCTCGGGCACGTCGTTCACCGACACCGCGGTGCCTTCCGGCTCGCACGTCTACACCGTCAAGGCCCGTGACGCGGCCGGCAACGTCTCCGCCGCGTCGGCGCCGGTGACCGCGTCGACCGCTCCCCCGGCGCCGGCCGGGCTCGTCGTCGACGACTACGACGGCACGCCCGCCTACCCCTCCGCGGCGAAGAACGACCTCGGGAAGTGGACCGGTGGCAACTGCTTCACCAACGGCGGCGGCAACGGCGTCGTCGCCGGCGGCGCGCTGACGCTGCAGTACAACGCCTGCGGCTGGTTCGGCAGCGACGTCGGCGTCGACGTGTCCAGCCGCACCTACCTCGTCATGCGGGTCAAGGGCACCAGCGCCGCGCACTTCAACGTCAGCGTCGGCGGCACCACGAAGGTGTTCGCCGACTTCACCCTCGACGGCGGCGGGCATCCCGTCCTGACCGACACCTTCCAGGACATCAAGATCCCACTGGTCGCCAACGGCATCAACCGCGCCAATCCCGCTCAGCTCGCGATGGGCTTCTGGTACGGCGGCAGCGGCACCCTCACCATCGACAGCATCTCCTTCGTCTAGAGCTTGACCACGGTGCTGGTCAGCCGGGCCCGCTCGGCTGACCAGACCGTCCGGTGCGACGCCAGGCTGTCCGCCATGGTGCCGCTGACCCGCCCGGGGTCGTTGCCGGCGACGGCGTCGAGGAAGGCCCGCACGAGGCCCTCGTCGCCGCCGTCGTGCCCGGCCCCGTCCGTGCCGCCGGTGTCGGTCGTCGTGGTCGCCCCGGTCACGAAGTCCGTGACGTGCAGGAGGCGGCCGTCGCCCTCGATGCTGCCGCGGGTGCCGAAGAGCCGGGTCTGCCTGCGCTGCATGGGCGTGAACGCCGTCATGGTGAACGTCGCCGTCACGCCGCCGGTGTACTGCATGGCGACGACCTGGTGGTCCACGACGTCGTTGTCGCAGTCGTACACGCAACGGCCGTAGGGCCCGTCCCGCAGCGCCCGCCGCAGCTTCTCCGGCGTCGGTTCGTCGATGACCGCGTCCAGCGGCCACCCGTACTCGTCCAGCCGGTACAGCCGGACCGCCGAATACGGGCAGTCCCGCTCGACCGCACAGTCCAGGCACCGCGGCGCCGCCCGCTCGGGCTTCGCCGCGGCGTGGAAGTGGGCCAGCCCGCCGAACGACGCGACGCTGCTCGGGGTGTCGCCGATGACGTACGCCAGCCAGTCCAGGTCGTGGCAGGACTTGGTGAGCAGCATCGGGCCCGACTCGTCCTCGCGCCGCCAGTTGCCGCGGACGAACGAGTGCGCCTGGTGCCACCAGCCGACCGGCTCCAGGTGCTGCACGCTCACCAGGTCGCCGATCCCGGTGAGCGCCGACTTCAGCGCCTTCGTGTACGGCGTGTACCGCAGCACATGGCACACGGCCCCGATGACCCCGGCGGCCTCGACGGCGTCGGCGATCCTGCGCGCCTCCGGCTCGGTGGGGGCCATCGGCTTCTCCAGCAGCAGGTGGTGCCCCAGGCCGGCCAGCGCCACGGCCGGCTCGACGTGCAGCCGGTCCTGGGTCGCGACGACCACCGCGTCGGCTACCTTGGAGGTGAGCTGCTCCCAGCTCTCGAAGACCCTGTGTGCCGGGATGTCGTGCGTCCCGGCGAACGCCGTCCGGCGCGCCGGGTCCGGCTCGGCGACCGCGACGACCCTGGCACCGTTGCGCTCCGCGAGCCGCGCATACTGCCGCCCGCGCAGCCCCGCACCGACGACGGCGATCGTGACGGGCTTGCGATCCCCCGAGGACTTTGTAAACTCCATAGCAATATTGGCGGGCCGGCGGCACGATACGTCAAGGGGCGGGACTGTGACAGATCAGGTCATCAGCGGCACCGATCTGTCCAGGCTGCGCGAGCTCAACTCGCTCACCGTCGTGCGGGCGCTGCGCGACCAGCCGCCGGCGACGGTCACGGAGCTGGCGAAGCTGACCGGCCTGTCCCGGCCCGCCGTCGACGTGATCGCCCAGGGCCTGGTCACCGGCGGCTGGGCGACCGTCGTCGAGCCCGGCGGCAGCAGCGTCGTCGGCCGGCCCGCCCGGCGGTACCGCTTCCGCGCCACCGCCGGCCACGTCATCGGCGTCGACGTGGGCGCGCACAAGATACTGACGTTGCTCGCCGACCTCGACGGCAACGTGGTGCACACCGCCCGCCGCACCGTCGCCGCCGACGCCGACCCCCGCGAGCGACTCGCCGCCCTCGACGCCGTGCTCGCCACCTGCCTGCTGGAAGCGGGCAAGACCGAGCAGGACATCTGGGCGGTCACCATCGGCGTCACCGGCCCCGTCGACGCCAGCGGCAAGACCACCCTCTTCACGCCGCTGCCCGGCTGGCAGACCGTCGACCTCGGCGCCCACCTCAGCGACCGCTTCACCTGCCCCATCGTGGTGGAGAACGACTGCAAGCTGGCCGCCCTCGCCGAGCGCTGGCAGGGCGCCGCCCGCGACGCCAACGACATCGTCTTCCTCCTCGCCGGCATGCGCCTGGGCGCCGGCCTCATCATCGACGGGGTCCTGCGTCGCGGTTACGGCGGAGCGGCCGGCGAGATCGGCGCCCTGAAGGCCGTCCGCTGGCTGACGGCACCGTCGCACCTGGAGCAGTGCCCCGGCGTGCCGGCCACCGTCAGCCCCGACGACGCCGCCGCCTGGGTCTTCAACGCCGCCCGCGACGGCAACCGCGACGCACGGACCGCCGTCAACCGCTACGTGAAGGACCTCGCCATCGGCACGGCCGCCCTGGTCCTGGCACTCGACCCGCAGGTCGTGGTCTACGGCGGCGGCTTCTCCCGCTCCGCCGACCTGGTCCTCGACCCGCTGCGCCGTGAGCTGCAGCGGCTGTGCCTGCGCCTGCCGGACGTCCGCGCTTCGACGCTGGGCGCGGACAGTGTCGCCCTGGGCGCGCTGCGCCTGGCCCTCAACGAGGTCGACCAGCGCCTCTTCACCGTGGGCCTCAGCGCCCCGGTCGCCCCCCGCCGCTAGGACTACGCCCGGCTCCCCAGCCCATGATCCGGAAGACTTCGAGTGGCCAGGAGTGCACAACCTCTTCCGGATCACGTGGAAGTGCTACCGACGTGGGGCGGTGGACGCCGTCAGGGTGGGGTGGACGTCGGGGAACGAGCGGTCGCCGAACAGGATCCTGGCCGCGGCGGACCGGCCCGCGGTGGTGCGGAGCAGGGCGACGGCGGCCTCGGCCGCGGCCGGGGACGTGATCCCGGCGAGGAGGCGGCGCAGCGCGAGGCGACCCCGGAAGCGGGAGCGCAGGGCGGCGCCGTCGTAGGCGCGCAGGGCGTGGTCGTCGCCGGTGCGCAGGTACGTCGCGGTGACCTCCGCGGCGAGCTCCGACATGCGCAGGCACGGGTCGAGGCCGCCCGCGGTCAGCGGGGAGACCGCACCCGCCGCGTCGCCGACGAGGAGACCGGCCGGGCACGCGAGGCGGCGCAGCACCCCGCCGACCGGGATCGGGCCGCCGCGGCGCTCCTCGGGGCCGGTGGGGCCGGTCAGGCCGGGGGCGTCCGCGGCGAACGTGTCCAGCAGGTGGCGGACTCCTGTCCGCATCGCGGACGGGTAGCCGGCGACGCCGACGTGGGCGTGGCGGCCGTCGTCGATGACCCAGCCGAGGTAGCCGGGGGCGATCCGCGGGTCGATGACGCAGTGGAACGCGGGGACCGTGGTGCCGGACGCGACCGGGTGGATGACCTCGGCGCCGATGAGCAGCCGGCGGTTGGTGTCGAGGCCCAGGTCGCGGGCGACCGTCGAGCGGGCGCCGTCCGCGCCGACCACGAACCTGGCACGGACCGGCTCCGCCCCGTCGAACCACGCGACACCCACGCCGGCACCCGCCGCCACACCGACCGCACCCGCGACACCCGCCCGACCAGCGCCACCCGACAACGCCCCGGCGACACCCGACGGGCCAGCGACACCCGACCGACCAGCGACACCCGACCCGCCAGCGCCACCCGACAGACCGGCGCCATCTGACGAGGGCCCGGTGGTGCCTGACGGCCTGCCCGCCGAGCCGGTGGAGAAGCCGGCGAAGCGGACGCCGAGGCGGACCTCCGCGCCGGCCGCCTCCGCACGGCGGCGGGCGTGGTCGTAGACGGCCGGCATGTCGGCGACGCGGTACTCGTCTCGGTCGCTGGTGAGGTGCACGGGCCGGCGGCGGGACGGCGGGTACAGCAGGACGTCGCGCACGCCAGGGCCGAGCAGGGCCTCGGGCAGGTCGAAGTCGTCGAGGGTGCGGCGGACGAAGATGCCGGTCGTGCGCACCCCCGACGACAGCGACCTGCGCCGGTCGACGACCAGCACCCGCAGGTCCCGTTCGGCGAGCCGCCGCGCCGTGTGCAGGCCTGCCAGGCCCGCGCCGACCACCAGTACATCCACCGTCAACACAGACAGGGACGCTAAGGGCGGCGAGGGCGGTGCGGGACGATCTGCACCGGACCCGCCCCGCACCTCCGCAGAGTCTCCACCGGAGGCAGCCCTGTCAGGGCGCGAGCGCCAGCAGGCGGCGGGCGGCGCGGACGACCGCGGCGTCGACCATGCGCCCGTCGGCGCCGACCAGCACGCCGGCGCCCGAGGCGACCGCGGCGTCGAAGCGGCTGACCAGGTCGGCGGCCTCCCGCAGCTCGTCGGCCGTCGGGGTGAAGACCTCGTTGACGACCGGGATCTGCGCGGGGTGGATGCAGGCGCGGCCGACGAAGCCGAGCCGCCGGAACGCGACCGTCGACGCCCGCAGGGCGGCCAGGTCCCGGTAGTCGGTGCTGACGGAGGCGACCGGCGGCGCGATCCCCGCCGCGGCGCTGGCGAGCACGACGTGGGAGCGGGCGTGCAGGAGCTCGCGTTCGTCGGGGCCGAGGGTGACGCCGAGCTCGGCGCGCAGGTCCGCCTCGCCGATCTGCAGCCGGGTGACGCGCGGGGCGCGGGCGATGGCGGGTGCGTCGAGGATCGCGGCCGCCGTCTCCAGCAGCGGCGCGACGGCGACCGAGCCGGCCGGCAGGCCGCACGACGACTCGGCGGCGGTGAGGGCGGCCCCGAGCTCGGCGACGCCGGAGGCGTCGGCCTTCGCCAGGCACACGCCGGCCAGGTTCGGCCCGGCGACGGCCCGGGCGTCCAGGGCGCCGGCCGGCCCGGGGTTCACCCGCACCCACACCGCCGGGCGGCCCGCCGCGGGCAGGCCGGCGAGCCACTCGGCGACGGCGGCGCGGGCGCGGTCCTTGCCGGACAGCGGCACGGCGTCCTCGAGGTCGACGATGAGCGCGTCGGCGCCCCGGTCGAGGGCCTTGTCCAGCTTCGCGGGCGCGTCGCCGGGCACGTACAGGTAGGACCTCATCCGATGCTGCCCTTCCCGCTGGTGAGCGCCTTGGCGATGACGATGCGCTGGATGTCGTTCGTGCCCTCGCCGATCATCATGAGCGGGGCGTCGCGGTACAGGCGTTCGACGTCGAACTCCTTGGAGTAGCCGTAGCCGCCGTGGACCTGCATCGCCGACAGGGCGCACGCGGCGGCGGCCTCGGAGGCGAACGCCTTCGCCATCCCGGCCTCCATGTCGACGCGGCGGCCGGCGTCGGCGCGGGACGCCGCCCAGTACACCATGAGCCGGGCCGCCTGGACCTGCATCGCCATGTCGGCGAGCCGTAGCTGCACCGCCTGGAACGAGTCGATCGTGGCGCCGAACGCCTGGCGCTGGCCGGCGTAGCGCAGCGCCTCGTCGTAGGCGGCCTGGGCGATGCCGAGCGCGCGGGCGGCGACGTTGATCCGGCCGGTCTCCAGGCCCGACAGGACCTGCTGCATGCCGCGGCCCTCGACGCCGCCGAGCAGCGCCGAGGCGGGGACCCGGCACCCGTCGAACAGGATCTCGCAGGACTCGGTGCCCTTGTAGCCGAGCTTCGGCAGGTCGCGCAGCACCTCGAAGCCGGGCGTACCGGCCTCGACGAGCAGCACCGACATGCCCCGGTGCGCGGGGTCGGCGGACGGGTCGGTCTTCACGAGCACGGGCAGCGGGTCGGCGTGCCGGGCGTTGGTGATCCACGTCTTGCGGCCGGTGATCACGTAGTCGGTGCCGTCGCGGCGGGCGACGGTGCGGATGCCCTGCAGGTCGGTGCCGGCGTCGGGTTCGGTGAGCGCGATGCCGGTGCGCCGGGCGCCGCTGGCGAGGTCCGGCAGGTACGCGCTGCGCTGCTCGTCGGTGCCGTGCCGGGCGATCAGCCAGCAGGACAGGGAGTGGCTGCCGAGGATCCCGGCGACGCCCATCCAGCCCTTGGCGATCTCCTCGAAGACGAGAGCGAAGGAGACCATGTCGGCGCCGAGGCCGCCGTACTCCTCGGGGACGGTCAGCCCGAACAGGCCCATGCGCCGCATGGTGTCGACGATCTCCGCCGGATACCGGTCGGTGGCCTCCCATTCGCGGGCGACGGGCCGGATCTCCTTGTCGACGAACGCGCGCAGCGTGTCGCGGAACTGGCGCTGCTCGTCGGTGAGCTCGAAGTCCACTGTGGTCACCTCAAGGACGGATCGGACGGAAGACGGGAAGGTTGCGGCCGTCGCCGAGCGGCCGCCAGTCCACGGTGACGGCGGCGCCGATCGCGGTGTCCTGCCACGGTTCGACGTTCGACACCAGCCGCGGGCCCTCGGTGAGCGCGACGACGGCGACGGCGTACGGAGGGTCGGCCCGCCGGACGATGGTGAACGTCTCGACGACGCCGGTGCCCGCGGTGTCCACCAGGGGCGGGTCGGGCGCGCCGCAGCGCAGGCACAGCGGGCGCGGGTAGTGCTGGTGGTGGCCGCAGGCGGTGCAGCGCTGGACGGTGAGCCGCCGCTGCCGGGTCGCGTCCCACCACGCCGCGGTGGTCTCGTCGATCGGCACGTCCGCGGGTACGGTCACGACGTCCGTCCCAGCAGGACGGTGCCGTGGGTGGAGAGGATCCCGCCGGTGCCGTGCACGAGCGCCGTCCGTTCGGTGCCGCCGCGCAGCCGGCGGACGGCCTCGACGAGCAGGAGCACGCCGAGCTGCCCGGGGTGGCAGTAGGACAGCCCGCCGCCGGAGGTGTTCATCGGCAGGGTCCGCGCGGCGACGAAGTCGGGCGCCTCGCCGTAGTCGCAGAAGCCGAGCGCCTCCAGCGACAGCAGGACGGTGATGGTGAACGAGTCGTAGATCTGGGCGACGTCCACGTCGGCGGGGGTCAGCCCGGCCATCGCGAAGGCCCTGCGGCCGGAGTCGGCGGCGCCGGTGCGCAGCAGGTCGCCGACGCCGACGATCGACGTGCCGGTGGTCGCCTCGCCGTGGCCGAGCACCTCGACCGGGACGCCGGGCAGGTCCCGGGCCCGTTCCAGGCTGGTCAGGACGACGGCGCCGCCGCCGTCGGTGACGAGGCAGCAGTCGGCGACCCGCAGCGGGTCGCTGACCAGCGGGCTGGCGTCCATGTCCAGGGGTCCGGCGCCGTAGCGGTAGGCGCGCGGGTTCCGCAGCGCCCATTCGCGGGCGGCGACGGCGACCTCGGTCAGCCCGGCGCGCCCCCGTTCGGTCCCGTACGTGTGCAGGTACAGCTGGGCGGCGAGGGCGTACGCGGACACCGGGTACAGCGGCCGGTACGGCCGCTCGAACTGCGCCTCCGGCGTGTGCGCCTCGTAAGGGTCGGTGGTGCGGCTGCGGGCGGAGCGCTGGTTCGAGCCGTAGGAGACGACGACGACGGACGCCTGCCCGGCCCGGATCGCCTGCACGGCGTGCCCGACGTACAGCAGCGGCGCGGACCCGCCGGCGAACGTCGAGTCCGTCCAATGTGGACGTAGCCCGAGGTGCTCGGCGACCTGGGTGGCGGAGAACCGGGAGACGCCGTTGGTGGCGAGCCCGTCGACGTCGGCGAGCCGCAGCCCGGCGTCGGCGAGGGCGCGGGTGATCGCCTGGGTCTGCAGGTGCAGGACGGTCTTCCCGGTGACCCCGAGGTCCGACTCGGCCGCACCCACGACACAGACCCCGGTGCTCATGCCGCCGCCTCCGCTGCGCTCCGGGGACGGCCGAAGCGACGCCGCCGGCCGCTCACCGCAGCTCCACCGTGGACTGCGCCGGTGCCACGGCGACGCGGTCGCCGGCGAGGACCTGGTGCTCGATGGTGACCAGGCCGCCGTCCACCGCGGTCACGGTGCCGACGCAGCGGACGGTCTCGCCGGCGTGCACGAGGCTCTTGAAGCGGAACCGCAGCGTCCTCAGTACCCCGGCGGTCCCGATCCAGTCCTGGACCTGTTCGGCGAGCAGCGCCCCGAACACCTGCCCGTCGACCACCGGGCGGTCCAGGCCGCGCGGCGCGAGATACGACGGGTCGTAGTGCAGCCGGTGCCAGTCCCAGGTCGCCCCGGCGTAGGCGATCATGTCGGGCAGCCCGATGAGCCGCTCCAGCGGCGGCAGCTCCAGGCCGGGCCTCACGAGGTCACCCGCAGGTAGATGATGGTCTCCTCGTTGGTGGCGAGGAGGTCGCCGTCCTGGTTGGTGTAGGTGGCCCGTGACGTGAACACCAGCATCGGCTGCCCGCCGCCGGTGGTCCGCTCGGTGATGCCGGCGAGGGTCCACTCGGCGGTGACGACGTCGTCGGGGCGGACCGGGCGGTGGAACTCGTAGGCGTTGCCGCCGCGGACCTGCCGGGTGCCGGGCAGGTCGATGCCCCACGTGTGCCCGGCGTAGCCGTCGTGGTCGGGCGGCAGCCCGGCGTACTGGTTGGTCTCGCAGATGAGCGTCGGCGGCGCGACGACCCCGTCGTGGCCGGCGGCGCGGGCGGCGGCGTCGTCGGTGTAGACCGGGTTGTGGTCGCCGACGGCGAGGGCGAAGTAGCGGATCGCGGCCCTGCCGAGGGGTTCCGGCGCCGTGTACGTCACCGTGCGGCCGATGAGCGCCCGGATCGCGTCGGTCATCATGCCAGCACCGCCGTCGGCACGACCTCGATGAGGAACTCGGGCCGCAGCAGCGCCGAGCAGACGACGGAGGTGACGGCGGCGTCCGGGTACCGTTCGGCCCGCACGGCGGCGAGGCGGGGATAGTCGGCGAGCCCCTCGGGGGTGACGTATTCGAGCAGCCGGGTGACGGTGCCCCGGCCGGCGGCCTGCAGGACGAGGTCGACGCTGTCGTAGAGGTAGTACGCCTGGGCGAGCAGGTCGCCTTCGTGCAGCGCGAGCTGGGTCGCCGGGTCCAGCGCCCCGAAGCCGGACATGACGAGGGTCTCGCCGGCGACGACCCCGGGGACGTAGGTGAGGGTGTCGTAGCGGTCCCAGCCGGGGTTGAACGGACGCAGCGGGCCCAGCCCGGCGAGGGCGTCGACGGAGACCATCGCGCCCGGCTCGACCGGGGTGTCGACGAGGATGCCGGCGGCGCCGGGGAAGACCGGGCCGAGCAGCTCCCGCCGGGGGCGGCCGCAGCGCGGGTACTCGGCGCGGGTCGTGGTGGCGGTGAAGTCCGTCGTGCGGACGAGGGCGTCGAGGCCGAGACCCGCCGCGTGCAGCAGCTCCCCGAGCCGGAGCAGGCACCAGCGGTACTGGTCGCGGAACTCGCCGCTGGTGGTGTGCACGCTCGGCAGGTGCACGAGGTCCCCGGCGGCGCGCAGCACCCCGCCTTCGCCCGTGTCGATCGGGGTGCCGCCGCCGGGGTGGGTCACGAGCTCGACGGCGACCGTGTGCGCGGGGTCGGGGAACCCGGCGACCGGGACGACCGAGACCGGCGCGCGGTGCCCGGCCAGGAACCGGTCGCGGGCCGGCCCGGCGGCCGGGCCGGTGACGTACTCGGTGACGTGGACGACGTCGTCCGGGCCGAAGCCGGCGGCCGCGAGCTGCGTGGCCGCCGAGCGGTAGACGGCCGCCGGGTCGGGGCCGGCGATCCCCGGCAGGTACGTGGTCATGCGGTGCCCTCCAGCGCGTCGAGCAGGTCGGTGAGGTCGGCGGCGGCCGGCAGCCCGGCGACGGCGTCGAGGACGGCGGGCCCGCCGGGGCCGAGGTTGGCGAGGGCCTTGACGCGCACCATCGCGGTGAGGCCCGGCGCGCCGGGTCCGCCGCCGCTGCGTGGCACCTCGCCGGTCACGGACCGCCCGTCCCGCAGGGTGACGGTCACCCTGCCCGGCTGGTCGGCGGCCGCTCCCGGGGTGTCGGTGACACGGTGGCGTACCGACGCCGCCAGCGCCAGGACGTCGGGCCGGTCGATGCCGGTGAACGTGGCGACGGTGACGGCACCGTCGACGAGCATCGCGGCGACGCACCAGGCGAGCGCGAACTTCGCCTGGTATCCGGTGCGCGGTGCGGCCTGGTCGGGCCCGCACACGATGGCTTCCGCGTCGGGATGGACGTCGACGACGACGCCGGCGACGGACGCCGGGTCGACGCGCAGGCCGGCGGCGGCGTCGAGCGGCGCGTGCAGCAGCTGGCACGCCGGGTAGGGCTTCACGGTGATCCGGGTCAGCTCGAACCGCTCGCCGAGGCCCGCCAGCACCGCCTCCGGCGGCACACTCGTGCCGGTGAGGGCGGTGTAGAAGCCCGACGCGCCCTCGATGGCGCTCGCGGGGCCGCTGGCGCCGGCGGCGGCGAGCCGGGCGGCGAGGATGCCGTGGTGCGCGGCGAACCCGGTGTGCAGCTGCTTCGTCGACGACCCGGTGTGCAGGAACTCCAGCAGCCCGCCCGCCTGGCTGGCGGCGATGCCGAGGGCGTCGACGGTCTGCGCGGTGGTGAGCCGGTGCAGCCTGGCGGCGACGAGGGCGGCGGCGACGACCCCGCAGGCGGCGGTGGCGTGCAGTCCGCGGGCGTGGAACGCGTGCGGTGCGGCGGCGCCGAGCCGGCAGATCGCCTCGAGGCCGACGGCGGCCGCGGCGACGGCCTCGGCGCCGGTGACGCCCAGCTGCTCCCCCACGGCGAGCACCACGGGCAGGACGGGTGCGGTGGCGTGGACGAGGCCGCCGGCGTGGGTGTCGTCGAAGTCGAGGGCGTGCACGAGGACGCCGCCGGCGAGCGCGGCGGCGGGCGAGCCGACCCGCAGATCCGTCCCGGGGATGCGGGCCTCGGGCGGCCCGCCGAGCCCGCGGGCGACGGCGAGGGCGGGTGCGGCGGCACCGGCGCGCAGCGCGGCGACGGCGGTGCCGCACCCGTCCAGGACGTGCCGCAGCGTCGCGTCGACCGCGTCGGGCGGCAGGTCGGCGAGGCCGGCGGACAGCCCCCACTCGGCGAGGCCGGCGGCGACCGTCATGCGGGGGTCCCGAAGGCACCGGCGGCGGTGAGGGCGGCGACGCGGGTGTCGTCGTAGCCGAGGACGTCACGCAGGACGTAGGCGGCGTCCTCGTTGCGGCGCGGCGCACGGCGGTGCGGGACGGGTTCGTCGCCGACCCGCACCGGCGACGCGGGCTGGCGGATCGTGCCGAAGCGCGGGTGTTCGGTCTCCACGACCATGCCGCGGGCGGCGGTGTGCGGGTCGGCGAGCGCGGCGGCGACGTCGTTGACCGGCCCGCACGGGATGCCCGCCGGCTCGAGGTCGGCGAGCCACGCCGCGACCGGCCGCGTCGCGAAGGCGCCCTCCAGGATCGGCAGCAGGTCGGCCGTGTGCCGGTGCCGGTCGGCGAACGTCGCGAACCGCGGGTCGCCGGCCAGCGCGGTGCCGGCGATCCGGTCCAGGAGCGCGGCGAGCCGCTGCCAGAACTTCTCCTTGGCGCAGCCGACCACCAGCCACCCGTCGAGGGCCTGGAACACCTGGAACGGCACCAGGGACGGATGCGCCGAGTGGTGGGTGCGCGCGGGTTCGAACCCGCCGTTGAGGTGCCACACCGCCGGGTAGGTGAGCATCCCGACGGCGGTGTCGTAGAGGCTGAGGTCGCAGTCCATGCCGACGCCGTCGCGGCGGGCCGCGTGCACCCCGGCGAGGAGCGCGATCGCGGCGACCAGCCCGCCGCTGTAGTCCACGAGGGACAGTCCGCTCTTCGTCGGCGGGCCGTCGGGTTCGCCGGTGAGCTCCATCCAGCCGGCGAGGCCCTGCAGGATGTAGTCGTAGCCGGGCTGGGCGGCGCGCGGGCCGGTCATCCCGAAGCCGGTGAGCGAGCAGCAGACGACGGCGGGGTTGACGCCGGCGAGGTCGGCGTAGCGGATGCCGAGCTTCGCGGGCACGTCGCCGCGCAGGTTGGAGTAGACGGCGTGGCTGGCCCGCACCAGGTCCTCGAACACGAGCCGCCCGGCGGGCGCGGTGACGTCGAGGGAGATGGAGCGTTTGTTGCGGTTGAACGTCTCGAAGAACAGCGAGTCCTCGCCCTCGGCGAACGGCGGGACGGAGCGGCCCACGTCGCCGCCGGTCCGCGGGTCCTCGATCTTGATGATCTCGGCGCCGAGGTCGGCGAGGTGCACGGATCCGAACGGCCCGGCGCCGTACTGCTCCAGGGAGACGATTCGCACGTCCGCGAGGGGTCTCACCGGTGCAGCTCCTCGATGAGGCGCAGGATGGCGGCCTGCAGCGCGCGGATCCGTTCGGGTGGCAGCCCGTACGTGGGTGGGCTCAGCTTGACGGCACCGGCGAGGCCCGCGTATCCGGCGATCCGCTCGGCGACCTGGTCGGGGGTGCCGGTGAGGGTGAGCCGGTCGACCATGGCGGGGGCGACGGCGCCGGCGAGCCCGTCGGCGGGCAGCCCGCCCCGGAACGCCTCGGCCACCCGCCGCTGCTCCTCGGCGAGGTCGTGGAAGGCGAACAGGTCGGCGTACGTGCGGACCGAGGCGTAGAACCCGACGGCGCCCGCGGCGGCGGCCCGCGCCCGGGCGGGGTCGTCGTCGATCGCGCAGCAGGCCGACACGACCACCTCGAAGCCGGGCCCGGCGCCGAGGCGCGGCAGGACGTGCGAGGACAGGTAGGCCGGGGAGCACAGCTCGTGGGAGATCCATCCGTCGCCGATCTCCCCCGCCAGGGCGATCATCGCCGGCCCGACGCCCGCCAGGTACACCGGGATGCGGTCGCGCACCGGTGCGTACGGCCGCCGGTATCCGCGCACGCGCAGGCGGACGGAGTCGCCCTCGAAGTCGATCGGTGCGCCGGTGTGCGCGCCCGCGACGACGAGCCGGATCGCGGCGACGGTCTCCCGGAGCCGGTGCACGGGGCGGGACCAGGTGACGCCGTGCCAGTCCTCGTTGAGCCGCTGCACGCCGGTGCCGAGGCCGAGGCGGAACCTGCCGCCGGACAGCTCGTCCAGGTCGAGCGCCGACAGCGCGGTGAGGAACGGGCTGCGGGCGAACGCCAGGGCGATGCCGGTGCCCACCCCTGCCGTCGTGGTGCGGGCGGCGAGCGCGGCGGCGGTGACGGGGGCGCTGCGGTGCAGCTCAGGCGCCCACACCACGGCCGCCCCGGCCGCTTCCGCCCGGAGCCCGGCGTCGAGCTGCTCCCGCAGGGACTCGCCCCAGGGCTGGAAGTGCAGCGCCGGGAGGCTCATACCGTCAGCGGTCCCGTCTTCGCGACGGGGAAGTGCGACTTGTCGTGGGGGGCGTCGCGCCGGTACACCATGACGCTGCGCTGCCAGGACATGACCTCGTCGCCGTCCTGGTTGAGCCCGCGGGTGCGGCAGGTGACGATGCCCGCGTAGGGGCGCGACGCCGACGGCCGGGTCGCGAGCACGATCGACTCCGCGTAGAGGGTGTCGCCGACGAACACGGGCGCGGTGAGCCGGATCCCGTCCCAGCCCAGGTTCATGATCGCGTGCTGGCTCATGTCGGACACCGACAGGCCCAGGACGATCGCGACACTCAGCCCCGAGTTGACGATGAGCCGCCCGTAGGGCGCGTCCGCGGCGAAGTGCGCGTTGAAGTGGTTCTGGTTCGTGTTCATCGTGAGCAACGTGAACCACGTGTTGTCGGCCTCGCTGATCGTGCGCCCCAGCGGGTGCTGGTAGACGGCGCCGACGGTGAAGTCCTCCAGGTAGTTGCCCAGCGTCATGCCCGTGACGCTAGGCAGCGCGCCACGCCAGAGTCAAGCACTTGTTTCCCACAGCGGATCAGTGTTTCCATTGTCCGATGGGCTGGTGGATCCTGCTGCACATCGTGCTGTTCGTGTTCTGGCTGGGCGGGGACCTCGGGGTCTTCTACTCCAGCCGCTTCGTCCTGCGGCCCGACCTGCCGCCCGTCGCGCGCAGCACCGCCCTGAAGATCATGGGCGGTCTCGACCTCGGGCCGAAGATCTGCCTGGTGCTCTTCCTGCCCAGCGGGGTCACCCTGATGGCCCTGGACCCGCACGGCGCGCGCCTGGGCGGCTTCGAGCTCTTCCACTGGTGGACGGTGCTGCCGGTCTGGCTGTTCGCTTTCGGGTGGCTGTTCCTGACGATCAGGGACCATCACGCGCCGGGCAAGCACCCGGTGGTGCGACGGGCCGACTGGAGCATCCGGATCGGCCTGATCGGGGTCCTGTACGGGCTCGCGGCGTACACGATCGTCGCGAGCGAGCCGTTCGGCGTGCCGACGAACCCGAAGTGGCTCGGCGCGAAGGTCGCGCTCTACGCGACGGCGATCGCCTGCGGCCTCGGCATCCGGCTGACGCTGCGCGGCTTCGCGGCGCCCTACGGCGCCCTCATGACGACCGGCTCGACGCCGGAGGTCGAGCGCGCCCTGCGGCGGGCGGTGGACGGCTGCCTGCCCTACGTGTGGGGAATCTGGCTGTCCGTCCTGGCCGCCGCCGCCTTCGGCGTGCTGAAGCCCTGGATGCATTAGAGCCCTGGACGCACTGGTTACACGTGGTAGCCGAGGTGGCCGGAGACGCGGGCGGCGGCGGCGAGGAGCCGGTCGGCGCACTCGGACATCCGCGGCTTGAAGCGCGACAGCGGGCCGGCCGCCGACAGCACCGCGATGACGTGCCCGTCGTGGTCGAAGATCGGCGCGGCGACCGACGCCGCGCCGACCTGCCGCTCCCCCAGCGACGTCGCGTAACCGCGGCGCTGGATGGCCGCCAGCTCCTGGCGCAGCGCCGCCTCGTCGACGATGGTCTTGTCCGTCAGCGCGCCCAGGGAGTGCTTGGCCAGGTAGACCTCGATCTCCTCGGCGCCGAGGAAGGCCAGGAACGCCTTCGACGACGCGCCCGCGTGCAGCGGGTAGGGGGTGCCGAGCTGCACCTCCAGGCGCAGCTCCTGCTCGGGCACCACCTGGTCGGCGTAGAGCCGCATGTCACCGCGGCGGATCGACAGGGTGGTGGTCTCGCCGATCTCCTCCGACAGCCGGCGCAGCTCCGGCGCGGCGATCGCGCGCAGGTCGGTGCGCGCCAGGTAGGCGCGGCCGAGCGCCACCGCCGCGTGGCCCAGCGCATACCGCCGGGTGGTCGGGTCGACCGCCACCAGGTCCCGGTTGCGCAGCGCGGTGAGGATGCGGTGCACCGCCGCCTTGGTGAGGCCGAGCTCGGCGGCGATCTCGGTCACGCCGAGGTCGGGACGCCCGACCCGGCCGAAGAGCAGCAGGACGTCCATGGCCCGCTCGACCGCCGCGATGGAGCGGCTGGCGGAGCCGTCGGCGCTGTCGCCCGGGTTCACTGAGGTCGTTGCGGTGGTGGTCGGCACCCCAGAAGTCTAAGCACAGGATTTCCCTAGGGGAAACGGCGTCGCGCATCGTTGACATCGCTTCACCACGATCGTTACCGTGACGGTGACAGCGTTTCGCTAAGTGGAACAGAGGTGGGCGCGGGTGACGATCGACCCCGACACGTTCCGCTCGGTGCTCGCGCAGTGGCCGAGCGGGGTGAGCGTCGTGACCACCGTCGCCGGCGACGGCTGGCACGGCATGACCGCGAGCTCGTTCTCCAGTGTGAGCGTCGACCCGCCGCTCATTCTCGTCTGCCTCAACCGGCGCATCACCACGCACGCGCTCATCGAGGCCAGCGGCGTCTTCGCCGTCAGTGTCCTGGCCAAGGACCAGGCGACGGTCGGCCGCCGGTTCGCCGGGCAGGTCCTGGGTGAAGGTGTCGCCGACCGCTTCGCCGGCGGCGCCTGGGAGACCCGGGTGACCGGCGCGCCGGTGCTCACCGACGCCGTCGGCTGGCTCGACTGCCGGGTCGTGCACGCGTACGCCGGCGGCGACCACACCATCTTCGTCGGCGCCGTGCTCGGCGCGTCGACCGAGCGGATCGTCGCGCCGCTGCTGTTCCACTCCCGCGCCTGGGGGCAGCTCGCCGACGTGCTGCCCGACAAGGTCGGCGTCGCCGACAGCGGCCTGCTCGCCGCGCTGCGCGCGCACACGGTGCCCGCGGGCGTCGCCGGCGGGCTCGCGACCGCGCTGCGCGCCGCCGGGGTCCGGGTGCGGGTCCGCGACGCGTACGGCTGCCTCGCCTCCTCCGGCGACCGGCGCACCGCGACCGCGCTCGTCGCCACCGCCGGCGAGGTCGCCGGCGCGGCACTCGGCGGCGCCGGGGTCGTGGAGCTCGTCGCCGGCGACCCGGCCGTCACGAAACAGGTGCTCGACGAGGCCGGCCGGCACGACATGACGGTGACCTGCTGGCTGCCGGACGCGTTCGCGCCGGACCGGGCCGCCGAGGTGCTCGACGCCGTCGACGGGCTCGCCACGCTCGGCTGCGACGAGATCGGGCTCGACGAGGGCGCCGAGGCCGCCTCGCCCCGCCAGGTCCGGGCCCTGCTGCAGGACGCCACCGTCCGCGCCGGCACCGGGCCGAGACCGGTCTCCCTGCGGGTACGCCTGCGCGACCGGCACGGACTCGGCCTGGTCAACGCGCTGACCGCGATGAAGAGCGGGGTCCGGCACTTCGACACCACCCTCGGCGGCATCGACGGGGTCCTGGCGTGCGAGGACGTGCAGTTCCTCGCCGACCGGCTCGGCGTGGCCTGCGACAGCCCCCGCGCCGCGCTCGTCGCCGCCGCCGCGGACCTCGAACGACACCTCGGCGGGGCGCTGCCGGGCCGCACGTACCGCGTCTCCATCTCCTGAAAGGATCCGACCGTCATGGCACAGCTCACCGCCGACCGTCTGCTGGACGGCCTGTCCGACGCCGAGCGCGGCCGGGCGGAACGGGTCGAATCCGTGCTGCCCGCCCTGCGGGACGCCGCGGCGGGCGCCGACGCCGAGGGCCGGTTCCCCGTGGAGCACGTGGCGCGGATGCGCGACGCCGGGCTGCTCGGGCTCGTCGTGCCGCAGGAGTACGGCGGGCTCGGCGGCACGCTGCGGGACCTGGCCGCCGCCACGTACGCCATGGGCACCGCGTGCGGCTCCACGGCCCTCGCGTACTTCTTCCACAACACCAGCGCGTCGCGGGGGCTGCTGCCCCTGGAGGCGATCAGGGCAGGCCTGTTCGAGCCGGACGAGATCCCCGCCGTGCGGGCGTTCGCGGAGAAGGTGCTGACCCGGATGGCGGACGGTGTCTGGCTGGCGAACTTCGCGTCGGAGTCGGTGAAGAGCGCCGGCGCGAACATCTCCATCAGCACCACCGCGACGAAGGTCGGCGGCGGCTGGCTGCTCAACGGCGAGAAGTCGTTCGGCTGCGCCACCGGCGTCGCCGACTACTACCTGACCACCGCCCGCCTGGAGGGCACCGACACCGCGGCGGGCCTCGCCACGTTCTTCGTCCCGCGCGACGCCGCCGGGGTCGGCGAGCGCCCGACGTGGGACGCGCTCGGAATGCGCGCCACCGCCAACCACGGCATCACGCTCAAGGACGTGTTCATCGCCGACGACGAGGCGCTCACCGTGCCGGGGGCGTTCGTGCGGATGCTGCAGGTCAGCCGCGGCTCGTTCGTCGGCAACCAGCTCGCCATCTCCGCCGTGTACCTGGGCTCGGCGCAGTCCGCGTACGACGCCGCCCTCGCGGCGACGACCGGCAAGACGTTCGCGGACACCGGCCGGCCGGTCGCCAGCAGCCCCATGCACCAGGTGCTGTTCGGGGACATGACCGAGCGGCTGGAGACCGCGTACCTGTGGATCCGCCGCCAGCTGGAGCTGGAGACGTCGGAGCCGCCGCTGCGCGGCAAGGACGACGTGTTCCGCCAGTGGCGGATGGCGAAGGGCTCCATCACCGAGGCGTGCTTCGACGTCGCCGTCGGCGCCCTCAAGTGCACCGGCACGTCCGGCACCGCCAACACCGGCGTCATCGCCAGGGCAGTCCGGGACACCGCCATGTCCCTGGTCATGACGTTCCCGGCGGAGCGTGGCCGCCTGGAGGCCGCGAACCTGGTCACCTCGGGCGCGGAGAACGCCCTGTTCGCCAACGTGTCCAAGGAGCGGTGATGACGGCCCGATCTCTCGTCGGCGGCAGCTGGACGCCGGCCACCCGCACGCTGCCCGGGACCCTGGAGGACCCGGCGACCGGCGCGGTCCTCGGCCCGCGGCTGGGCAGCTCCCGCGACGACGTCGAGGCCGCGCTCGCCGCCGCCGACCGGGTCGGCGACTCCTGGGCCGCGGTGCCCCCGGCCGAACGCGCCGACCTGCTCGACGCCTGCGCCGACGCCCTGCAGGCCCGCATCGCGGACATCGTCGCCGTGGAGAGCGCGAGCACCGGCGTGCCGGTCCGGCAGGCGACCCCGCTCGGGTTCATCGTCACCGGCTCGTTCCGGCTCGCCGCCGCGCAGCTGCGCGAGGGGTGGCTCACCCGCACCGCCACCCGCGACGACGGCCGGCCCGTCACCGTGGAGCTGCTGCCGTGGGGTCCGGCGCTGTGCCTCGTGCCGTGGAACGCGCCCGCGCCGATGGCCGCGCACAAGGCCGCGAACGCCCTCGCCGCCGGCTGCCCCACGATCGTCAAGCCCAGCGAGTACGCGCCCGCCGGCACCCAGCTGCTCACCGAGACGATCGCGGACCTGCTGCCCGCCGGGGTGCTGCAGCTGCTGCACGGCGGGGCGGAGGTCGGTGCGACGCTCGCCGGCGACCCGCGGGTCCGGGCGGTGTCCTTCACCGGCGGGGTGCCCGGCGGTCGGGCCGTCGCCGGGCTGTGCGCCGCCGGGCTGAAACCCGCGCAGCTGGAGCTCGGCGGCAACAACCCGCTCGTCGTGCTGAGCGACGCGGACGTCGACGCGGCCGCCCGCGCCGCCGTCGACCTGCTCACCACGCTCAACGGCCAGTGGTGCCGGGCGCTCGGCCGGCTGATCGCCCCCCACGACATGGTCCCGGCGCTGCTCGCCGCGATCGGTGAGCGCCTGGGCGCGCTGCGCGCCGGTGACCCGGCCGACCCGCTGACGCAGCTGGGGCCGCTCATCCACAGCGGGCACCGGGCGCTCGTCGCCGCCCGCCTCCTCGACCTCGGCGGCAAGGCGCACACGTGGACCGACGTGCCCGCCGGCGGGAACTTCTTCGCGCCCGCGCTCGTCACCGGCGCCGCCGAGGAACCCGCCCGGCACGAGATCTTCGGGCCCGTCGCCACCGTCCACGGGTACGGCACCGTCGAGGAGGCCGTCGCCCTCGCCAACGACACCGCGTACGGCCTGGAAGGCTACGTCTTCGGCACCGACGAGGACGCCGCGCTCGGCGTCGCCCGGCGGATCCGCGCCGGCGAGGTGAAGGTCAACGGCTCGTCGGTGATGAGCCTGCACCTGTTCACGCCCCGCCCGGCGTGGGGCGTCTCCGGCCTCGGCGAGGAGGGCACGGCGGAGACCCTGCGCTTCTTCACCAACCCGCGGGTCACCGGCGTCGAGAACGGCTTCGCCCTGTGAGGCGGCTCCTCGCCAGGCTCCTCGTCGGCGGCACCGTCACGCACCTGCCCGGCGTGTACGACCCGTTGACCGCCGCCCTCGCGGTGCGTGCCGGGTTCCCGGCCGTGCACCTGTCGGGGGCGGCCGTGTCGGCGCTCGCCCTGGGGCTGCCGGACCTCGGCTACGTCCACGGCACCCACATCGCGGACCGGGCCGCGGCGCTGATGCCCGCGCTGGGCGGGGTGCCGCTGCTGGCCGACGCGGACACCGGCTACGGCAACCCGCTGCACGCCGTGTGGACGGCCCGCCGGTACGCGGCCGCGGGCGTGGCCGGGCTGCACCTGGAGGACCAGGTCAGCCCGAAACGCTGCGGGCACCTGGCCGGCAAGGAACTGCTCGGCGCCGGTCCGGCGGCCGCGAAGGTACGGGCGATCGCCGAGGCCGGCACCGGTCTGGTCCTCGTCGCGCGGACCGACGCGTTCACCGTCACCGGACTCGACGACGCGATCGCCCGTTCCCGGGCCTACGTGGCCGCGGGCGCCGACGCGGTCTTCGTCGAGGGGGTCACCGGCGCCGGCGACCTGGCGGCCGTGCACGCGGCCCTGCCAGGCGTCCCCCTGGTCGTGAACCGCTCCGAGGCATCCGGACAAGCATCGGAATCCGAGGCGTTTCCCGACGACGCCCGCCTGGCCGAGCTCGGGGTGCGGTTCGTGCTGCATCCGGTCGCGCCGCTGCTCGCCGCCCTCGCCGCCGCGCGGGACGCGTACGCCGCGATCGCCGCCGGCGGCAGCGCCACCACGGTGAGCAGGCTGCCGTGGGACGCGTTCACCGGTCTCGTCGGCCAGTCCGAGGCGCTCGCCCTGGACGCCCGCTACTCGGAGGTGCCCGCATGAAGGTGATCGTCGCCGGCGCGGGGCCCGTCGGGCTGACCGCCGCGCTCACCCTGCACCGCCTCGGCGCCGACGTCACCGTGCTGGAGGCCGGCGACGCCCTCGCCACGCAGTCGCGGGCGTCGACGTTCCACCCGCCGTCCCTGGAGATGCTCGCCGGCCTCGGGGTCCTGCCCGCGCTCCTGCGGCAGGGCCTGGTCTCGCCGCGGTTCCAGTACCGGGAACGCGGCGGCGGCGTCATCGCCGAGCTCGACATGTCGCTGCTCGCCGGGGACACGCCGTACCCCTTCCGGCTGCAGTGCGAGCAGAGCAAGCTCACCCGGCTGCTCCTGCCGCTGCTGCCGCCCGGCACCGTCCGCTTCGGGCACGCGGTGACCGGTGTCTCGCAGGACGCGGCCGGGGTGACCGTGCACGCCGGCGGCGACTTCCGCGGGGACTGGCTGATCGGCGCCGACGGGGCGAATTCCGCGGTGCGCCGGTCGCTGTTCGGTGACGCGTTCGAGGGGATCACCTACCCGGACCGGTTCCTGGTCGGCTCCACCGACGAGGACCTGACCGCGCTGCTGCCCGGGATCGCCGAGGTCAACTACCTGTTCGACCCCGTCGAGTGGCTGGTCCTGCTCCGCACCCCGGACCACTGGCGGGTGCTGCTGCCGACCCCGGCCGACACCCCCGACGACGCCGAGCTGGCGCGGCTGCCGGAGCGGCTCCTGGGGGTCGCCGACCCCGGGCGGCCGTGGCGGGTCGCGCACACCACCCTGTACCGGGTCCACCAGCGGGTCGCCGCGTCGTTCCGGGTGGACCGGGTGCTGCTCGCCGGGGACGCGGCGCACATCAACAACCCGCTCGGCGGGATGGGCATGAACTCCGGCATCCACGACGCCGTCCTGCTCGCCGAGGCCGTCATGACCGGCGACGACGACAACATCTCCGGCACCGCCCGGGCCAGGCGCGACGTGGCCCGCGACTACGTGCAGAAGACCACCCACGGCAACTGGGAGAAGCTGCGCTCCGGCGGCGCCTCCGCCTACGCCGACGAGCTGCGCGCCCTCGCCGCCGACCCGGTCGCGGCCAGGGCGTACCTGCTGCGGTCCTCGATGATCGCATCCCTGCGGGAGGTCTCGGCGTGAGCGGGCGGCCAGGCATCCTGCGGGAGAACCCGGCGCGGCACGCCGAGATCGTCGGGCGGGTCAGCGCCGTCGTCCGCAACGTCCCCGACCGGGTCGACGACGCCGTCCGCGCCGCGCACGCCGCGTTCCGCGGCTGGGCGGGCACGCCGGTCGACGGGCGGCTCGCCGCGCTGCGGGCCGCCGCCGACGCCCTGTCCGCCGCCGTCGACGAGCTCGCCGTCCTGCTCGCGCGGGAGATCGGCAAGCCCCTCGCGGACTGCCGGGGCGAGCTCGGGTTCGCCGTGCACTACCTGCGGTGGGTGATCGGGCACGCCCCGGCCGCGTACGCCGACCGGGAGCTCGACGACGCCCAGGGCCGCCTGCTGGGCATCCGTAAGCCCTACGGCGTCGTCGTCGCCGTGACGCCGTGGAACGCGCCGGTCATCCTCGCGATGCTGAAGCTCGCGCCGGCGCTCGCGGCCGGCAACACCGTCATCGTGAAGCCCTCGCCGCTCGGCCCGCTCACCGTCTCCCACGTCGTGCGGATCTTCCAGGCGTGCCTGCCGGACGGCGCGGTGCAGGTCATGCACGGTTATGCGGACCTGGTCACCGCGCTCGTCACGCACCGCCTGGTGCGCAAGGTCGCGTTCACCGGCGGTGAGGACGCCGGCCGGGCGATCGCCGCGGCCGCCGCGGACCGGCTCGTCCCGGCCGTCATGGAGCTCGGCGGCAACGACCCCGCCGTGTTCCTGCCCGACGCGCCGTTCGACGACGCGAGCATGGACCGCCTGGTCATGGCGAGTTTCGCCACCGCCGGGCAGGTGTGCATGGCGGCGAAACGGCTGTACGTGCCGCGCGCCCGCGCGGGTGACTTCGCCGACGCCTACGTGGCGGCCGCCGCCCGTGTCCTGGTCGTCGGCGACCCGCTCGCCGACGGCGTCACGATGGGGCCCCTGATCAGCGCCGACGCCCGGAGCCGGGCCATCCACCTGGTCCTGGACCAGCTCGTCGGCACCGCCGGCGTCGTCGAGCTGGGCCGCACCGGCGACGGCTACGACGAGAAGGCGGGCCACTTCGCGCCGCCCCGCCTCGTGCTCGACCCGCCGCCGGCGGCGGCGCTGGTCCGCGAGGAGCAGTTCGCGCCGGTCGTACCGGTGCTGTGCTACGACTCCGAGGACCAGGCCCTCGCCATGGCCAACGACGACGACCTCGGCCTCGGCGCGTCCGTGTGGAGCGCCGACGAGGACCGCGCGTTCGCCTTCGCCCGGCGCCTGGAGGCGGGCTTCGCGTTCGTCAACACCCACAACCGCACCGGCATGTCGCTACGGGCCCCGTTCGGCGGGGTGAAACGGTCCGGCTGGGGCCGCGAGTACGCCGAGGAGGGCCTCGCCGAATACGTCCAGACGTGCGTCGTGCACGCCCCCGCCGCTTTCCGCGCCGGCGGCGCCGGCCTGTCCCCCACCGCCTACCCCGGTTAGCACCGGCCCGGTCCCGTCCCCTCACCCGTCGCGGGTGCGGCGGGCGACGGCGACGTCGGTGACGGCGGCGGCGAGGGCGAGGACGACGAGGCCGATCGCGACCGTCAGCGCCATCTCGAACGCCGCCGTCCAGTCGCCGGAGGTGGCGTCGAGCCGGGCGAAGAACACGGCGCCGATCGCGGCGATGCCGAACGCGGCGCCGACGCGTTGCGCGGTCTGCACGACGCCGGCGGCGCTGCCGGACCGGTCGACCGGCACGCAGGCGAGGGTGAGGGTCTGGTTGGGGGTGATGACCAGGCCGCTGCCGATGCCGGCGAGCAGCAGCGGCGCGGACAGCGCCCAGGGTGAGGGCACCAGGTACAGCACGGCGATGGTCCCCGACAGGCCCGCGATGACGGTGATCAGACCGGCGACGACGAGGGGCCGGCCGAACCGGTTCACGACCCGGCCGCCGGTGAACGCGGCGATGGCCGAGCCGAGCGCGAACGGGGTGGTCGCCAGGCCCGCCTGCAGCGCCGTGAAGCCTTGCCCGCGCTGCAGGTACAGGGTGAGGATGAAGAAGTTCGCGGTGAAGCCGCCGAAGTACAGCAGGACGACGGTCGTGCCGAGCGCGTAGGACCGCCGGCGGAACAGCTGCAGGTCCGCCAGGGGCGTGCCGGGGTACCGCAGCTCCCACCGCACGAACCCGGCGAGGGTCAGGATGCCGGTGCCCACCAGGTACCAGTGCCGCTGCCCGATCAGCGGGAGCAGCAGTTGCACGACCGCGAGGCCCAGGAGCAGCACCCCGACCGGGTCGAGGCTCTCCCGGCGGCGCAGTTCCGCCGGCCGCTGGGGGATCAGCCGCCAGCCGAGCAGCGCCGTGGCGAGACCGACGGGCAGGTTGATGTAGAACACCCACCGCCAGCCGTCGTGCGCCCCGGCGAGCTGGATGATCACCCCGCCGAGCAGCGGGCCGGTGGCGGTGGCGATGCCGATCGTGGCACCGAGCAGCCCGAACGGCCTGGCCCGCTCCGCCGGCGGGTACAAACGTTGGATGAGGCCGGTGACCTGCGGGGAGACCACGCCGGCGAAGGCGCCCTGGACGAGGCGGGCGATGACCAGCCACGCCTCGCTCTGCGCCGCGCCGGCCGCGGCGCTGGCGGCGGTGAACCCGGCGAGCCCGGCGACGAAGACGGGCCGGATCCCGCGGGCGTCGCCGAACCGGCCGGCGGGCACCAGCAGCAGGCCGAAGGTGAGCGCGTACCCGGACAGGACCCACTGCAGCCCGCTGGAGCCCATGTGCAGGTCGGCCTGCATGGAGGGGATGGCGACGTTGACGATGCTGACGTCGAGCAGCGTCATGAACGCCGCCACGAGTGCGATCGCGAGCGCCCGGCCTCTCATCGTCCCGCTGTTGCCCGCGCGCCGCCGGTTCATGCCCGGCGGGGCGCGGCGGCGCTCAGAAGTCGACGGCGGTGCGGGCCGCGAGGCGGGGGCGCAGCCAGGCGCCGACCTCCTGGTGCGCCTCGTGCGACTGGTAGCCGCGCAGCCCGTCCAGGTCGTCGTGGGTGGTGATCATGCAGAGGTCGCCGGACACGTCGCTGCGCACGGTGTCCAGGCCCACGAGCATGGAGCGGACCTGCGGCACCACACCGACCAGGGCTTCCAGGCGCTGCTTGGCCTCCGGCGCGTCGGCGGGATCCGCGAACTTCATGACGACGACATGGGTCAGCACGACAATCGACCTCTCTTTCAGTGAACGCGCGGCGAGTGTATGTTCGGGAAACACTGTTCCGCTAGAGGAACCAGGAGGCCCTCGTGAGGGTTGCCGCTGTCCAGTTCGCCGTCGGTCAGGACGTATCCGCGAACCTCGCCGACTGTCTGCGGATGATCGACCAGGCCGCCGCCGAGGGCGCGGATCTGGTGGTCCTGCCGGAATTCTGCAACCACCTGTCGTGGTACGACGACCGCGACCATGCCCGGCGCATGGCCTGCCGGCTCGGCGACGCGTTCCTGACCGCGGTCGCCGGGCGGGCCGCGCGGCACGCCGTCCACGTGAAGATCAACGTCACGCTCGCCCGCGACGACGGCCGGACCACCGGCACCAACCTGCTCTTCGGGCCGGACGGCGCGCTGCTCGGGCAGAGCGACAAGCAGACCCTGATGGGCAGCGAGAACGACCACCTGCACCGCGGCAGCGAGAACGGGCCGGTCGTCGGCACCGCCTTCGGTACCGTCGGCATGTATGCCTGCATGGAGGGCGTCGCACCCGAGGTGGCCCGCGGACTCGCGCTGCGCGGGGCGGAGGTGCTGCTCAACAGCCTCAACTCCTTCGCGACCGACGAGGCGAGCCTGCACATCCCGGTGCGGGCGGCGGAGAACCGGGTCTGGGTCGTGGCGGCCAACAAGGTCGGCCCGCTGCTGCCCGCCGACAAGCTCGACGTCATCAGCGCCGGGCTCAAGGTGCCGCCGGAGTGGCTGCACGGCGCCGGGGAGAGCCAGATCGTGGCGCCCGACGGCACCGTCGTGGCGAAGGGCCCGCGGTCCGGCGAGGCGGTCGTGATCGCCGACATCGACCCGGCCACGGCCCGCGACAAGCGACGGCCCGACGGCACCGACCGGTTCACCGCGCGGCGCGGACCGGTCTACGCGCCGATCGGCCGGCCGCCGCAGGCCCCCTCCAGGCCGGACGCCGCCGAGTCGCTGCAGGCCGCCGTGGTACGGGCGAGCGACGGCGTGCCGGGTGCCCTGGCCGGCGGGGCGCGGCTCCTGGTGCTGCCGGAGCTGCAGGAGCCATCCGTCGTGGCGGAGCTGCGGGAGCTGCTGCGGGGCACCGACGCGGTCGCGGTGACCAGCGTCCTGGAGGACGGCGCGCACGCCGGCCTGGTGGTCTCCGGCGACGGTGTCGTCGGCAGGCAGCTGCAGCTGCACCCGGTCGAGCGGCTCGCCGGTCAGGTCAGCCGGCACGGCGACCGGGTGGAGACGTTCGACCTGCCGTGGGGGCGCCTCGCCGTCGTGGTCGGCGACGACGCCATCTACCCGGAGGTGTTCCGGGTGGCCGCGATCGCCGGCGCGGACGTGGTCGCGGTGCCGTTCACCCCCGCCGAGGACTGGGAGCTCGCCCTGGGCCTGCCCGAGCGCGCGGCGGAGAACCGGCTCAACATCGTCGCCGCCTCCGGCCCGCGACACCCGGCCGCGTTCTACACGCTGAGCCCCGACTTCACGCTGTGGACCGCCTGGGAGGGCCCCTTCACGGGCAGGATCAGCCACCCGGTCGTCACCGCCGTCGAGGCGGGGACCATGGTCGCCTCCGCCGTCCTGGCGCCCGCGCAGAGCCGCAACAAGCTGGTCTCGCGCGGCACCGACCTGCTCGACGGGCGGCCCTGGCAGCTCGTCGACGCCCTGACCCGTTGACATCTGTTACCCGTAGCGAAACACTGTTTCCATTACAGCTTGAGCGTTGGGAGTGAACGCGTGGAGGAAACCGTCCAGCACGTCGAGGAGATGCTCGACGCGTCGCCCGTGATCGACGTCCACCACACCTTCGCACAGTTCCAGCAGCTCCTGGCGGATCTCAAGGCCAAGATCGACGCGAGGTTCACCACGACACGCGACCCGTCGACCGACACGCTGGAGCAGTACGGGACGTATCCGGAGGGTCCGGGCGGCCGGGTCGCCGCCTACAGCGGGCCGGAGGTCGACTGGATGGTCCACTCGTGGCTGGGCGACCCGTCCCGCAGCTTCGTCAACCTGCACCTCACCTGCTGGCTCGGCCCGCAGGTCAAGGTGCCGCACCTCGGCATCGCGCTGCTGTGCTGGCCCGGCGGCTGGTTCTACACCGACTACATCCCGCGGACCGACATCGTCGTGGACGGCGACTACTTCGACCGCTACTACGCCGGCCCCAACGACGCGTGGCTGGAGCACCGCGCCGACGAGGAGTTCGCCTGGTTCACCAGCCGGGCCGGCTTCATCCGCGCCTCGCTGTCGCCGAACGCCTACGTGTACTCGTTCGAACGCAAGGAACGCAACCTCAAGGTGGTCAGCGACGTGCTGCACGCCAGGGTCGACCAGTGGCTGGCGTGGGTCGACGACGCCGAGGCGGTGCCGCAGGACGAGCGTGCCGCGCTGCGCGAGCGGGACCTGGCGACCCGGCGCAACATCGCCGACCGCGACCCGGCGAACGTCATGGGCGTGCGGTACTTCGGCGAGGAGCTCACCGCCCGTCTCGTCCGCGCCCTCTGGGGCGGCGACCGAGAACTGCCCCGCCCGTGAGCGGCCCGGAGCGCAGCGGAGAGGCTGCTCACCATATGCACAGTTTCAGCTCAGGGCGACGCCGGAGCGAAGCGGAGGTGGCGTCGTGAGCGGCCCGGAGCGCAGCGGAGAGGCTGCTCACCATATGCACAGTTTCAGCTCAGGGCGACGCCGGA
>NZ_JBVJIJ010000023.1:116768-165511 GCF_055586325.1 Dactylosporangium sp. NPDC051087 | reverse complement strand
CGTGAGCGGCCCGGAGCGCAGCGGAGAGGCTGCTCACCATATGCACAGTTTCAGCTCAGGGCGACGCCGGAGCGAAGCGGAGGTGGCGTCGTGAGCACCGTCCGTTCCCTGTGGTCCGCCGTGACGGTCCCCGGCGCGCCGGACCCCTTCGCCACGGCCCACCTCAAGGTGCACTACCCGGCGCTGGTCACCGGGTCGGACACCGAACGGCTCAGCGGCGTCTTCCAGGCCGACCCGTCCGGCGGCCCGTACCCGGTGGTGCTGGTGCTCAGCGGCATCAACGTCGGGCAGGACGCCTACCGCTGGCTCGCCGTCGAGCTCGCCGGGCAGGGGTTCGCCACCGTCACCTACGACTGGGTCGGCCCGCTCTTCGCCGGCCAGGTCGGCATCACACCCGGCGTGGACCTCGCCCTGGCCCGGCCCGGCACGTACGGCGACGGACCCACCTGCCAGGCCATCGACCCGATCCTCCGGCGGCTGGCCGAGCTCGACACCACCGAGGGACCCCTGCGGGGCGCGCTCGACCTGGACCGGGTCGCGCTGTTCGGGCACTCCGCCGGCGGCACCGTGGCCCTGCAGTCGGGGCGGTTCTTCCCGCAGGTGCGGGCGGTCGCCACGTACGGCGCGCACACGATGGTCTCCACGATGCTCGGCTGGCCCGCCGGCCACATCGCCGAGGCGCTCGTCGACTCGCCGGTGCTGCTCCTCGCGGGCACGGAGGACGGCGTCATCGCCGCCTCCGCCGACCGCTACGGCAGCTCCGGCAGCGCCGCGCACGACCCGGTCAACCGCACGTTCGACGAGGCGCTCAAGGACCGCGACGGCGACCACGTCCTCGCCACCCTGCACGGCGCCAACCACTTCAGCGTCGTCGAGCCCGCCGACCCCACCGCCGCCCGGTCGTTCCTGGACCGTCCGTCCACTGTGGGCGACGCGACGGCCCGCGGCGCCATCGCCGGCCTGCTGAACGCGTTCCTCCGCACCCACCTGCGCGGCGGCGACCCGGCCGCGCTCGACACGTTCCCCCCGGACCTGGTGTCCGTCCGGCGCCGCTGATCCGCGTTTTGGAGTGCCCCAATGTTGAAGAACTTCTGGTACGCGGTCGAGTTCGCCGACCGGGTCACCACCAAACCCCAGCGCGCCACGTGCCTCGGGCAGGAGCTGGTGCTGTACCGCACGCCGAAGGGCCGCCCCGTCGCCCTGTCGGACCTGTGCGTCCACCGCGGCGCCGCGCTGTCCGGCGGCTGGGTCAAGGACGACTCGATCGTCTGCCCGTACCACGGCTGGGAGTACGAGCCCAGCGGCGCCTGCGTGAAGATCCCCGCCAACCAGCCGGGCCGCGGCATCCCGAAGAAGGCCCGGGTCGACTCGTACCCGGTGCAGGAACGCTACGGCTTCATCTGGGTGTTCCTCGGCGACCTGCCCGAGGCGGAACGCCCGCCGATCCCGGTGTGGCCCGAGTTCGACGACCTCGTCACCAACGGCGGCCGCTTCAAGGTCGTCACCGGCGAGTACCTGTGGAAGTCCAACTACGAGCGGATCCTCGAGAACGGCTGCGACATCGCGCACACGCCGTTCGTGCACGCCGGCGCCTTCGGCAACCCGGAACGCCCCGACGTCGAGGAGTACGAGCTCGAGATCCCCGACGAATGGTCGGCGTTCGCGACGGTACGGCTGCATCCTCCGGCGCCCAAAGGCATCTGGGCGATGGTCGGGCGGCGCGGGAAGAACCTCAAGGAACGCCCGCCGGTGGCGACCACGGCCGGCTGGATGCTCCCCAACATGATCAAGCTGCATGTGCGGCTGCCGCTGGGCAACCTCATCATCTACGACACCAACATCCCCATCGACGAGACCACGACGCTCGTGAAGTGGGTCGCGCTGCGCGACTTCTTCACCGGCAACTGGGCCGACAAGAACGCGATCCAGCGGGTGGAGAAGATCTTCGGCCAGGACGCCCCGGTCGTCGACAAGGTCCGCCCCGAGCTGCTGCCGTTCGACCTCGGCGCGGAGCTGCACGTGAAGAGCGACCTGATCGCCGTGCACTATCGGCGCCGCCGGCAGGAGCTCGCCGAGCAGGGCTGGCTCCTCGGCGACGAGGACCGCATCATGGGCGACGTCCCGCGCCGCGAGGCGACGGTCATCGCGTCCCCGGCCCGCCGGGAGAACCCCGAACTCGCCCGCGCCTGGGTGCACAAGGCGAAGGGCGAACACCCCACGGTCGCCGAGGCGGAGCGCCTCGGGCAGGCCTATCTGGAGGAGCAGTGATGTCCCTTCCCCTGGCGCTCGCCACGCGGGCCCTCGACGCGATCCTCGCCGCGCCGTCGCTCGGCCTCGCCGAAGCCGGCTCGCCCTACCGGGAGCTGCGCTCCCCCATGTCACCGGCGCCGGTCGGCACGGTGCGGGTCTGGGAGGGCTCCGCGGCGGTCTCGCGGGTCGTGTACGTCGGGCTGACCGTGCCGCCGATCGGCCTGGACTCGCACATGGTGTTCGCGTTCACCGAGCCGAAGTCCGGGGTCCCGCACTTCACCGTCGACTCCGTGCACGGCGGCGAGTACTACGCCTACCACCTGGACCTCATCCCCCGGGCCGAACTGTCCTCGCACCTGTCCTACATGGATGGTGCGTACCACCCGCTGACCGGCCTCTACGAGGAGGCGTCGCAGCGCGAAGGGCTCAGCCGGGCACACATCGGCCCGCGCCAGCACGCCCTGATGTCGCCGTGGATGCTGGTGCACCGCGCCGACGAGGCCGCGTTCCGGGGCATGGACCCGATCGTCGACGCCTACGTGGCGCACTGGCTCGGCCTGGTCACGTCCGGCCTGCCCGCCGCCGTCGTGGAGTCCCTCGCCGACACCGACCTCGCGGCCCGCGACGCGACGGTGCGCGCGAACCTGTTCAGCCCCGCCGTCGACCCCGTGTGGGCGCAGGTCTCCCGGCTGCTCGGCGAGGCCGCCTCCGACGAGATCCGTGAGGTGCTGATCGGCGGGCCGCTCACGTGACCGAGCCTTCGGAATGGCAGCAGCGCATCGCCGGTGAATGGCACGGGCGGCCGAGCCTGTTCGACGCCGACGGCACCTGGCGCGGCTACGAGGACATCCGCCGCTCCTCGGTCTTCGAGGGCGGCGTCACGACGTACTACATGGACGGCGGCCTCGAGGGCGGCGGTCCCCTCGCGGGACGCTTCCGGCTCGGCGCGCCGTTCGCGTTCGGCGTCGTGGACTCCGACGCGGACCGGATCTACACCGGGCCCGACTTCTACGGCACCGGCCAGCCCTACGGCACGTTCGTCGACGCGCACTACTACGGCCCCGGCTGGCAGGTCGACCTGAACACCTGGAACCAGGTGCTCGGCGACGACACCCAGGTGTACTCCTCCATGCTGTACCAGGGGCCGGCGGTCGTCGGCTGCTTCAACGGCGTCTACAGGCGCGGTGTGTCCGCCGACGAGCTGGCCGCGCATCTCGCGGCGGAGACCCGCAACGGACCCGTCCCGTTCATCCTCCCGACCAAGCAGGCAGGTGCCTACAGTGGACGGTGCGAGCTGTGGGGGGCGGACCAGAAGCTGGCCGGCACCGTCGACGTCGAGATCGCCCTCACCCCCGTCGACCTGCTGCGCACCCGCCTGGCGGTCACCTGGTCCGGCGCGTTCGAACGCTCGTACACCGTGGACTGGCGGCGGGACGGGTTCCGGTCCTTCTACGAGGGGCCGGGCGCGTGGGGCAACGCGATCGCCTTCGGCCGCGCCAACTACAGCACCGTCCACTGCACCGACGTGGTGAAGCTGACCGGCCGCGAGTTCATGCTCGACGCCACCCCCGGCATGGGCGCCGGCACCACGCTCGCGGTGGCCTACCGCGTGTACCAGGGCGCCACGCTCACCGGTGTCGTGCACGGCTCGCTGTCGTGGAGTGCCTCATGATGACCGTCGTCGTGCACGGCTCGTTTTCGTGGAGCGCCTCATGACTGTCGTCGTGGTCACCGGTGGCACCCGGGGCATCGGCGCCGGGCTGGTCCGTGCGTTCCTCGCCCGGGACTGTCAGGTCGTCTACTGTGGACGTTCGCTGCCGGAGGGGTCCTCCGACCCCGACCCCCGGTCGCTCGGCGTGGTCGCCGACGTGACCGACCGGGACGCCGTGCGGCAGCTGTGGGACTCGGCGGTCGCCGCGTTCGGGCGGGTCGACATCTGGGTCAACAACGCCGGGGTGAGCACCGCCCGGAAACCGCTGTGGGAGCTGCCGCCGGACGAGCTCGACACCGTCATCGACGTGAACCTGCGCGGCCTCGCCCACGCCAGCGCCGTGGTCGTCGCCGCCATGCGCGCCCAGGGACACGGGGCCCTGTGGAACATGGAGGGCTTCGGCTCCGGCAACCAGAAGGCGCCCGGGCTCGCCGCGTACGGCGCGACGAAACGGGCCGTCACGTACCTCACCGACGCCCTGGCGAAAGAGCTCGGCAAGGACTCACCGGTCACCGTCGCGCACCTGTCGCCCGGCATGGTCGTCACCGACCTGCTGTCCCGCGACTACACGCCCGAGGAGTTCGCGAAGGCGAAGAAGATCTTCAACATCCTCGCCGACAAGGTCGAGACGGTCACGCCGTGGCTCGCCGACCGGGTGCTGCGCGGCGTGCCGAACGGTGGGCGGGTCGCCTGGCTCACCACCCCCAAGGCGTTCGGGCGCTTCGCCACCGCCGCCTTCCGCAAACGGGACCTCTTCGCATGACCGGTCATGACTACCCCGTCATCCTCGCCGTCGAGGACTTCGTGCCCACGCTGCTGGCCATGTACGGGTTCTGGCTCCTCGCGTCGCTGGGGCGGGTCACCCCCGGCCGGGTCGGGGCCGTGCTCATCGGCGCCGGCGGCATCGCGAAATCCGTCTGGAAGCTGCTCGTCGCCGGGTTCGGCGTCGACCTGCCATGGCTGGAGGGCGCGCTGTTCCCGCTCATGTCGGCGGGTGCGGTGCTGCTGATCTGGGCGCTGCTGCCCAGGGCACCGTGGTGGCCGTTCGCCGTCCTGTACGCCGCGGTCGCCGCCGGCGCCGTGACCGCCTCGACGATGAAACCCGTGTTCATCCTCGCCACCGCCGGGGTGACCACGGTCAGCGTCATCGGCGCCGTCTACGCCGGGCGGCGGCGCAACTGGACGGCCGTCGCGCTCTACGCGCTCGGCATCGTCCTCGTCACGGCGCTCGTGCCGCTGCGCAACCACCCCTCGCACGAGACGCTGCGCCTGCAGTGGATCGAGCAGGGCACGAACACCGCCGCGCAGCTGGCGTTCCTCGCCGCCGTGTGGCTGACCGTCTCCTCGTACCGTCGTTCCCCCGCTGAGGTGTCCGCATGACCGACGCACTCGGGTGGCGCCACAAGTTCGGCGTCATCGCCCCCTCCACCAACACGATCGTCGAACCCGACTTCTACGCCATGGGCGTGCCCGGCGTCACCGCGCACTTCTCCCGCATCCACATCCGCAACCAGGACCTCTCCACCGACGAAGGCTTCGAGAACCTGCTGGTCCAGATCCGCGAGGAGATCGGTCACGCCTGCGAACGGGTCCTCACCTGCGAGCCCGACTTCATGGTCATGGGCATGTCCGCGGAGACCTTCTGGGGCGGAGTCGAGGGCAACCGCGAGTTCGTCGCCCAGATCCACGGCATCACCGGCCTGCGGGTCGCCACGGGCGCCGAGGCCTGCGAACGCGCCCTGCACCTCTACGGCGCCCGCCGGATCGGCGTCGTCACCCCGTACCAGCCGGTCGGCGACGAGAACGTGGTCCGGTTCTTCTCCGAGCTCGGCTTCGAGGTCGTGCGGATCAAGGGCCTGCGCTGCCCGACCGCCGTGTCGATCGCCCACGTCACGGAAGCCGAGCTGCGCGCCGCGATCCTCGAGGTCGACGGCCCGGACGTCGACGCGATCGTGCAGTGCGGCACGAACCTGTCGATGGTCCGCCTCGCCGACGAGGCCGAACGCTGGCTGGGCAAGCCGGTGATCGCCATCAACGCCGCCACCTGGTGGATGGCCCTGCGCGACAACGACGTCCACGACAAGCTGCACGGCGTGGGCTCCCTCCTCCGCGACCACTGACCCCCACCCGGACGCAGGGTAGACTACGGAGAGCGACGCCTTCGAAGATCAATTAGGAATGGTCGGCTAGCGTAGGTAACGAACGGAACGCCCACCGCCGCCCACCTTCCCGTGTCTTCCCTGGCGCCGCGTCCAACTGCTCCTCTGCTCCGGACTCGGCTCCGGACTCACGGAGCAGCATCCGGGGTCACGGCCAGCTCAGCGTCGGGGACGGGTCGTGGCTCGCTGAGCATCGCGCGCCACGAGACGGCGATCGCGGTGATGGGCGGGGCGAGCAGGACACCGACCAGCCCGGCGAGCGCGGCGCCGGCCAGGGTGGCGGCGAGGATCGCCAACGGGTGCAGGTCGAGGGCACGGCCGAAGACGAAGGGACGCAGGACGCCTTCCAGGATGTTCTGCGTCACCAGGACGATCGCCAGCATCCACGCGGCCGCGACCGGCCCGCCGGCTCCGAGCGCGACCACGACCGCGAACACCGCCGACACCCACGCGCCGAGGTACGGCACGTACGCGGCGACGAACGTGATGAGCGCGATCATCCCGATGAGCGGCAGCCGGAGCGCGACCGCGCCGACGGTGATGACGACGGCGTCCATGGCCGCCACGACCGTCGTGCCGAGGACGTAGTGGCGTAGCCGGACCGCGGCGCTGTCCAGCATGCGGCGGGCCAGGCCGGGGGGCATCGGCAGCCGCCGGTCGAGGTGGTCGACGAACGCGGGACCGTCCTTGAACAGGTAGTACAGCAGGAACGCGCCCATGAGGACGCCGACCGCGGCCTGTGCCACCAGCGCGGCGGTGCTGAGCAGCGCCGAGCCGGCGCCGAGGAGCGCGTCGCGCCAGTGCGGCGAGCGCAGCAGCGTGTCCAGCGGGTCGGTGCCCAGTGCCGAGCGCAGGTGTTTGCCCGCGTCGTCGGCGACGCCGGCCCACGTCTCGCCGGCGCCGGCGACGGTGTGCCACACGAGGATCCCGAGCAGGACCAGCAGCGCGGGCACCAGCAGCGCCCCGGCGAGCGAGGCCACGGCCGCCGGGACCCCGCGCCGGCGCATCGCGGCGACGAAGGGTTGCAGCGCCGCGGCGATCGTGATGACGACGAGGACCGGTGCGACGACCGCGAGGACGACACCCACCCCGACGATCAGGGCGGCGGCACCGACGACGACGCCCGTGACCAGCCAACCGGACCGGCCCAGCCGCCTGAGCCAAGAGGGCATGCGGCCACAGTGCCCGAAGAAGGCGGGAGTCCGCGTCACACCGGGTGGATGACCCCCCATTGGAACGTATAGCAGGGCCCGGGTCTTGCGGCAAGACCCGGGTCATCCCTTACAAAAGGCCGCGAGAGAAACGGCCGCGGGAGAAGGAGAAGACCATGCGTGTGCTGGTGTCGTCGGCAGGGACGCGCGGTGACGTGCAACCGGTGCTGGCACTGGCCCTGGAGGTCCGCCGCCTCGGGCACGACGTCAGGTTGTGCGTGCCGCCCAACTTCGTGGACCTGGCCGCCGGTCACGGGTTCGACGCCGTGCCGATGGGGGTCGACATGAGCCGGCCGGCCGGGGCGATGGTGCCGGACCTGATCGCCGACCAGTTCGACACCGTCGGCGCCGCCGTCAAGGGATGCGACGTCGTCGTCGGGGCGAACGCGCACCAGTACGCGGCCCGGTCGGTCGCCGAGCTGCACGGCGTGCCGTACATCGGCGTCGTCTACGCGCCGGTGGCGCTGCCCTCACCCGATCACGCGCCGCCGCCCGCGCCGGGTGAGGCGTGGGCAGCGGACCCGGCGGACCACGAACGCCGGTGGGCCGCCACCACGGACGCCTGGAACGCCCGTGCCCTCGAGCGGGTCAACCGGCAGCGGGCCCGGCTCGGTCTGCCCGGGATCGCCGATGTACTGCGGCACAACCTGACCGACCGGCCGTGGCTGGCGGCGGACGCCACCCTCGGTCCGGCGCCGGCGACGCCCGGGATGGACGTCACGCAGACGGGCGCGTGGACGCTGCGGGACCCGGCGCCGCTGCCGCCGGACCTGGAGGCGTTCCTCGACGCCGGGGACCCGCCGGTGTACGCCGGCTTCGGCAGCATGCCACTGCCACCGGACGCCGGCCGGGCGGTCGCCGACGCGGTCCGCGCCGCCGGCCGCCGGGTCGTGCTGTCGCGCGGCTGGGCGGACCTGGGCCAGGTCGGCGGGACCGACGTTTTCGTGGTCGGCGAGGTGAACCAGCAGGCGCTGTTCGCGCGGGTCGCGGTCGCCGTGCACCACGGCGGGGCGGGCACCACGGTGACCGCCGCCCGCGCGGGCGTGCCGCAGGTGGTGCTCCCGTTGTTCAGCGACCAGTTCTACTGGGCGTCCAGGGTCACCGCGCTCGGCATCGGCCGCACCGCCCCGCAGTCCTCGATCCAGGCCCCGCCGCAGGGCCCGCCGAAGGAGTCGCTGCAGGAGGCGCTGCACGAGGCGTTGCGGCCCGAGGTCGAGGCGGCAGCGGGCGCGACGGCATGGGACATCACCACAGACGGCGCCGCCGTGGCCGCCGCGACGCTCACCCGCTGAGCCGACAGCGCCGCCGTGATGCTCACCCGCTGAGGGCGGTCACGACCGTGCGCGCCTTGCGGCGGCTCAGGTGGAACAGGCTCGCGAACGACACCCACGAGCCGTCGGTGAACTCGACCGTCAGCCGCCCCGGGTGCAGCCGATGCCAGCCCATCCGGGCGGACCGGACCTCGGAGCGCGGCGCGTCCCACAGCGCCAGCAACCGCTCGCCGGCCGGCCGGCTGTGCAGGGACGGCTCGTCGACGAAGTAGGCCTGGTCGCGCGGCTCGTACAGGCGCAGGCGGGAGTCCGTGACCACCAGCAGCAGCGGGCTGTGCCCCAGGGTCGCCTTCCGGCACGCGGCGGCGCTCGACGTGGCCGCGCCGCCGCCGGACCGGCCGAACACCAGCCACCAGAAGAACCCCTGCCCCGGCTTCGGCGGGGACAGGATCGCGCCGGCGACGGCGCCCGCGACGGCACCGGCCGGGGCGGGCTCGTCGTCGCCGGCCGGTGGCAGCGGCGGGTCGAGGCCGAGCGGCGCGTTAGCGACGACGGCGGCGAGGACCCGCTCCCCGGGCGCGAGCTCGGCGAGCGCGTCGGCGTAGACCGCGGCGGCGGACGGGTCAGTATCCATCCCGGTCCCGCTCGGGCAACGGTTCGAGCAGCGCCCGCACGGCCTCCTTCGACAGCTCCGCGGCGTTGTCCTGGGCGCGCTTCGCGGCCTGCAGGAAGTCCTCGGCGAGGTCCTGCGACGCGCTGCGCATGGCGCGCGGGTCGAGCCGCACGTCGGTGACCGCGCCGTCGGAGGTGACCCGGACCAGGACGAGACCCGAGTCGCTGATCCCCTCGGCGGTCCTGCCGGCGAGGGCGCCGAGGCGGTCGCCGAGGTCGCGGCTCATCGTGTCGAGACCTTGCACGAGCGCCTCGAGCCGGTCCAGGGACGGATACTCGGTCATATGCCCACCATATCGATGAGGTCCTGGATCGGTTTGAAGTACGGCCCGGTCACGTCCTTGTAGGTGCCGTCATGGACGTAGTTGCGGTCCTTCTTGCCGTCCTGGATGTCGTTGTACCCGACGACGCCGTCGAGGATCGTGCCGCCCAGGCCGGGGATGTTGATCGGCGAGGCGGCGTTGATGGCGAGCTTGCCCGGCAGCGACCACAGGAACTTCTCCATCTGGAAGTTCACCCCCGCCTTGGACCACATGGCCTTCTTCCAGGGCGAGAACTGGCGCTTCATCACGAACAGCTTCTTCATCTTCGACGCGTACTTCATCAGCAGCTCCGCGACCTTGCCGATGCGGGTGGCGAGGCGGGCGAGGATGGCGGCGAACCGGCCGATGACCTTCCACATGCGGCCGAGCGTCGCGGCGAGCCGGGCGACGGCCCGCACCGCGAACGCGACGGCGCTCGCGCCGAAGGACACCGCCGCCGCGACCGCGGCGATGATGAGCTCGGCGAGATACCACAGGATGAACTCGAAGATGATCTCGCAGAGCAGGTTGAACGCCTCGACGCAGGCGTTCGCCGCCTCGACGAGGATCTGCGCCATCTGGTCGAAGCCGTCGGCGAGGTCCTTGACGGCGTCGATGAAGTCGTCCATCGCGGTGCCGAACGCGTCGCTGGCCGGGCCGCGCCAGTGCGGGCGCAGCAGCGCCACGTTCTGCCGGTGCTGCTCGGCGGCGTCGCGGACCTGGCCGCCGGTGGCGAGGGACTTGCGGGCCGCCTCCATCAGGTCGTCGGGCTCACCGGCGACGAGCTCGAGCAGCTGCTCGAACGGCCACAGCACCGCCTGGGTCAGGCCTTTGAACGGCTCGGGGCACCACGCGACGAGCTGCTCGAAGTAGGTCTTGTTGCGTTGCAGCGCGACGGTGCTCATCAGGCCTCCCTCGGCGTGAAGAGGTCCTTGTTGGCCAGCTCGTTCGCCTCGTACGCGGCGCGCTCCTCGGACACGCCGCCGGCGATCTCCTCGAAGGCCTCGTAGCCGTCGGCGAGCCCGGTCCGGCACGCCTCGGCGACCTGCTGGTAGATGTCCCAGAACTGGAACGACGCGGGCAGCAGCCCGAAGGACATCCGGCCGACCTCGGTGCCGGCGCCGCCGGCGCGCATGGTCTCGAAGCGGTCCGCGACGGCGTGCGTCCGGTTCACGAACGACGTCATCTCGGCCGGATCGACGTAGCTTTCCTCTGCGCCCACTCCGCTCCCCCCGGTCGTGGTCGAATGCGGCAGAGGGTACCAATCCCGCGCCCCGCCGGGCTGCCCCCCGCTTCCCGGTTCCGGTACTGTTCGACGAAAGTGAATGCCGGTTGCCGTGTCGTTCGGGGGGTTGCGATGACAGCTGTCCAGCACAACCAGCAGTCCGAGGCGTTGCCGCCGCTGCCGTTGCCCGCCGCGACGGGCTGTCCGTTCGACCCGCCGGCGCAGTTCGAGCAGCTGCGCGCCGGCAGCCCGGTGATCCGGGTCGGCTGCCCGACCGGGGTGCAGGCGTGGCTGGTGAGCCGCTACGCCGACGTGCGGGAGGTGCTCGGCGACCCGCAGCGCTTCAGCAACCGGCCCGGCACGGCCGCGCACATCCTGCTCGGCTTCGGCGGTGACATCCCCGTCGGCGAGGGCGAGTTCCCGCGCATGGACGGCGCGGAGCACCTGCGCTTCCGGCGGCACATGGCGCCCGAGGTCTCCAACATGAAGCGGATCGGCCAGCTGCGCCCCCTCGTGCAGGAGATCGTCGACGAGCACCTCGACGCGCTCGCGCAGGCCACGACGCCCGTCGATCTGTACGGTGAGTTCGCCCGCCCGGTGACGACGGCCGTGATCGCCGGCCTGCTCGACGTCCCCAAGGAAGACCACCACCTGTTCAAGACGGCGGCGGAGGCGCTGTCCGACGGCAGGTCCAGCGCCGAGGACGTCGCCGGCGCGATGCAGCCGCTGTTCGGATACCTGTACATGACGGTGATGACCCGCCGGGCGAACCCCGGCGAGGACGTGATCAGCCGGATGATCGCACGCAGCGACCAGACGGACCGGCCGTTCACCGACATGGAGCTGGTCATGATGAGCGCCGCGATGCTCATCGCCGGCTACGACACGACCGCCAGCATGATCGGTCACGGGCTCCTGGCGCTGCTGGAGCACCCGCACGAGCTGGACCGGCTGCGTGCGGACCCGTCGCTGGCCGGCGTCGCCGCCGAGGAGCTGGTGCGCTATCTGGGCGTCGGCGCGGGGCTGCTGCGTGAGGTCACCGAGGACACCGAGATCGCCGGGCAGCCGGTGAAGGCCGGCGACTACGTGGTCGTGGCCATCCAGTCGGCGAACCGGGACCCGGGCCTGTATCCCGACGGCGACACCCTCGACATCGGCCGGGCCACCGGGCCGCACCTGGGCTTCGGGCACGGCCCGCACCAGTGCGTCGGCCAGCAGCTCGCCCGCCTGGAGCTGACCACGGTCCTGGCGACGCTGCCGCGGCGGATCCCGTCGCTGCGCCTCGCCGTGCCGCTCGACGACATCCGCTTCAAGGTGGACACGTCGGTGTACGGGCCGGAGACGCTACCGGTCACGTGGGACGCGATCGAGCCGGCCGGGAAGGCGGACGTCTGATGCGGGTCGAGGTGGACGCCGGCAAGTGCATCGGCTCCGGTGTGTGCGCGCTCGTCGCCGGTGAGGTGTTCGACCAGCGCGACGACGACGGTGTGGTGATCCTGCTCGCCGAGCACCCGGCGCAGGAGCATCACGAGGCGGTGTACGAGGCCGCGACCCGCTGCCCGGCGGCCGTCATCGAGGTGCACGCCGCCGGCTAGGTGTCAGGTGGTGTGCGCGATCCGGGTCAGCTCACGCCACAGCAGCACCACGAACAGGGCCGACCCGGCGAAGGCGAACCAGAACGGTGCCGTCACGCCGACGCGTGTCGCCAGGACACCGCCGATGACGGACCCGGCGACGAGACCACCGAAGACGCAGATGGTGTTGACGCTGCCGACGCGGCCCTGCAGGTGGTCCGGCACGGCCCGCTGCCGGACGGTGATCGACGTGGTGCCCCACACGAACGCGTGCGCGCCGAAGACGAACAGGATGACGGAGGCGACCCACGCCGACGTCGTCACGGCGAGCGCGAGATGCGTGACGGTCTCGATGATGAGCCCGGCCCGCATGATGTTGCCGAGGCTGAAGCGGCGGGTCAGCCTCCCGTAGAGGCCGGTGCCGAGCAGCCCCCCGGCGGCGGAGACCGTGGTGAGCAGCCCGAAGCCGACCGCGCCGAGGCCGAGGCGTTGCTGCACGTACAGCACGAGGACGGACCACGCGGCGCCGAACGTGACGTTGAAGACGAGGATCGTCAGCGACAGGGTCCGCACCGCCGGGTGCCGGATCGTCCAGCGGAACCCTTCGACGACCGCCTGCCGCACCCCGCCCGGCGGGTCGCCCGCCTCCGGGGCCGGCTTCGCGGGCAGCACGACCCGGGAGACGAGCAGGACACCGGCCGTGACGAGGACCGTCTCGGCGGCGAACGGCCACGCCAGCCCGGCGGCGAACAGCACCGCGCCGATCGGTGGCCCGGCGAGCTGGTTGAGGGTGATGAACCCGGCCTGCAGCCGGGCGTTGGCGACCACGAGGTCGTCGCGGTGCACGAGTGTCGGGGTGAGCGTCGCGGCGGCGTTGTCGGCGAACACCTCGGCCGTCGTCAGCAGCCCCAGCGCGACGAGCGCGGCCACGACCGACAGCCGGTCGGCGGCGATCAGGGCGACGAGCGCGACCAGCAGGACGGCGCGGAACGCGTCGGCGGCCATGACGATCCGCCGCCGGTCGAGCCGGTCGGACAGCACCCCGGCGTACAGGGCGAAGACCAGCGCCGGCGCCCACCGCAGCAGCGCCGCCAGCGACACCAGGAACGCGTTGTCCGTGAGCGACGCGACGAGCAGCGGCCCGGCCGCGACCGCGATCCCGTCGCCGAGGTTGCTCGTCCACGACGAGGCCAGCAGCCACCGGAACCCGGCGCCCAGCCGCGCCGGCACGACCTTCTCCACGACATCGCCCACGAGGACGGAACCCTACCCGTACTCAGGACAGCTTGAGCGGGTGCCGGCGGCGACGCATGCAGCCTCGCCGCCGGCGGCCCTGTTCGGCGGCTGCCTACGCCCGCTGCCTGCGTCTGGCTCTCGCGGGGAGGACCACGAGGGCGCCGGCGCCGGTCAGCAGCAGGGCCGTGCCCCACAGGACGATCACCGGGAGGATGCCGTCGTCGCCGGTCTTCGGCAGTGCCTGCCCGGCGGCCTCCGCGGCGGTCGCCGCCGTCGACCTGACCGTGAACTTCGCGACGATCGTCGTGTCGGCGGGGCCGGTCACCGGGTCGGCGCCGTTGTTGCACTCGGTGTCGACCTGCGGGTGGTCGAACAGGATGTCCGCGACGGTGAGCGTGACGAGGCCGGGTGTGCCGGCGGTGAACTGGCCGGTGAGCGTCGCGCCGGGCACCGTCGCCTGGGCGGCGATCGCGCCGTAGGCGGGGCCGGTGAGCTTCACGGTGCCGGTCTGCGCGCCGCTGAGCTTCACGGTCGCGGTCGGTTTGAGGTCGCCGGCCGTGATCGGCGCGGGGCCGTTCTTGCCGCCGTTGTCGAAGGTGTACGTGACGGTGACGTTCGCGCCGTAGCCGGGGTTGGCCGGTGACATGCTCAGGGTGTGCGTCGCGGTCCAGTCGCGGATCGTGCTGAGCGTCTTGCACTTCATCGTCACCGACGCCGGCCCGAACGTCTCCGCGGGTGTGGCCGCCTCCGACGCGCCGGCACTCGCCGACGCACTGGCGCCGGCGGACGCGCTGGTGCTGGCCGACGCGCTCGCACTCGCGGACGCGCTGGCACTCGCCGACGCGCTGACGCTCGCCGACCCGGACGGCGCGGGGGTCACGACGGCCGACGCGGTGACCGGAGTGTCCGCCGGTGCCGCCTTGTGGTCGCGGTCGCCGCTCGCCGAGCAGTACGTCGTCGCGGTGCTGTTGGCGAACGCGACCTGCCGCACGGTCAGCGACACGGTGCCCGCCGCCGTCGCCGTGTACGTGCCGGTGGCGCTGACCGGGCCGAGCGGCACCGCGGCGGCCTTCGCCGACGCCGGGTACGCGGACTGGTTGAGCGTGACGGTCCCCGTCTGCGCGCCGCCGAGGGCGACGGTCACCCGCACCGGCACGTCACCGGCGTTGAGCGGCACCGGCCCGTTGGTGACACCGGCGACGGCGGCGAGGGTCACGGTCACCGTCTGGCCCGCGGCGGGGCTCGCCGGGGTCTGGCTGAGGGTGAACGTGTCGCTCCACGTGGTCGGCGAGGTGCCGGTCCCGGCGTCGCTGAAGTACAGCCGGCAGCCGAGGCTCGCCTCGACCGGCGCGGCCACGGCCGGCCCGGCGAGTGTCACGACGCCGACGAGACCGCCGACAGCGGTGACCGCCAGGGCAGCCGCCCCGGCCGCGACACGCCGCACGCGGGTCAACCCATTGCCCGCGGCCGCGAAACGGCGCACGCCGGTCACGTCCACGTCCACGCCCGCGGCCGCAGGACCACGCGGGCCGGTCACACCCATGTCCGCGGTCGCAGGACGGCGCACGGCGGTCACATCCCTTCCGCGGTGCGGGCGCGGCGGCGGCGGGCCGGGAGGACGACGAGGAGGCCGACGCCGACGGTCAGCAGCGCCGAGCCGGCGAGCAGCACCACGAACGGTTCGTCGCCCGGGCCGGTCTTCGGCAGTGCGGTCGCCTCGGGCGCGGCCGTGGTCGGCGCGGCCTGGGTGGTCGGCTGGGCGGCGGCGCCGAAGGTGAGCTTCACCGACGCCTTGTTGGCGGCGATCTCGCCCGCGTTGCCGCCGGACGGGAGGATCTGCGCGGCGATCACGCAGGTGCGTTTCGTGCAGTCGAAGGTGCCGAACTTGGCGGCCAGCTTCAGCGTGACCGTCGGCAGTTTGCCGGCGGCGTCGGCGTTGACGAACTGGGAGCCGCCGGCGAGGTTGCAGTCGGTCGGGCCCTTCACCTCCTCGATGCACTGCCCGACCGCGATCTGCTTCAGGTTCGCGGTGAAGCCGCTGCCGCCGACCGTCACGGACGTGCCGTCGGTGAGGCCGGTCGTCTTGCTGACCGTGAGCGTGGGCGCGGCCTGCTTGGCGGTGAAGGCGGGCGCCGCGCCGAGCGGCACGACACCGGCGACCGCCGCGGCGGTCAGCACCGCGAGGGTCGAGATCCGTCGTTGCATCGGGAGTCTCCTCATGTGGTAGCGCTCGTGTGGTCGCGCGACCGGGTCGCGCCCGGGTCGTCGCGGGTCTGGGTCGCGCTCGGGTCGTCGCGGGTCTGGGTCGCGCTCGGGTCGTCGCGGGTCTGGGTCGTGCCGGACCGGTTGACGGCGGCGAGGTCGGTGCCGAGGTAGGAACGCACGACGGCCGGGTGTGCGCGGACGTCGTCCGGGGTGCCGTCGGCGATGACCCGGCCGCTCTCCATGGCGAGCATGCGGGTGGCGAGCCGGGACAGCAGCGGCAGGTCGTGCTCGATGACGAGCAGGGTGGTGCCGAGCTCCCGGTGGACGCGCAGCAGCAGGTCGCCGAGGGCCGCGCCGTCCGCCTGGGACACACCCGAGGACGGCTCGTCGAGCAGCAGCAGCGCCGGTTCGAGCGCGAGCAGGCAGGTGATCTCGACCATCCGCCGGGTGCCGGTCGACAGGTTCCCGACCAGGGAGCCGGCCACAGTGGACAGTCCCATGAGGTCGACGAGGTCGGCGGCGCGTGCGGCCTTGCGGCGTTCGGCGACGGGACCGCCCAGCGCGGAGGTGAGCAGGTGGCTCGGCGCCGTGCGCTCCCCCGCCGTCATCACGGTCTCCAGGACGGTCATCGTGGCGAACAGCCGCGCGTCCTGGAACGACCGGACGAGCCCGAGCCCGGCCCGGCGCTCCGGGGTGGCCCGGGTGACGTCCCGCCCCGCGAACGTCACGGTCCCGGCGTCCGGCGGCACGAACCCGGCGAGGATCTCGAACAGGGTCGTCTTCCCTGCGCCGTTCGGCCCGATGATGCCGAGCACCTCCCCGGCGGTCACGTCGAGGTGGACGCCGTTGACCGCGGTGACCCCGCCGAACGCCTTCGCGATGTCCCGCACCACGAGCAGCGGCTCACCACCGGCGGGCACCCGCAACGGCACCGTCCGGGCGGGCAGGGTCGGCGCCGCGTGCCGGCCCGCCACCGGCCGGTCCAGCACCACGGGCGTCGTGGGCGGCAGCGCATCGGCGGGCGACGCGGAAACAGGCGACGCGGAACCAGGCGACGCGGAACCAGACGGCTCGGAAGCGGACGGCTTCGAAACGGACGGTTCGGAGGCGGGTGGGCGGGACCACCGGGCGGTGAGGGCGTCGCGGGCCCGCACCAGTACACCTCCGAGACCGCCGGGGAGCAGCACGACGACGAGCAGCCAGCCCAGGGTGAGCGCCGCCTGGCCCGGGATGCCGAGGTCCACGAAGGACGGGATGCCGACGATGACGAGCGCGCCGAGCAGCGGCCCGCCGAGCAGGCCGATCCCGCCGACGACGGTGACCGCGACGACGTCCACGCTCGCCGACGCCGGGAAGCTGTTGACCGTCAGCTGGGTCTGGCCGTGGCCGATGACCGCGCCGCCGAGGCCCGCGAGGGCGCCGGCGACCGCGTACGCCTGGAGTTTGCGCAGCGGCGCGGACACGGTCAGCGCCCGCGCGGCCTCCTCGTTGTCCCGCAGCGCGGTCAGCAGGCGGCCGAACGCGCCGCGGCGCAGGTTCGCCGTCAGCCACATGCCGAGGCCGAGCATGAGCAGCGCGAACAGGTAGTAGTCCTTCGCCACGTCCAGGGTGTAGCCGGCCCAGCGCGGTTTCGGGGTGCTGACGCCGGAGCCGAGCAGCCAGTCGCGGCGCAGCAGGTACGCGCTGGTGGCGAGCGCGAACGCGAGGGTGGTGACGGCGAGGGCGAGACCGCGCAGCCGCAGCGCGGGCACCCCGACGGCCGCGGCGGCGAGGGCGGCCGCGGCGCAGCCGGCGACGACACCGGCGAAGAAGTTGCCGGTGTCCGCGCCGACCCGCACCGACACGGCGCCGCCGATGCCGGCGAACGCGAACTGGCCCAGTGACAGTTCTCCGGCGACGCCGGTGACGACGAGGACGGACAGCGCGACGAGCGTGAAGCCGGCGACCGTGGTCAGCGCCGACGCGGTCTGGTTGTCCACCAGGTACGCGAGCGCCGCGGCGAACAGGAAGCCGGCCGCGGCGACGAGCCGGCCGAGGTGCCGCACGGGCCACGGGCCGGTCAGCGGCGCCGCGCCGGAGCGGGTCCAGCCGCCGTCGTCGGTGTCGCGGCGGCCGAGCCGGGGCTGGCGCAGCAGCGCGATGAGGATCGTCGCGCCGAGCACGACCTGTACCAGACCGGTGCCCGAGGAACCGGACAGCAGGACCTGTTCGAGGACGCCGATGCCCAGCGACGCCGCGAACGCGACGGGGATCGACGACAGCCGGGCGATGACCGCACCGGCGAGACCTTTGAGCAGCAGGTCCGGGCCGAGCGTGTCGATCGACTGGGCGCCCTGGGTGGGTGTGACGAGGATGGCGGAGAACGCGGCGATCCCGCCGGCGATCGCCCACGCGACGGTCGCCATGCGGGGCGCGGCGACGCCGTCGAGGAGCGCGGCGGACGGCTGGTCGGCGGCGGCGCGGATCGCCAGGCCGTGCCGGGACCGTTTCAGGAACACCGCCAGGGCGACGAGCAAAACGGGGGTGAGGATCAGCATCGCGGTGAACGCGGGCCCGACCGGGGTCCGCCCGACGGTGAACGACGGCAGCCCCGGCGGCTTCGGGAACGTGGCGCCGCTGACGCCCTGCCGGTTCACCAGCAGCGACACGACGAGGATGAACTGCGACAGGCCGAGCGTGGCGATCATGCCGATGACCCGGGAGCGGTGCCGGAGCCGGCGCACGACGCCCGCTTCGACACCGGCCGCGACACCGGCGGCGACGAGCATCGCGGCGGGGAACGCGACCCAGTAGGGCAGGCCCTCCCCGACGACGAGGCGGCCCAGGACCGCGGCGCCGAAGACGCCGATGGAGCCGTGCGCGAAGTTCACGAACCGGCTCGACCGGTAGGTCAGCACCAGTCCCACGGCCAGCAGCGCGTAGGTGAGCCCGGTGAACAGTCCCAGCAGGATCCGGTCCGGCCCGAAGTCATATCCGAGCAGGGTCACGCGTGCCCCCCGAGCATCAGCGACTGGACGAGGTCCGGGCGGCCGGCGAGGTCCGCGGACGTGTGTTCGGCGACGATCGTCCCCTTCTCCATGAAGTACGCCCGATCCACAAGGGACAGTGCGACGTTGACCGACTGTTCGACGACGAGCAGCGCGGTGCCGAGCCGGTTGAGCCGGCGGACCATCTCCAGGAGACCGCCGACGACGACCGGGGCGAGGCCGAGCGAGAACTCGTCGATGAGCAGCACCCGCGGGCGCTGGATGAGCGTCTTGGCGAGGACCAGCATCTGCCGTTCACCGCCGGACAGGGTCGAGGCGGGTTGGTCGCGCCGCTCGTACAGGCGGGGGAAGACCGCGAACGCGCCGTCGACGGCCTTGCGCAGGCGCCCGTCGCGGCGGCTGACGGTGTAGCCGTACATGCGCAGGTTCTCCGCGACGGTCAGCGACCCGAACGCCTGCTGGCCAACCACTGTGGACAGTCCCAGGCGGACGCGGCGGGCGGCGGGCACGGCGGTGATGTCCCGGCCGGCGAGCAGCACCCGGCCCGTGCCGGGGCGTTGCAGGCCGGCGAGGACCCGCACGAGGGTGGTCTTGCCGACGCCGTTCGGGCCGCAGACGCCGACCATCTCGCCGTCGGCGACGCGGACGCCGACGCCGTAGAGGACCTGCACGGGACCGTAGGCGGCGTCGACGCCGGTGCACGCGATCGCGTCAGCGGGCGGCAAAGGGGGCCTCCTCGCCCTGGTAGGCGAAGCAGCCGCAGCCGTTGTCGTACGCCATCGAGCGGTAGCCGTTGGCGGCGGAGTAGCGGCCGGGGCCGAGCAGTCCGGTGAAGCCGGTGGCGGGGCTGAAGCCGGTGCCGATCGCCCGTGCCGCCCGTGACCAGGCGGCCGCGTTGAGGTCGGCGCCGAGGTCGCGGGCGCCGGCCTGCAGCAGCCGTGCCGCGTCGCAGTAGGGGAACGCGACGCGGGCGTTCTCGCGGGTCGCGAACGTCTGCCCGTCGGCGGCGTACACCGCCAGGCACGCCTTCTCCGCGTCGGTGCCGGGGAACGGGTACGCGCTGTCGGGGACGTCCTGGCTGGGGTTGAAGCCGATGCCGACCGCGCCCTGCAGACCCTCACGCGGGATCGTCGCCGGGTTGTTCACCAGGAAGCTCGGGTTGTCGAAGCTGGACAGCGCGTAGCGGGCGGTGAAGCTCTGCGCGGCGGCGACGGTGAGGAAGAACGACGCCATCCGGGCGCCGCCGAGGAAGAACACCCGGTCGATGCCTTTGGCCCGGAAGTCGACGGCGGCCTGGTTCAGCCCGGCGTTGAGGGTGCCGAGGTCGGTGGTGTCGATCCAGGCGACCGCCGGTGTCACGTTGAGCCGTTTCAGCTCCGGTACCGCCAGCCGTTCGTACGCGCTGCGGTTGGTGGGCGTGTCGGCGGCGACGACACCGGCCTTGGCCGCGCCTTCGAAGTACCGGGAGGCCGCCAGGCTGCCGAGGAACGCGCGGACGAACTCGTCGTAGTCCGGGTAGCTGGCCGACCACAGGTACGGTGCGAGCTTGGTGAACGTGGTCTGGTCGTTGGCGACGAGGGTGGCGTCGAGCACGAGGGTGCGCCGGGTCGCGTAGCAGGGGCGGGCGTTGCTCTGGAACTGGCCGGTGAGCACGACCGCGAACGCCTTGTCGTCCTGGGTGATCTGGTTGCACAGCCGTTCCTCGGCGGCCGGTGAGTCGTCGGCGGCCTCGTAGTTGCGGTAGACGGCGACGAGTTTGCGGCCGGCGATGCCGCCGTTGGCGTTGACCCACGTCTCGATCGCCTTGACCTGGCGGGCCGGGTCGCCAGCGTCGGCGGTCTTGAAGCCGGTGACGCTGGCGGTGGCCTTGAGGTCGACGCCGACGAACACGACCTTGACGCTGTCGGCGGTCACCCCGGGCCCGGTGCCGGTGAGCTGCTGGTCGCCGCCGGGGCCGTCGAGCGCGCCGGGCATCACCGACGAGCAGCCGGCGAACGCGACCACGGCCACGACGGCGGCGATGCCTGCCCGCAGCGCGAGGGACGGGTCATGCACCCGCATCGGGGTTCCCCTTCCGCCGGCCGGGCCGGCTCTTCCGTGGCCGCTGCAGGGCGGCCCGCCAGTCGTCGGCGTCCGCGTGGCCGGCGAGGTACGCGTCGAGCTCCCCGAGGTCGACGACGGCCGCGCTGCCGGTGGTCTCCTCCGGCGGTTTGGCAGGGCGGCCGCCGGTGAGGACCGCGTCGAGGGCGGCGAGGTCGACGATCGCCGTGCCGCCGTCGCCGTCGGGCTCGCCGAGCAGCTCGCGCAGGGTCGCGGCGCTGATCTGGGCCGTTGCCCGCCGGCGGAGCCGGTTCGCGCCGGGCGCGTCGTCGAAGACGAGGACGGCGCCGAGCGCGGGTACCCGGACCAGGGGCGGCAGCAGCAGCGGGTCGTCGCTCTGCGGGACGGGGGCGCCGGCGAGGCGCCGGGCCTTGAGCCGGCGGTGGACGCCGAACACGATGAGCGCGACGCCGAGCCCGTTGAGTGCCAGGAGCCCCCACGGGTAGGCGTCGTGGGCGACCGAGGCGGCGCCGAGCCCGGCGATGTCGGCGCGGACCTGGTACCGGCCGAACGCCGCGAACGGGATGGTCACCGGGACCCGGTACTCGCGGGTCTCGCCGGGGCGGATCTCGCCGGAGCGCGGCGCCTCGGCCGGGTCCCCGCCGCCCTTGCCGACGCGGACGTTGAGCGGCAGTTCCCGCAGGCTCTGCCCGCCGGGGTTGCGGACCTCGTAGACGAGGGTCCGGTCGGCGCGGGCGCCGAACCACTCCGTCCACGACGGGCGGCCGTCGAGGCGGATGCGGACCACGTCGAGGCGGGCGACGGTGCCCGCCACGGCCGGCGCCGGGCCCGTGGTGTGGCCGGGGATGTCGAGGGGCACGTCGACGTGCCCGCTGGTGCCGGTGCCGACGAGCGCCACGTGCACGACGCACGGGCAGGGGCGGGGCGGGTCACCGACGCGGATGTCGACGCTGAACGTCCCGTCGGGCCTGGCCGGGGTCGCGAGCGCGGCGCGCATGTCGCAGGCGCCGGACCCGGTCAGGGCGAGCTCGCCGCACGTGACGACCTGCAGCAGCTGCCCGGCGGGCCAGCCGGCACCGGTGACCCGCAGTGTCGTGCCGGGTTTCGCCGACGGGGCGCCGACGCTCGCGGTCAGGCCGTCGGCGCGCGCCGGGGCGGCCGGCAGCCACACCGGCGCGGCGAGGGCCAGTCCGCACAGGACGGTGAGGGTCCGCCTCATCGCACCGTCACCGGTTCGGGCAGTCGCCTGCGCGGCTTGGCGGTCGCGGCGGTGGCGCGGCGCCGGCGGTACCAGAGCAGCAGCACGAGACCGGCGGCGGCGACGGCGAGCGCCGGCCACGACACGACCACCGTCGTGTCCTGCGACCGTGCGGAGACGCCGCCGTCGGCGGTGACGGTGACCGAGGTGGTGACGACGTCGAACGGCCACACGCCGCTGATGGCGCCGGAGAGCCGGGTCTTCGCGCCGGGCAGCAGGTCGATCTGCGGTGCGGTGCCGTGCCGGCGGATGTGGTGGCCGAACAGGCCGGTGACGCGCACGGACAGCGTCGGCGGCAGGTGCAGGTTGCCGGTGTTGACGACGTCGTAGGTGTAGGAACCGTCCACTGTGGTCGGCAGCCACGGCTGGTCGTGGCGGGTCGTCACCCGCTCGACCCGCAGGCCCGGGATGGTCGGCCCGCTGACGCGCAGGTAGACGCGGGCGGCCACGGCGCGGCGGACGGTGACGTCGACGCCGTTCTGCTTCGTGGTGGCGCCCGGCTGTTCCTCCATGGCGACGACCCCGCCGACGTGGTCGCCCGGGGTGGCGTTGGCCGGCACGGTGATGACGAACGGGACGTCCGCCTGCGACTTCGCGGGCACGGTCACGGTCGCGGCGCCGACCCGCGTCCACGCGCCGACGTCGACGTTCGCGGCGTCGGCGGTCCGCAGGCCGAACCCGCCGTCGTTCGGGGTGTTGTACGCGTCGGCGCCGTAGAGGCGGAACGTGCGCGGCTGGTCGGCGAGGTTGGTGACCCGCACCGAGTCCTGCACGGAGGTGCCCGGCGGCGACTCGAGGAAGAAGTACAGCCGCGGCGCCGGTCCGGCCTGCGCGGGCGGCGTGGGGTTGACGGACCACTCGCCGTTGTCGGCCGCGTGGGCGGGTGCCGGCACCGCCCCCAGTGCCAGGGCGGCGACGGCCGCCACGACCTTGAACCGCATGCGTCCTCCTCGGGCTGGAGAGGTGGGGGCCCGGCAGGGCCCCCACCCGGCCGCTAGCTCAGCGTGATCGTGAGCGTCGCGGTGTAGCTGCCGGCCAGCTGGTTGGCCGGGATCTGCAGGTCGAGCGCGGCGCCGGCGGCGAAACCGCCACCCGTGCCGGCGGCGTCGGCCGGGGCCGAGCACAGGGTCGATCCGTCGACCGCGCCGGCGGAGCCCGCCGTGGCGGTCACCGCGTTCGTCGAGCCCGGGGCGGCGACACAGGTCGGCACCCAGGTGAGGTTCGCCTTCGCGATGCTGCCGCCCGGCGTACCGGTGAAGTCGGTGACCGCACCGACCAGGCTCCAGCCGAAGGTGCTGCCCCGGTAGTCCGTGACGGTGATCGGCGCCAGGGCGCCGGTGCCGTGCTGGACGGTCCCGTTGAGCGTGACGCCGCTCAGCGTGACGTTGCCCGAGCCGGTCGTGCGGGACATCGCGAGGTTGCCCGCCGTGACCGTCTGGGACAGGTTGTAGGTGAGGTTGCAGGAGCCGGTGGTCGCCAGGCCCGTCTTCGCCACGCAGGAGTCGGCCGAGGCCGCCCAGGTGGCGACCGCGAACAGGGTGCCCGGCCCGGTGCCCGACGACGCGCCGATGTAGGCGGTGGTCGGGTCGTTCACCGTGAACGAGCCGCTGATCGCGCCGGCGAGACCCGCCGTCACCGTGACCGCCGCGTCAGCGGTCGCCGGCGGCGGAGGAGCCCCCGCCTTGTAGCCCCGGATCGTGACCGTGCTGCCCGGGTTCCAGTTGGTGCCGGTGACCGCGACCGCCGTGCCCGCGCCGCCACCACCGGGGGTGATGGAGATGGCCGGTGCGCCGAGGATCGTGATCGGCGTGGTGACCGTGTTGGTGCCGTCGGACACGGACAGCGTCCGGGACCCGACGGTGGCGCCGGCGGGGACGACGAGCGTCCCGGTGCCCGCTCCGGTGGCGTCGGTGCTGCCGGCGCCGGTGCCTTCAGCGGTGCCGCCGCCGCCCGCGTTCTTCAGCGACGCGGTGAGGGTCGCGCTTGGAGCCAGCCCGGTGACGGAGAAGTTGATGGTGTTTCCCGCCCGCGCAGCGCTCGTGACGCTCTGCCCGGTGACCGAGGTGATGCTGGTGCCGCCGCCGAACACGCTGTAGTTCTCGACGATGGTGCTCGCCGCCGGGGCGGCCTTGTGGTCCCGGTCGCCCGGGCCCGAGCAGTACGTCTTGGCGGTCGCGTTGTTGAACACGGCCTGCGTGACGGTGAGCGACGCGGCGCCCGCCGGGCCGGCCACGTACGTGCCGGTCGCGGTGATGGCACCGAGCGGCGCACCCGCGGCCGCCGCGGCGGTCGGATAGGTGGCCATGTTGAGCGTGACGGTGCCCGACTGCGACCCGCCCAGCGCAACCTTGATGATGACCGGCACGTCACCCGCGTTCAGCGGGACCGGACCGTTGTTGGGTCCGGTCACCGCCGTGAAGGTGACGGTGACGGTCTGCCCGGGCGACGGCGTGGCCGGCGTCTGGGTGAGCCCGAACGTGTCGTTCCACGTCGTGGGCGAGCTGCCGGTGCCGGCGTCGCTGAAGTACAGCCGGCAACCGAGCGAGTTCGCCGCGGGCCCGTACGCCTCGGCACTGGTGCTGCCGAGTGCGATGGCGGCGGTGAGGCCCAGGGCCCCCGCCGCCAACCTGGAGGGGATCTTCATCGAATCTGCCGCTTCCTCTCTGGTGTTCGCTCCGGCGGACTGCTCCACCGCTTCAGGCGCCGTTTCGCAGAGTGGAACGATGTTTCTGCGGTGGTAACGTCTATGAAGGCAGTCGCGTCCCCCGTTGTCAACCGTCCGGACAGGTGCTGTTGCACCCGGAGCCCTGTCCCACAATGTGGACACACACGGTGCCAACCTGCCGTTTCTGGGATTCCGCGGGCCGACGCGGCCGCCCCGTGACGGGCGGACGGGGCGTCAGACGGTGGCGCGGATCAGGGCGGCGCAGGTCTCCGGGTCGTCGGAGAACGGGAGGTGGCCGCAGCCCGCGAGACGGATGTGGCGGGCGTGGGGCAGCGCGGCGGCGGCCCGGCGGGCCTGGAAGGCGGGCAGGATCGCGTCGCGGGCGCCCCACGCGACGGTGACCGGGACGCGGTCCAGGGCACCGCGGCCCGCGAACCGGTGACCGGCGAACGCGGCCCGCGCGGCGGTGAAGCCGGGCGCCGCGACGAGGGCGTCGACGTCGGCGACGCACACCGCGGGGTCGAGCCGGGCGGGACGGCCGAAGAACAGGCCGAACAGCGCGATCCGGCCGGCCGCCGTGGAAGCGAGGGCGGGCAGCGCGGGCCGGGCGACGCGGCCGAGGACCCGGGCGCCGGTCACCGACGCCTGGCACCAGCGGCGGGAGACGGGACCCCAGAAGCCGACCGGCGCGAACGCCGTGACCGACCGGGCCACGCCGCGCCGGCCGAGCTCCAGCGCGACCCCACCCCCGAGGGAGCTCCCGGCGACGTGGAACCGCACGATGCCGGGAAACGCGCCGGCGGCGAAGCGGGTGACCGCGTCCGCGAGGGCACCGACGCCGGCGGCGCCGGTCGACGGGGAGGCGCCGAAGCCCGGCAGGTCGAGCGCGACCACGTCGAAGTGGGACCGGAGGAGGGGCAGGACCGGCTCCCACAGCTGCCACCGGCTGCCGATGCCGTGGACCAGGACCAGCGGCGGGCCGGTGCCCGACCGGTGGTGGGACAGCTCGGTCACCAGGCCACCGTACGTTGTTGACACCCAGCCAACAACAGTGCACGGTGGCTGCCATGCGTGCGGAGCGGGGGCGGCGGCTGGAGCCCGACGTGCGGCGGGAGCAGATCCTCGCCGTCGCGGTGCGGATGTTCGGGCAGCGGCCGTTCGCGGAGGTGTCCACCACCGACATCGCCGAGGCGGCCGGGGTGGCGCGCGGCCTGATCAACCACTACTTCGGCACCAAACGAGGGCTGTTCATCGAGGCGGTGCGGGTCCTGGTGACGATCCCCGCGGTCGCCGTGGAGCAGCTGCCCGACGGCGACCTCGCGACCCGCGTCGACGCCAGCGTCACCTGGTTCCTCGACGTGGTGTCCCGGCACAGCACGTCGTGGCTGGCCGCGGTCGACGGCGGCGGGGTCGGCCGGGACCCGGACATCGAGCGGGTGCTGCGGGAGGCCGACGACATCGCCGCCGACAGCATCCTCGTCGCGGTCGGCCTCGGCGGCGAGCGGGACGACCGCGACGAGCAGCGGGCGATGGTCCGGGCCTACTGCGGGCTCGCCAAGGCCACCGCGCGGGAGTGGCTGGAGCGCGGCGTGCTCAGCCGGGAGCAGGTCCACCGGCTGCTGGCCACCACGCTCATCACCCTCGTGGAGAAGGTGCTGTGACCCGGATCCTGGTCATCGGCGCCGGTTTCGGCGGAGTCGCCGTCGCGCATCTGTTGCGGCAGGCGGGTTTCACCGATCTGACCATTGTGGACCGTGCCGCGGGTGTCGGCGGGGTGTGGCGCGACAACACGTATCCGGGGTGCGCGTGCGACATCCCGGCGCCGCTGTACTCGTTCTCGTTCGCGCTCAACCCGGACTGGTCGCAGCGTTTCCCGCCGCAGCCGGAGATCCTGGACTACCTGCGCCGCTGCGTGCGCGACTTCGGCCTGGAGCCGCACCTGCGGCTCGGCACGGAGGTCACCGCCGCCGCGTGGACCGGCACGCGGTGGCGGGTGACCTACGCGGGCGGCGGGACCGACGAGTTCGACGTGCTGATCCCGGCGATGGGCCAGCTGTCCAGGCCGGCGGTCCCGGCGCTGCCGGGCGTGCAGGACTTCGCCGGTCCGGCGATGCACACCGCGCACTGGGATCCGGCCGTCGACCTCACCGGCAAACGGGTCGGCGTCATCGGCACCGGGGCGAGCGCGATCCAGCTGGTGCCGGCGATCGCGCCGCTCGCCGGGCACGTCACCGTCTTCCAGCGCACCGCCCCGTGGACGCTGCCCAAGCCGAACCGGCGCTACGGCGCGTGGCGGCGGGCGCTCAACCGGCGCGCGCCGGCGGTGATGCGGGCCGCCCGCGCCGGCACGTGGCTGCTGACGGTCGTGACCGGCAAGGCGGTGACGGGCAACCGCCCGGCACGGCTCGCGGTGTGGGCGCTGTCCAGCGCGCAGCGGGCGGTGCAGGCGCGCGGCATCCGCCCGTCCGTCACGCCCGGCTACGCGATGGGCTGCAAGCGGGTGCTCTTCACCGGCGACTGGTTCCGGACCCTGCGCCGCCCCGACGTCGACCTGGTCACCGCCGGCATCGCGCGGGTCACCAGCGGCGGTGTCCGGACCGACGACGGTGTCACGCACGGCTGCGACGTCCTGGTGTACGGCACCGGCTTCGCGGCCACCGAGTTCCTGGCGCCGGCGCGGATCGTCGGGCGCGCCGGCCGCGAGCTGCGCGACGAGTGGCGCGGCGGCGCCTACGCGCACCTGGGGATGGCGGTGCCGGGCTTCCCGAACATGTTCCTGATGTACGGGCCGAACACCAACACCGGCAACACGTCGGTGGTGTACTTCCACGAGGCGCAGGCCCGCTACATCGTGCAGGCGGTGCGGCTGCTCGCCGCCGCCGGCCCGGTCGAGGTGCGGGCCGAGGTCGCGGCGGCGTTCGACGCGGAGATGCAGCGGCGCCTGGCCGGCAGCGTCTGGATGGGCTGCGACAGCTGGTACCGCACCGGCGAGGGCCGCGTCGTCACCAACTGGCCGGGGATGGCGGGCGAGTACGCCGCGCGGACCGCACGACTGGACGAGGCGGACTACACCGTGACGCGCTGAGCGGTGCCGAACCGCATCCGGAAGTCGCCGGCGACGAACGACAGCAGCGGCCGCCGCCCGGCGAGGAAGCCCAGCGGACCGTCCGGCGCGATGCTCCACGCGACGCGGGCCGGACCGTAGCGCGCGGTCGAGCGCACGGGGGTCGTCACGGCCCGCCCGGCGAGGTCCTGCACGACGCGGAAGCCGGCCGGCAGCCGTGGCGGCAGCCCGTCGCCGCGCGGCAGCGTCGCCGACGCGATCGGCCCGCCGGCGGTCGCGGCCGACGCCGGGCCGGCGTCGGAGATCTCGAGGTCGGCGAGGTCCTTCGGGATGCCCCACAGCGCCCGCCCGCCGTCCCGGGACGCGACGCTGTCGACCCAGATGTGCGTGATCGTGACCCGTGGGCGCCAGCCCGCCCGGGTCAGCACGGCGGACAGCAGCTCGCGGTAGCTGAGCACGCCGCCGGGCCGGTAGTCGACCCACGCGGTGCCGACGAACGCGCGCCGGCCGACGCGCAGCACCCGCACCGCACCGGCCAGCGCCGGCGGCAGCTCGGGCACGGCGGTCAGCGGCACGGTCCACACGGACACGTGCATCCGGCCGCGCAGCGACCACGGCGAAGGTGGAAACGACATCGATGAGCTTCCCTTCACGACGGCACTCTACGCCTCTTGACAGTCTGCCAACAAGCGGAGCTTAATCACTCTTCAGGAAACAGCGTTTCGTCCAGCGATACACGTCAGGAGGCAAGCGCACGATGTTCTCCAAACGGTCGACCACCCTCTCCGCCCTCCTCATCGCCGCCGCGTTGAGCCTGCCCAGCACTCCCGCACAGGCCGCGACCTGGACCCAGGTCAGCAACACCACCGACGTCTCGTGCGCCGGGCTCACGTACCGCCCGGCGACGGACTGGTTCCTGCCCGCCGGCCCGGCCGCGTCCTTCAAGGGCCTGGTGTACCTGCAGCACGGCTTCTCCCGCTCCAACGGCAACATGGCCGACCTCGCCGAGCACTACGCCGCGGCCGGGTTCGTGGTCTTCGCGCCGACGCTGCCGTCCGCCGACATCTTCGGCTGCACCGTCAGCAACCTCGGCAACAACGCCCCGTTCCTGAACAACGTCGCGGCCTGGCTCGGCCAGGCCAACACCGCGAACGGCGCGCTCGCCCGCAGCTACGCGAACGCGCTGAGCAGGGCGGGCCGCCCGGCGAGCGCGCTGCCGTCGGCGTACGTCATCGCGGGCCACTCGGCCGGCGGCGAGGTCGCCGCGTACGTGGCGAACCGGCTGCGCACGACCTACCCGGGCCAGTACGCGAAGGTGCGGCTGGTGCAGCTGCTCGACCCGGTGAAGTCCTTCATCGGCTCCAACATGGCCACCGGGCTCAACGGCCTCAACCTGACCAGCACGCCGATCTTCGCGATCTCGTCCCCGCCGTACACGGCGAACTCCAACGCCAACGGGACCGTCGAGCTAACGAACGACGTGCACCGGCCCTTCCTCGGCGTGCGGCTCACGACCGGGTCGCACTGCGACGCGGAGGGCGCGAGCACCGACGGGCTGTGCACGGTCCTCAACGGCACCTCCCAGCCGGGCAACGTCACCGCGCTGCAGACCCTCGCGGTCGCGTGGGCGGACGACGCGGTCGCCGGCACGACCACCACCACCTACTACCCGGGCGGCGCGTACTACCAGTCCCTGCTGACGAGCGGCGCGACGCAGACGCTGAGCGGCAGCTGACCGGGTAGCCGACCGGAGGCCCGACCACCCCGGCCCGCCGTCGATGCGGACAAGGCATTGACGGCGGGCCCCACTCTTCCCGTACGCTGTCGCCCAATAGGAAACTGTGTTCCACTGAGGGAAACAGAGGTCCGAATGGCTCAACGTCTCAGCCGCCGTGGCGTGCTGCTCGCCGCGGGCGGCGCCGTCGTCGCCGGTGCCGCCGGCGCCCTGGCCGGCCCCTCCCAGGCGAGCGCCGCGTACTCCACCGTCAGCACGTACGGCACCACGGTCAACGGCGACCAGGCCGACGTGCACCACCCCGTCACCTCCTCGCCGCACCAGCCGTGGCCGGTCGTGCTGCTGCTGCAGGGCGCGAACGTCGGCCGGGCGAACTACACCGGCTTCGCCCGCAAGGTCGCCTCCTACGGCTTCGTGGTCGTCGTGCCCGACCACACCCGCGTGATCTTCGGCGTCCCCGGCCTGTACGCCGACGGCGCCGAGGCCACCTGGACCGTCGCGTGGGCCGCGGCCGAGAACGCCCGGACCGGCTCGCCGCTCAAGGGCCGCATCGACGCCGGCACGCTGCTGCTCGCCGGCCACTCGTTCGGCGGCGCCGCCGGCCTCGGCCTCACCACCGGCCTGTCCACGCCGCCGTTCACCGACGTGCCGATCCCGGCACCGCCGCAGCTGAAGGCGGCCGCGTTCTACGGCACGAACAACGCCGTGCCCGGCACGCCGGTCATCCCGCCGGTCGCCAACACCGTCCCGGTGGCGCTCATCCAGGGCGCCGTGGACGGCGTCGGCAGCCCCGCGAACGGACTCGGCACCTACGCCGTCCTGCTGGGCACGCCGAAGCTGTACGTCAGCGTCGCCGGCGCCAACCACTACGGCATCACCGACGCGCAGAACCCTGCGGGGGCCCGGCCCGACCTGTCCCCGCAGACGCTCGACCAGGCCGGCGGCGTGGAGAACATCGCCCGGTGGGCCGCGCTGTGGCTGCGCGCCCAGCTCGGCGACCCGGTCGGCACCGCCTGGGTCTACGGCATCGGCGACGCCGTCGACGCGGGCGTGCAGACCCAGTTCGTGCGCTGACGACCGCCGGGTGGGTGCCCGCACCGCGGGCGGGCACCCACTTGCCTGATGGCAACGAACACGGTTTGAGCAGGCCGGATAGTGTCTCACCGATCGAGGTTGGGACGGTTGGCGTGGACTTGAACCTGCACGTGCAAGGGCGCATCGGTGGCGGCACCGTCATCGTGGCCCGCGGCGACCTCGACTACGGCGCCGCGGAGCGCTTCCGGGCGTGCGTCGAGCAGGCGCTGCAGCCGCCGCCGGGCGCACTGCACCTCGACCTGCGCCTGGTGACGTTCATCGACTCCAGCGGCATCGGCGCCCTGGTCGCCGCCCACAAGCAGGCCGAACGGGCCGGCACGCGGCTGGTCCTGGAGAACCCGTCGGCGACGCTCCTGCGGACCCTGCGCACCGCCGGCCTGGTCACCTTCTTCGGCCTGCCACCGCAATAGGCCCGGACCCGCCGGGAGGCCCGCCCACCGGCGCCGGCGCCGCCGTCCCGGCCGCCCGATGGGGCACCTGCGCCGGCACCTTCGGCACGGCCGCGCGCCGCAGCAGGCGTGGCGTCCAGTCCTTGAACGCGAGCACCCGGCGCTCGACCAGGTGCCACGACAGGGCGGCCGCGGCGAACGCCAGGACCAGCGACATGGCGATGTACGGCAGGTAGCCCCACCGGCTCCAGCCGACGCTCGCGAGGACCTGCTGGCCGATGAACCCGTAGATGTAGACGCCGTAGGAATAGTCGTTGCGCCGGCCGATCCACCGCAGCGCGGGCGGCATCCGCACGGCCCCCCAGATCAGCGTGTAGACCAGCGCCGGGAAGCCGATCACGAAGAACCCGCCGAGCAGCAGCGACCCCACCAGGGCGGCGAGACTGGCGACGCCGGCGCCGTCGTGGATGACGACGCGGTCGCGGTACAGCTCGGCCGTGGCACCGGCGAGGAACAGCAGCCCCAGGTACATGAGCCAGTGGAACGACACCTCCCCGAGCAGCGGCAGGTGCACCTGGCCGTAGTGCGGCGTCGGCGGGCCCAGCAGGGGGCGCCCCTGCACCTGGTCGACGACGACGACGCCGTACAGCGCGACGACCAGGCACACGACCAGCCATCGCCGGCGGTGCAGCACCGCGGTCACCGCCAGGGCTCCGGCCACGCCGTAGCAGAGCACCTCGTACACCAGCGACCACAGAGCACCGTCGAAGACGCTGCCGCCGCTCTGCCGCCCCCACGGGGTCGACGCGCCGAGGAGGTCGTGGATGCCGTACTGCCGGACCCCGGCGAACCAGTTGCCGGTGACGTACTGCACCGGCCCCTTCGGCCCGGACCAGAACCCGTTGAGGTTGCCCCACTCGCGCAGTGCCACCAGCGGCGCGACGACGAACGCGGTCACCAGCAGGCACACCCACAGCGCCGGCAGGATCCGCAGCATCCGGTGCCACACGAAGCGGCCGATCGTCGTGCGGGTCGCGCTGCGCGTGATCAGCAGCCCCGACAGGACGAAGAAGCCGAACACGGCGAGCGTGCCGGTGTTGGTCTGCCCGCGGAACAGCGACTCGGCGAGATCCTCCCAGCCGAAGCCGAGCGACGTGCCGTGCGTGAACACGACGACGACGGCGAGGCCGAGCCGGATGGCGCCGATCCCGTTGTCGCGTCCTTCATACAGCTGCCCGAGGGTCGCGGGCTTGCGCCCGTGCCGTGGCCGTGACCGCGTCACCACATACCTCTCCCTCGCGCACGCGCGACGGGTCGGGACGCGGGCCGGGCGGACCAGCGTCAGACACTGCTGACAGATCTGCGGGGGGAGGAGACGCGGGCTGCCGCATCCCCTCGCCGAGGCTATCCGATCAATCCCGTCACGCAGGGTGAATGGAGGGCGGCGCAACGGTGAAGTGTGACCGGGTGAAACCCGGCGGGTGTTCACTCACCTTTACGCTTACCGGGGTGCGCCTGGTGTCGTTGCTGCCGTCCGCGACCGAGATCGTCTACGCCCTCGGGCTGGGCGACGACCTGGTCGGCGTGACCTTCGAGTGCGACGAGCCGCCGTCGGCGAGGACGGACAAGACCGTGGTCGTCGGCGGGCGCGACACCCGCGGGATGGCGCCGGGCGAGATCGACGCGTATGTGCGGGAGCGGTTCGCGGCCGGCGACGACCTGTACACGTTGCACGCCGGCGCCCTGGCCGGCCTGGACCCCGAGCTGATCCTCACGCAGGACCTGTGCCGGGTGTGCGCGCTGCCGTCCGGTCACGTGTCGGACGCCCTGGAGCACCTGGGGTGCCGCGCGGACGTGCTGTCGCTCGACCCGCACTCCCTCGACGAGGTGCTCGGCACGATCCTCGAGGTGGGCGACCGCGCCGGCGTGCCGGACCGGGCCGCGCGGCTCGTCGCGGGGCTGCGGGCCCGGCTGGACGCGGTGGCCGCCGCCGTCGCGGGGCGCCCCCGGCCGCGGGTGCTGATGGTGGAGTGGACCGACCCGCCGTTCACCGCCGGGCACTGGGTGCCGGACCTGGTCACGGCCGCCGGTGGGGAGCCCGTCGGCGCGCACCCCCGGGCCCGGTCGCGGGCCACGACGTGGGAAGCGCTGACCGCCGCCGCGCCGGACGTGGTCGTGGTCGCGCCGTGCGGCTTCCACCTGGACGGCGCCGCCGAGCAGGCCCGGCTCGTCGCGCCGCGCTTCCCGGACGCGCGGGTGTGGGCGGTCGACGCGGACGGCATCGTGGTGCGGCCCGGGCCGCGGCTCGTCGACGGGGTCGAGGCCCTCGCGGCGCTCCTGCACCCGGACGCCTGCCCCGAGGCCTACCTCGGGGAACGGCAACGGGCCCGTGCCACGCTCATCGAGTGAGCGCCGCACGGGCCCGAAACGCTGCGGTCACCGGCGGGTGCGCGGCTTCCGGAGCAGGACGATCAGATCCCGCGGACGTTGTCCGCCTGCGGACCCTTCTGGCCCTGGGTCACGTCGTATTCGACCTTCTGACCCTCGGTCAGCTCGCGGTAGCCGCTGCTCGCGATCGCCGAGTAGTGCACGAAGACGTCCGCGCCGCCGTCGTCCTGCTGGATGAAGCCGAAGCCTTTTTCGGAGTTGAACCACTTCACGGTACCGCTAGCCACGCGTTCCTCCTGAACACAGTGAGTCCTGCCGGCCATGTTTGCCGGCAGTGAAGACCTCACCGAGGAACACCGTACTGCCAGTGACGCCTCAGAGACAGCCGAGCGCACGCTCCCGTCACGCGAATCCTTCAACTAAATGAGGAATAAACCCACAAAACACCCAAACTGGTTCACCTGATCGTTTGTATTTCGCGACACAGTTGGTCGCCCGATAGGCTGAACGCGTATGAGCGCCGTCACTCACCTCGATCTCACCGGCTTCCAGCAGGTCGACCAGCTGGCCTGGCGCGACGAGCAGGGCGTGGTGATGTCGCTGCACTTCTTCAACCTCCGGCCCGACCTCCCGGCGTCGCCGCGCGACCCGGCGGCGCTCTTCGCCGGCACCGCCAGGCACACCGCCGCCGCGGGCGCCGGCCTCATCGACGCGGCCGTCGAGCCGGTCGACGGCGTGCCGGCGCTGCGGCAGCTGCTGAAGGTCCGCCACCCGCAGGGTCACGGCCAGGTGTTCATCGGCTCCTGGACGGTGCCGCGGGCGACGTGCAGCACCGTGCTGAAGCTCCAGGCCCCGGAGACCGGCCCGACCGGCATGCGCGAGGCGATGATCATGGCGCAGCTCGGACCGGACCGGTTCTACACGCCGTCGCCGTACGCGCCGGACGCCACCGGCGGGCTGCCCTTCCACCACGCCGACCACGAGCAGTACGACGCCCAGTTCCCGCGGCATCCGCTGACCGTGATCCGCGGGACGCTGCGCCGGCTGATGCCCAGCGTCCGCCTCGACGAGCGCTTCAAGGCCCTCCCAGACTTTTAAGCCGCGAGCAGGTCGTCCTCGGTGGCGCCGCGCCGCCAGTACCCGGTGAACATGACCCTCTTCCGGTCGACGCCGCGGTCGTGGACGAGGTGCCGGCGCACGGCCTTCACCATGCCGGACTCCCCCGCGACCCACGCGTAGGGCGTGCCCGGCGGCAGGCCGGCGGCCCGGACCGCGTCCAGGGTGCCGCCGCCCACGAGCCAGGTCAGCTCGGTGCCCTCGGCGCGCGGCAGGTCCCGTACGTCCGCCGGGTCGTGCACCTCGATCCAGGCCCGGACCGGCAGCGACGTGCCGACCCATTCGAGGATCCCGGCGAGGGCGGGCACGGCGGTCTCGTCGCCCGCGAGGAGGATCCAGTCGGTGCCGGCCGGCGGGCGGAAGTCGACGCCGCCGTTGTCGGCGACCGTCGGGGCGAGCACGACCGCGCGGTCGCCCGGCCGGGCGTGCCGGGCCCAGGTGGACGCCGGCCCGGCCTGGGCGGTGTCGTGGACGGCGAAGTCGACGTCGAACTCCTCGCCGCGCTGCTCCCGCACCGTGTAGGTGCGCATCACCGCCCGCGTCGCCGGATCGGCCGCCCGCCACCGCGGCCACCAGTCCTCGCCTCTCGGCACCTCCGCGGCGCTCTGGTGCGGCTGCGGCAGGAACAGCTTGAACCGCTGGTCCCGCCCGCCGCTGGTGAACCTCGCGAGATCCGGGCCGCCGAACACGAGACGCACCGAGGACGGCGACAGCGACTCCCGGCGCAGCACCGTGACGTCGAAGAACTCGAACGTCATGCGGTGACCTTCTTCGCCGAGGTCAGGGCCTTCGCCAGGGTCTCCAGGGGCCCGGCGCAGCCGGCGTGGCTGAAGCGCGGCTCGCTGAGCCACGGCACGAGCTGGCCGGCCTTGACCGCGGGCAGCGCCGCCCACGTCGGCTTCGCGGCGAGGTCCTTCGGCTGCAGCGCCGACGTGCGGCTGTCGAGCAGGATCACGTCGGCCTTGTACCGGTCGGCGTTCTCCCAGCTGAGGTTCTCGAAGAACCCGCCGGTGACGTTGTCGGGCGTGATGACGTCGACGCCGAGCTCCTTGTAGTAGCTCAGGTCCGCGTACGCCTTGGGCGTCGAGGCGTAGAGCAGGTCGGGGCTGGCGGACGCGGCGAGGACCCGGAGGCCGCCGTTGGCCTTGACCGCAGCCTTGACCTGCTCGCCGGCCGCGTCGAAGCGGGCCTTGGCGTCGGTGACGGGCTTCGCGTTCTGGTCCGCGCCCAGGGCGGCGGCGAGCGCGCCGTACCGCTGGATGACCTGCAGCAGCGTGACCCCGCCGGACACGGTCAGCCCCACGCTCGGGGCGAACGCGAGGATCTTGTCCTTGCTGTCGTCCGGGACGTACCACAGCGCGTTCGGCTCGTACATGTTGGTGACGAGCAGGTCGGGCTTGAGCGACGCGTACTTCTCGATGTTGAACTCGCCCCACGCGTTGCCGAGCGACGTGAGCCGGGCCACGTCGAGGTCGCCGGCGAGGGGATCCTTGCCGCCGTCGGCGCTCTTCGACGGGCCGAACGTGCCGATGACCTGCGCGTCGACGCCGAAGTCGCGCAGCGCCGCGGCGGAGCCGACGTAGGCGACCACGCGGGCGGGCCGGGCGGCGGCGGTCACCTTGGTGCCGCGGTCGTCGGTGAACTCCCAGCCCTGCTGGGCCTGGTCGGCGGCGCCCTCCTGGCCGCTGTCGTCACCGCAGGCGGCGAGGAGGGCACCGAGGCCGAGCGTGCCGGCACCGGTGAGGAGACGCCGTCGGGTGAGGGGCATGGTTTCGCCTTCCGTTGCTTTACCGGGGATCGGCATTTAGGTTAGCCTCGCCTAAGTTATGGATGTCAAGTCGTCGTGCCGGTCGTTGTCAGGAGCTCCCCCGTGCAAGGTGTCCACAGAGGACGCTGGCTGGTCGTCGCCGTCGGCGCGCTCGCCCTCACCGTCGGCGCGAGCCTCGCCGTCGGCGCCCGGTCGTTCGCGCCGCTCGACGTCTGGCACGGCCTCGTCGACCCGTCCGGCGGCGCCGCGACGGTCGTGCGGCAGCTGCGGCTGCCGCGCAGCGCCCTCGGGCTGCTCGTCGGCGTGGCCCTCGGCCTCGCCGGGGCGCTCATGCAGGCCCTGACCCGCAACCCCCTCGCCGACCCCGGCCTGCTCGGCGTCAACGCGGGCGCCTCCGCCGCGGTCGTCTCGGCGATCAGCTTCCTCGGCGTCGCCGACCTGTCCGGCTACATCTGGTTCGCCTTCGCGGGCGCCGCGCTCGTCACCGTCGCGGTCTGGGCCGTCGGCGGCGGCGCGACCGCGACCCCCGCCGGGCTCGCGCTGTCCGGGACCGCGGTCACCGCCGTCCTGTACGCCTACGTCGCCGCCGTGCAGCTGCTCGACACCGCCTCGCTCGACCGGATGCGCTTCTGGACCGCCGGGTCCCTGGCGGCGGCGAACCCCGGCACCGCGACGCTGATCCTGCCGTTCATCGCGGCGGGTGTACTGGTCACCGCCGCCCTCGCCCGCACGCTCAACGTGATGGCACTGGGCGACGACGCCGCGCGCGCCCTCGGCACCGACCCCGCCCGGATCCGGGCGGTGGCCGCCGTCGCCGTCGTCCTGCTGTGCGGCGCGGCGACCGCGGCGTGCGGCCCGATCGTCTTCCTCGGGCTGATGGTGCCGCACCTGGTCCGCCCGCTGACCGGGCCCGACGTGCGGTGGCTCCTCGCATTCTGCGCGGTCCTCGCACCCGCCCTGCTGCTCGGCGCCGACGTGCTCGGCCGGGTCGTCGCCCGCCCCGGCGAGCTGCAGGTCGGCGTCGTCACCGCGGTCGTCGGCGGCGGGTTCTTCCTCGCCGTGGTCCGCCGGCGGCGCGCATGACACCCCCGCGGGTCTCGACAGACGCTTTTCCGGGACGCGCGGCGAAGGCGGGACGGGTGCGGCCCGCGGTGCGGGCGCGCTGGGTCGGCGGGGCCTTCGCCGTCGTGGCCGTCGCCGTGGCGCTCTACGCCGTCGGCAGCGGCGACTACCCGATGAGCGTCCCCGACGTGGTGCGCACCCTCACCGGCGGCGGCTCGCCCGCCGACGCGTTCATCGTCAACGAGATCCGGCTGCCGCGGGTCGTGACCGGGCTGTTCGCCGGTGCCGCGCTCGCCCTGTCCGGGGCCGTGTTCCAGTCCCTGGTGCGCAACCCGCTCGGCAGCCCCGACGTGCTCGGCTTCACCCAGGGCGCGTCCGCCGGCGCGCTCGTCGCCGTCGTCCTCATCGGCGGGGGCGCGGCCACCGTCGCGGGCGGCGCGGTCCTCGGCGGCATCGCCACCGGCGCCGCCATCCACCTGCTCGCGTGGCGCGACGGCCGGTACGGCGGCCGCCTCATCCTCGTCGGCATCGGCGTCGCCGGGGTCCTCACCGGCGTCAACAGCTACCTGCTGACCCGCGCGCAGATCATCGACGCGGCCCGCGCCGTGCTGTGGCTCACCGGCAGCCTCGACGGCCGCGGCTGGGGCAACGCCCTGGTCGCCGCCGTCGCGGTCGGCGTCGTCGGCCCGGCCGTCGTCGCCTGCGGCCGGCCGCTGCGGACCCTCGAGCTCGGCGACGACCCGGCCCACGCCCTCGGGGTCAGGGTCGCCGCCGTCCGCTTCGGCTCCCTCGCCGGCGCCGTCCTGCTCAGCGCCGCCGCGGCGGCCGCGTGCGGGCCGGTCGCGTTCGTCGCGCTGACCGCGCCGCAGCTGGCCCGGCGGCTCACCGACGCGCCGGGGCCGAACCTGGTGCCGTCGCTGTGCCTCGGCGCCGCGCTGCTGACCACCGCCGACGTCGTCGGGCAGCGCGCCGTCCCCGGCCACCAGGTCCCGGTCGGCGTCGTGACCGGGCTGCTCGGCGGTGGGTACCTCATCTGGCTCCTCGCCCGCGGGAGGCGCGACCGTGTCTGAAGGCAAGCACCCCACGCTCGCGGGCGGCGGGCGGCTCGCCGGGTCGGGGCTCACGCTGGGCTATGACGGCCGGATCGTCGCCGAGGGGCTGACGGTGCGGATCCCGGACCGCTCGTTCACCGTCATCGTCGGCCCGAACGCGTGCGGCAAGTCGACGCTCCTGCGCGCCCTCGCCCGGACCCTGCGCCCGAGCGCCGGTGGTGTCCTGCTCGACGGGCGCGACATCGCCACCCGGCCGACCCGGGAGGTCGCCCGGACCCTCGGGCTGCTGGCGCAGTCGGCGGTCGCCCCGGCCGGGATCACGGTCGCGGATCTCGTCGCGCACGGCCGGTACCCCCACCACGGCCCCCTCGGCCCGTGGACCGCGGCGGACCGGCGGGCGGTCCACGACGCGATGCTGGCGGCCGGCGTGTCAGGCCTCGCGGCCGCCCCTGTCGACGAGCTGTCCGGCGGGCAGCGGCAGCGGGTCTGGATCGCCGCCGCCCTCGCCCAGGACACGCCGCTGCTGCTGCTGGACGAGCCGACCACGTACCTCGACGTCACCCACCAGATCGAGGTCCTCGAGCTCTGCGCCCGGCTGCACCGCGACCGGGGGCGCACCCTCGTCGCGGTCCTGCACGACCTGAACCTGTCCGCCCGCTACGCGACCCACCTGATCGCCATGCGCGGCGGCCGGGTCGTCGCCGAAGGGCCACCGGCTCAGGTGGTGACGGCCCCGGTCGTCGAGGCGGTGTTCGGCCTGGCGTGCCGGGTCATGCCGGACCCTGAGACGGGGACCGCCATGGTGATTCCGCGTGCTCCCGGCGGATCCGGCGCACCTGCCGCTCGACCCGCACCTCCCGCACCAGCGTCACCGTAGCGACCCCGGCGAGGGACCCGACGAACCACAGAACCGGGACGGCGACCGCCCCGGCGGCAACAGACAGCAGCACGACATCCCTCTCGGCGACGGCTTTCCGGCAGGTGCAGAGCCTCCATCATGGCCCCGGCCCGTTGCGGCCCGGTGTCGGGCCGGTGCTCAGCTCGTTGCGCGGGGATCGTCGGCGCCCGACGCGCCGGGACCGCTCGTCGCGCGGGCTCCGTCCGGGCCCGCCGCCCAGGGGCCGTCCGGGGCCAGGGCGGTCAGGACGTCGAGCAGGTGCGGCGGCTGCAGCTCGTCGGGCAGCGACCCCAGGTCCTGCCAGGCGATCCACGCGTGCGCGTCCAGGGTCAGCTGCTCGTCGGGCAGCAGACCGGTCCGCACCAGCGGCGGCCGGTCGCCGGCGAACCGGGCGAGGAAGAACTGCTCCGCCCCGACATACCTGGTGCCCTTCCACCAGGCGTCGCGCTCCACCTCCACGCACCCGTCCCGCACGGCGGCCGGGTCGAGGCCGGTCTCCTCGGCCAGCTCCCGCCGCGCCGCCTCGAACGGGGTCTCGCCGGGGTCGATCCCACCGCCGGGCGGCTCCCACAGCCACCTGCCGTCGAACGGATCCCGCCAGCGCAGCAGCAGCACCCGGTCGGCGGCGTCCAGGCAGATGACCCGGGCGGCGGGCCGGTGCTTCGTCACGACCCGACGGTAGCGCCTTTGCGGTGCGCGGTTCCTTGGGGATGATGGGCAACCATGACGAGCACCCCCGGGCCGGGACGGGCCAGGCAGAACGCCATCTACCGCGCCGGGGTCCTCGGCCGGGCGCCGTCCGTGCCCACCGACGCCGCCGAGCTCGAACGCCGCGCCCGCAAGGCGATGTCGCGCAAGGCCTGGGCGTATGTGGCGGGCGGCGCCGGCAGCGGCGCCACCATGCGGCACAACCGGGCCGCGTTCGAGCGGTGGCGGATCGTGCCGCGGATGCTGCACGGCGTCACCGCCCGGGACCTGAGCACCGACGTGCTCGGCACCCCGCTGCGCGCGCCGCTGCTGCTCGCCCCCGTCGGCGCCGCCGCGCTCGTCACCCCCGGCAGCGACGTCCGCATCGCCGAGGGCGCCGCCGCCGCCGGTGTGCCGTACATCCTCTCCAGCCAGGGCTGCGACCCGATGGAGCGCACCGCCGCGGCGATGGGCGGCACCCCGTTCTGGTATCAGCTGTACTGGTCGACGGACGAGCGGCTCGTCGACTCGATGATCCGCCGCGCCGAGGACTGCGGCGCCCGCGCGCTCGTCGTCACCCTCGACACCACCCTGCTGGGCTGGCGGCCGCAGGACCTCAACCTGGGCTCGCTGCCGTTCGCGCGGGGGCTGGGCATCGCGCAGTACACCTCGGACCGCCGCTTCCTCGACATCGCCCAGGAGCGGGGAGCGTCCCCGCGGAAGGGCCCCGTGACGCTCGGCGCGCTGCGCACCCTGCTCGCCATGTCCCGCAACCACCCCGGCGGCACCCTGGCCAACCTGCGGTCCCCGGCGCCGCGCGCGTCGGTCGAGACGTTCCTCGACATCTACTCCAACCCCGGCCTGAGCTGGCGGCACCTGGAGACGCTGCGCGCCCGCACGTCCCTGCCGATCCTGCTCAAGGGCATCCTGCACCCGGACGACGCGCGGACCGCCCTCGACGCCGGCGTCGACGGGATCATCGTGTCCAACCACGGCGGCCGGCAGGTCGACCACGCCATCGCCGCCCTCGACGCGCTCGTCACCGTCCGCGAGGCCGTCGGCCCGGACCCGACGGTGCTCTTCGACAGCGGCATCCGCTCCGGCGCCGACGTGTTCGTCGCCCTCGCCCTCGGCGCCGACGCGTGCCTGCTGGGACGGCCGCACATCTACGGCCTCGCGCTCGCCGGTGCCGCCGGTGTACAGCAGGTCGCCGACAACGTCATCGCGGAGCTGGACCTGACCATGGCCCTGGTCGGCGTCCCCGACCTGGCCGCCGTCACCCGCTCGCTGCTCGTGCCGGCGCCCTGACCGGGCGATCTGAGTACCGCTACCCAGCCGGACCTGAGTCGTCCCGCACAGGTCGGACCGCCTCCCCACATCCACGCTGGAGGTATGGGGCAAGCGTCGTCCTTTCGACAGTCCTCAACCGGCCGGACCCGCCCGTGCGTGCTCCGGCAGTACAAGCCGGCCTGTGGAGGTCGATGGACTGACGCAGGGAGCGACCCCGAGATGACCGACACACTGGAGCTGACCAGGCCCGCGACCACCGCCCAGGAGCGGCCGCCGGGCACCCGCGAGCCGTGGGCCGACGTGGCCAAGGGCGCCTGCATCCTCCTCGTCGTGCTGTGGCACGTCATCACGAAGCACTACCTGCGGGCGGACTGGCGGCTGCCGGTGCCGCTGCCCGGCGCGTGGGGCCTGCTCGGCGAGCAGCTCCTGCCGCTGCGGATGCCGCTGTTCTTCGCCATCTCGGGCATGTTCGCCGCCGGCGCGGCCGGCCGTTCGTGGCGCGTGCTGGGGCGGTCGAAGGTGGCGCGGTTCGGCTATCTGTACGCCATCTGGCTCCTCATCCACACGGCGCTGCTCGCCCTGGTGCCCGCCTTCGACACCGCCCGGGCGCACGGCCCGCTGGAGCTGCTCGAACAGTTGACGATCACCCCGACGAACCTGTGGTACCTCCTCGCCCTCGCCGTCTACTTCACCGTCGCGAAGGCCGTGCGCCGCCTCCCGACGACCCTGGTCCTGACCGCCGCCCTCGCCCTGTCGGTGATCGTCGCCGCGGACCTCGTGCCGACCCCCGGAAACCGCGGTGGCCTGCTGCAGAACCTCGTCTTCTTCCTCGCCGGCCTCCGCCTGCGCGGTGTCGTCGAAGGCCTGGCCCGGACGGCGTCATGGCGACGCCTCGCGCTGTTCGGCGGCCTGTACGGCCTGGGCCTGCCCGTCCTGCACCTGGCCCCGCTCACCGGCCCACTCGTCAGTGTCGCCGCCGTCGGAGCCGGGGTGACGGCCGCGGCGCTCGCCGCCCGCTCGCGGGCCGTGTCGGACCTCCTCGGCGGCATCGGCCGGCGCACCCTGCCGATCTACGTGCTGCACATGCCCGTCCTGGCCATCCTCCACGCCGTGCTCATCGGCCCCGTGTCCGGCGCCGGCCCGGCGGTGCAGGTGCTGCTCGCGGTCGCCGAACCGGTCCTGCTCACGGTCACGGTCACCTGGATCTGCCTCGCCCTGGAGCGCAGCCTCCCGGCGCCGTTGCTCGACCTCCCGCGTCGGCGGGAAAGTGTCGTACCGCGGGGGTAGCGTGCGGGGCAGGTCGGGCGGCTTCTTCTCAGCGTCGGGCGGGTCCGGCTTGAGGGGAGCGATCGGTGGCGCACGAGGAGTCCGAGCCACCTCGCTTCGTCAGGCCTTATGTCACACCTGATCCGGAGCCCCCGGCGGAGTCCGGCGGTGACGCCGGCGCGGCAGCGGACGACGGCTCGGGGACGGGCGGCGGCGCGGGGACGGGCGGCGGCGCGGGGACGGGCGGCACCCCGAAACACAGGCGCAGCGCGGCAGCCCGGCGCGGCGCGGCACCAGATCACAGCGTGGGGACGGGCGGCAGTGCGGGGGCCAGCGGCGCGGCGGGGCCGGGTGGCGGCGCGGGATCGGGCGGCGCGGCGGGGACGGGCGGCGCGGCGGGATCGGGCGGCGCAGCGGGGACGGGCGGCGCGGCGGGGACGGGCGGCGCGGCGGGGACGGGCGGCGCAGCGGGGACGGGCGACAGGCTAGGGGGCAGCGGCGCGGCAGGGTCAGGCGGCACTGCGGGGTCAGGTGGCGGAGCGGAGACCGGGCCGGACGGGGCGGGGCAAGCAGCGGCGCGGCGGCGGTTGGTGTCGGCTGTCGTCGCCGCCGTCGTGGTGCTCGCCGCTGTCATCGGCACGGTGGTGGCGCTGCAGCGGCGGGACGTGAAGGGCCCGGCGGAGGCGGCGCCGTCCGCGTTGCCGTTGCCGTCGGCGGGCGCGTTGCCGTCCGCCGGGTCGTCGGAGTCCGGCGCGGCGTCGCCGGACGGCGTTCGGGGCTCGTCGGCGGCGAGTTCCGCTGACGGGTCCCGGGTTCCCTCCCGGCAGGCGGCACCGGGGAGGTCGGCGACGACGGGGGCACCCGCCGCCCGGACGCCCGGCGGTGCGGCGAACCCGGAGGGAGCCAACCTCGCGCTGGGCCGCCCCGCCACGTCGTCGTCCGTGGAGGGCACCGCCTACCTGCCGGGCAACGCGGTCGACGGCAACCAGGGCACCCGGTGGAGCAGCACGTTCAGCGACCCGCAGTGGATCAGCGTCGACCTCGGGCAGGTGTGGCTGGTCACCGAGGTCGTGCTGCGCTGGGAGGCGGCCTACGGCGTCGAGTACGACATCACCGTCAGCCCCGACGGCGCGACCTGGCACACCGTGTGGCGCACCACGGAAGGCACCGGCGGCGTGCAGACCGTCCGCATCGCCGCGACCCCGGCCCGCTACGTCAGGATGAACGGCACCCGCCGCAACGGCATGTACGGCTACTCCCTGTTCGAGCTCGAGATCCGCTGACCCACCGTCCCGGCACCGCTACGGTCGCAGCCTCGGCCACCGCGAAACGGATGGCACCCGCGCCGGACGGCAGCCCCGACCCAACCCGGCGCGACCCAACCCGGCGCGACCGAACCCGGCGCGACCGAACCCGACGCGACCCGACCCGACCCGACGCGACCCCGACCCGACGCGACCCGACCCGACCCGGCGCGGCCCAACCCGGCGCGGCCCGACCCGGCGCGGCGCGGCGCGGCCCGGCGCGGCGCGGCCCGGCGCGGCCCGGCGCGGCCCGGCGCGGCGCGGCCCGGCGCGGCCCGGCGCGGCCCGGCGCGGCCCGGCGCGGTCAGTCCCAGGCGCGGCCGAGGGTGGCGAGGGCGGGGGCGTACTCGATGCGGTCGAGCCAGGTGGACGGCCAGGCGGGCATGCCGCGTTCGGCGCCGATGAAGGCGCCCGCCAGGCAGGCGATCGAGTCGGAGTCGCCGGACGTGGTGGCGGCGCGGGCGAGGGCGGTGACCGGGTCGTCGGCGTGGCGGACCGCGCACAGCAGGGCGGTGGCGAGGGCCTCCTCGGCGACCCAGCCCGCGCCGGTCGCCGCGCACGGGTCGCCGCCGTCGTCGGGGCGGGACAGGGCCAGGTCGAGGCGGTCGAGGACGTCGAGGCACTCGTCCCAGCCGCGGCTGATGAAGTCGGCGGGGGTGGTGGCGGCGGGCTGCTGCCAGAGGTCGCCGAGCCAGTCCGACCGGTACGTCGTGCGCTGCGACTCGCACCGGGACCGCAGTGCGTCGGGCAGGGCCGCGAGGGGGGTGCCGTCGCGGAGGAGGCGGACGGCGTACGCGGTGAGCTCGCTGGCGGCGAGCGCCGTCGGGTGGCCGTGGGTCATGGCCGCCTGCAGCTGCGCGACGCCGGCGAGGGTGTCCAGGTCGTAGGGGGCGAGGCCGACGGGCGCGACGCGCATGTTGGCGCCGCAGCCCTTGGAGCCGGCGACGGTCGCCTCGACCCACGGCACGCCCCGGGACAGGCCGCCGCAGGCGCGCAGGCAGGTCATGCCCGGTGCGCGGTTGTTGTCGGGGCTGTGGGCCCACTCGACGAACCTGGCGCGCAGCAGCGGCTCCAGCGCCTCGGGGGTGGGTGCGGCGGCGTCCAGCAGGGCCCAGCCGACGGCGAGGGTCATCTGGGTGTCGTCGGTGACGAGCGCCGGGTCGCCTTCGAGCTGCCTGGGGCCGCCCGGCCCGTACCGCGCGACGATGGCGTCGACCGTCATGAACTCGGTGGGTTTGCCGAGGGCGTCGCCGTACGCGAGACCGAACAGGCATCCTGAGGCCGAAGTCGACATGCCCAGGATCGTAGCGGGGGGACGTGGACGGCCCCGGCGGCGTGACGCTGCCGGGGCCGTGACGTTCGTCCGGGGTCGCGCCCCGGTCGCCGTGAGGGGGCTACTTCAGGTCGGCGATCGCGGCCGGCGTGCCCTGGCCGGGGGTCGTGTCCTGACCGGGCGCGCGGCGCGGCGCCCTGGGCTTCGCGGCCGAAGCGGACGCCGAAGCAGAGTCCGAAGCGGACGCCGAAACAGAGTCCGAAGTGGAGGGCGAAGCAGACGGCGAAGCAGAGGGCGAAGTGGAGGCCGGCACGGAAGTGGACGGCGTCAGCGTGGCCTTCGTCCCGGGTGCCGTGGCGAGGTGCTTCGCCGTCGCCGACGCCTGGGCGAAGGTCGGGTTCGCGCGCAGCTGCCGGGCGCCCTCGACGATCTGCTCGTACTTGCCCCGGCCGGCACGCGTGCCCAGCACGTAACCGGTGGCGAGCCCGGCGGCCAATGTCAGCAGTCTCATCCTGGTCTCCCTCGCGTTGGAACTGGTGCTCGAATCCCACCGCCGTGGTGCCCCCGCCACCGGGTGGTCAAACGCCCGGTGACGATCCTTCGCCGGAGGTGACGCGGGTCGCGGCGGAATTCGTGATCGTGCAGGAAGACGTTGTACGGGGGCGAGCGGAGGCCGGTCCATTGGGTACACCCGTCCGTGCGGTCGCCGCGCTCGGCGTGCTGCTGATGCTCGCGGCCGGCTGCACGTCGGACGCGCCCGCCGCGGTGCCGTCCAAGGCCCCGACGGTCGCCGACCCCACGTACTTCGGGCACGGCCCGGCCGACCCGTCGGCGAGCGGCGACGCCTCGATCTCCGTCAGCACCATCGCCCGGCACCTCGACATCCCGTGGGGCGTCACGTTCCTGCCCGACGGCAGCGCCCTCGTCACCGAGCGGCGGACGCTGCGGATCCTGCGGGTCGGGCCGGGCCGGATGGCGAACGGCGCCCTCGCCGTCACCCCCGTCACGAAGATCAGCGAGGCGACGGCGGACAACGAGGGCGGCCTGCTCGGCATCGCCGCGTCGCCGCGGTACGCCCTCGACCAGACCGTCTACATCTACTACACGACCACGGACGACAACCGGATCGCGAAGCTGAAGCTCGGCGAACGGCCCCGGCCGATCGTCACCGGCATCCCGCGCGGCGGCATCCACGACGGCGGGCGGCTCGCGTTCGGCCCCGACGGCTACCTGTACGCGACGACCGGCGAGGCGTCCAGGACCGAGGCCGCGCAGTCGCTCAACAGTCTGGGCGGGAAGGTCCTGCGGATGACCACCGACGGCAAGCCCCCGCCGGGCAACCCGTTCCGCGGGTCGCTCATCTGGTCGTACGGCCACCGCAACCCCGAAGGGATGGACTGGGCCACCGACGGCACCATGTACGTCTCCGAGATCGGCGAGGCCGTCTGGGACGAGCTGAACGTCATCAAACCCGGCGGCAACTACGGCTGGCCGCTCGTCGAGGGCATCGGCGGCAAGGACAAGTACATCGATCCCGCCGTCGCCTGGCATCCGGAGGTCGGGGTCAGCGCGGGCGTCGCCGTGGTGGGCGACACCGCCGTCGTCACCTGCCTGCGCGGGCAGCGGGTGTACCTCGTCGGCCTGAACCGTGCCGGCGAGGTGGAGGCCGGCAGCCGCCCGACGGAGGGCGGCGGGCCCGACGCGCCCAGCATCCGGTGGCGTCCCGCCGCCGGGGTCACGAAGAAGCCGGTCGAGGCGCTGTTCATGCAGTACGGGCGGCTGCGCACGGCCATCAAGGCACCGGACGGCAGCGTCTGGATCACCACGTCCAACCGCGACGGCCGCCTCGACCGGGGACCGTCCACCGAGGACGACCGGATCCTCCGGCTGACGCTGCGCCCGCTCAGCTCCCCCGCTCCCCGTTGAGGAGGCTGCCGGCCCGGGTGCGGCGGCGGCTGGCGGTCGGGTGTCTCGCCGGGGCCGTGCTGTCGGGCGTGCTGCTGGTCGTACACACGCGGCAGCCCGAGACGCACGGGCGGCGCTGCACCGCGCCCGGCGCCGCGTCGCTGCCGCGCCGGGAGGTCAACGACGCCGAGCTGTCCTCCCGGCAGCTGCGCTGCACCGACCTGGAGCGCTCCACGGTGCGCGGGTTCGTGCGGGAGGCGAACCTCAGCGGCTCGAACCTGCACAAGGCGCACCTGCGGTCGCTGTCGATGGAGCACGTCGACCTGTCCGGCGCCGACCTCACCGGCGCCGACGCCGCCGACGCCACCCTGACCGGGGTGGAGCTCGGCCGGGCCGACCTGCGCGACACCACCTGGCGCGGCGGCACCCTCACCGACGTCGGCCTGCGCGGCGCCGACCTGCGCGGCGCGGATCTGCGTCAGGTCACGCTGCGCCGCTCCGACCTCGGCGGCGCGGACGCCCGCGGCGCCGACCTGACCGGGGCGTGGCTCGCCGACACCGACCTGCGCGGCACCCGCCTCGACGGCGCCGATCTCGGCGACACGACCTGGTCCAACGTGGTCTGCCCGGACGGCACGAAGTCCGGCGAGTCGTGCGACGGCCATCTTCGGCCTGCCGCGCCGCGGTGAGGCGGCCGCTCAGCCCTCGACGTCCTGGGCCTCGGTGGCCGCCTCGACCGTGCCGGTGCTTCCGGTGACGTACCGGTAGCCGATGCCCGCCACGAGCGCCCCGGCGATCGGCGCCACCCAGAACAGCCACAGCTGGGACAGGGCGGCGCCGCCGGCGACGATCGCCGGGCCCGTCGAGCGGGCCGGGTTCACCGACGTGTTCGTCACCGGGATGCTGATCAGGTGGATGACGGCGAGCGTCAGCCCGATGGCGAGGGGGCCCATGCCGCGCGGCGCCCGCACGTCGGTCGAGCCGAGGATCATCAGGACGAACACCGCCGTGAGGACCACCTCGGTCAGCAGCGCGGCGCCGAGGTGGTAGCCGCCCGGGGAGTGGCTGCCGTAGCCGTTGGTGGCGAAGCCGTCCCGCGCGACGCTGAAGCCGCTGCGGCCGGTGGCGATCGCGAGCAGTACCCCGGCGGCGGCGAGCGCGCCGATGACCTGCACCACGACGTAGGGCACGACGTCGGTGGTCCGGGTGCGCCCGCCGAGCCACAGCCCGACGGTGACCGCCGGGTTGAAGTGGCCGCCGGAGATGTGCCCGAACGCGTACGCCCCGGTGAGCACCGCGAGGCCGAACGCGAACGCGACGCCGAGCAGGCCCACTCCCACGGTGTCGAAGCGCGCGCTGAGCACGGCCGTGCCGCAGCCGGCGAACACCAGCCAGAAGGTCCCGATGAGCTCGACGGCGAGCCGCCGCCCGAGCTTCGGCGCAGAGTCCATCCGTCGACCGTGCCAAGGCCGCCACGGCCGGCCCTCACCCGCGGCACGTGAACCGCTCTTGCATTGTGACAATGTATGCGCCATGGTGGTGACGTGATCCGATTCGTCTGGGCACATCTTCGGGGGCGGGCGGGCCGGGGGGGGGGGGGGGGGTTCCCCCCCCCCCCACCCCCCTCCCCCCCCCCCCCCCCCCCCCCCCCCCCCCCCCCTGCC